>NZ_JAWRXB010000015.1:0-210231 GCF_046535245.1 Paraburkholderia sp. SIMBA_030
CCGCCTCCCGCGCCCCGTTGTCCGAAGCGCGAAAGAGCGAGATTCTAGCGAGCCGGACGACGGCTTGCAAGCGTTATTTTGATACGTATGGATTGCGCCAGATTTGGCGCGAAGATAGCAAACAGGAACAACCGATTCAGGCAGTCACACGCTTCTGCATCGCTCGCTCAACCACACCTAAATAGTGATCGAGATCGGGCGTCGCACGGCCCTCTTCTTTTGCGCGATCGTCCCATTTGCGCAGGCGCAATGCGTCTTCGGCGTAGGGCTTCTTCAGGAACATCGCAGCCTCTTCCTCGCTGAAGATGCCGCCTTGCAATTCCAGGCTCCGCACCGAATCGGCCGAGAGCTTACCGAAATAGGCATTGTCGATCGCGCATAGGCAACGCTTGGCGTCGACGTGCAGCCGGATCGGCTCCAATACCGTATCCGACAGCACCGGCCGCAAGAACGGCAGCGCAAAATACTGATGCAGATCGTCGATGCCGCGCTCCGTCGGTGTTTCGCCTTGCAGATTCAGCAGATGGCCGAGGTCGTGCAAAAAGGCGGCGGCGACCAGTTCGTCGTGGGCATCCTCTTCTTCCGCCAATGCGCCGCTTTGCAGCGCGTGTTCGAGTTGCGTCACCGGCTCGCCGCTATAAGCGAGATTGCCGTATTGCTCGAATAACGAACGGATGTCGCTCAGACTCAATGCCACGCTATTACTCCCACGGTAATGAAAAGGTCTTCAGGTTGGTGAAGCTCTTCATCGCTTCCTGAACGCCTTCTTTATAGCCAAGCCCGGAATCCTTAATGCCGCCGAACGGCGTCAATTCGATCCGATATCCCGGCACTTCCCATACGTTGACCGTCCCCACGCGCAACTCATTGATGAAGCGCGTGATCGCGTCCTGCCGGTTCGTGCACACACCGGACGACAACCCGAACGGCGTCCCGTTGCTGATACGAATCGCGTCGTCGAGCGTATCGAAGGCGATGATCGGCGACACGGGCCCGAAGGTTTCCTCGCGCACGAGCGTCATCGACGGATCGACGTTGTCGAGCACCGTCGGCGAATAGAGTGCGCCGTTGCGCTGGTTGCCGATTCGCAACCGCGCGCCGCGCGCCACTGCTTCGTCGACGCGCGCTTCGAAAAGCTGCGCGGCAGCGGCGTCGATCACGGAGCCCATCTGATTCGCAGCATCGAACGGATCGCCATAGGTCCACGCACGCGTTTTCTCGACGACCAGGTCCGTGAAATCCGCCGCGATGCTCTTTTGCACCAGCATCCGCTTGACCGCGGTGCAGCGCTGCCCGGAATTCTTATACGAGCCCTGCACGGCAAGCGTCGCCGCACGTTCGAGGTCGGCGTCTTCGAGCACGATCAGCGGATCGTTGCCGCCCAGTTCCAGCACGACACGCCGGTAGGCCGCCTTCGCGGCAATGTATTTACCGATCGCCACGCCGCCCGTGAAGGTCACGAGCTCGGCCAACGGATGCGTAATCAGTTCATCGGCGATTTCGCGCGGATCGCCGGTCAGCACCTGCAGCATCGGTGCGGGCAAGCCGGCTTCATACAGAATGTCCGCCAGATAGAGCGCCGACAACGGCACTTTCTCCGACGGCTTGAGCACAACGCGATTATTCGTCGCGATCGCCGGCGCGATCTTATGCGCGACCTGGTTCATCGGATGGTTGAACGGCGTAATCGCGACGATCACACCCGCCAGCGGTTCGCGCTGCGAAAACACACGGCGCTTCTTGCCATGCGGCGTCAGATCGCAGGAGAAGCTCTGCCCGTCGTCGCGCAACGCTTCGATCGAGGCGAACTTGAATACATCGGCAACTCGGCCGATCTCGTAACGTGAATCCTGCTTCGACAAGCCCGACTCGAGCGAAATCAGATCCGAGGCCGCTTCGGTCCGCTCGCGCAGCAACGCTGCGGCGCGTTCGAGAATCTGCGAACGTTCGTAGCGTGTGAGCTTCGCCTGATACGCGGCGGCATATTCGAACGCGGCGCGCACGTCGTCGACGCTCGCCAGCGGGACGGTGCCCACGCGCGTGCCCGTAAAAGGATCGAACACGTCGAGCGTGCGCTCACGCGCCGCTCGCTCGCCTTTGAGCCGCAGCGCTTCCGTGCGAAATGCCGAATGGTCCTGCAACATTGCGTTCATGATGCCGCCACTTGATTCAAGGCGACGTCGAAGATATCGAAGTTGCGCAGCCTCTTACCACTTTTACCGGCCAGCAAAGCCTCGACGCGCCGATTGAACAGCAGCGGCACTTCCTGCTCGGAAATCCCGCCGTGCGAGCGCAGCGGCACGGTCAGCCCGGAGAGGTCGTGTTCTTCGCGACGCGTACCGAGCACCACATGTTGAGTGCTCACCACGACGATATCGCCGACGCGGTCGTTCGGCAGTTCGAAGCGCTCGCACGCAGCGCGATTGTCGAGCACTACTTCGATACCCTGCAAGCTGCCGATCCGCTCGACGACTTGCGCGACGTTGACATCGCGCGGCAGGTAAATCGTCGCGAACGAACCGAGCGCGCCGTGATGCACCACATACGGATCGGTGATCGGCAAGATGACACGTGCTCTGCGAGCGCCAAGCCAATCGTCCATCAGGTCCTGCAGATAGATCACGTTGGGCTCGCCGGTCTGCGGATCGTGTTTGGCGTTCATGCCGTGGTCGGCGGTCAGGCCGATCACCCAGCCGAGCGCATCGAGCTTCGCGAGATAGCCGTCCATCATCGCGTAGAACGCATTCGCGCCTTCGGTTCCCGGCGCCCATTTGTGCTGGATGTAGTCGGTGGTCGACAGGTACATCAGATTGAGCTTGCGGGTTTCCGCAAGCCGCACGCCGGCGGCGAACACGAACTCGGACAGGCCGGCGCTATATACGTCCGGGACCGGCAAGCCGACCAGATCGAGCACCTCGTCAATGCCGTTTTCCTCGCGCGTCACCTCGTCGGCTTTTTCCGCCGAGAAGCAGATGCCCTTCAGTTGCCAGCCGAGCAGCCGGCGCAGCTTGTCTTTCGCGGTGACCACGGCAACCGCGGCGCCCGCTTCGGCGGCAGCTGCCAGCAGCGTGCCGGCGCGCAGATAGGCGGGATCGTTCATCATCACTTCCGCGCCTTCGCCGCCGTTCGCGTCCGGATCCCAGAAGTAATTGCCGCAGATGCCATGTACCGAAGGCGGCACGCCGCAGACAATCGACAGGTTGTTCGGGTTGGTGAACGACGGAATCACGCAGTCGCCTTTGAAGGCCGCGCCGCTCCTGAGCATCTTGCCGATGAACGGCGCCGCGCCTGCCGCGACGGCGGCTTCGAGGTAATCGTATTCGCAGCCGTCCACGCAGACGACCACAGTAGGCTCAGCCGGGAGCCGGTAGCCACGGCCGTTCACTTCGATACTGCGTTCGCTTGGGTTTGCCATCATTACCTTCCATGCGTGTCGATCACGCGTGCCTGTAGTCAATCCGTTGCAGTCAAACCCTAACCGGCCCTTTGCATTCCGCCCAACGCGCCCACCGGTTCGCACGCCTCATGCGCGCGCTGCCGGCCGCCGTTCACATGCGCGTGCATCAGCGCGGCGGCATGGTCGCCATCGCGCGAGGCCAGCGCGGTCAGAATCGCGCGATGTTCGGCGAGCGAGCGTTCCATCGTGTCGGCACGCACCACCAGCGCCGCGCGACGAAACAGACTCAATTCGCTCACCAACCTTCGATATGTCTCGTACAGCTTGACATTGCCCGCGGCCGCCACGATCGCGTCGTGAAACGCCACGTTCGCGCGCGCGTAGGCGTCGTGATCCTGCGCATCGAGCGCGGCGCGCATGGCGTCGAGCCACTCGCGCAGCCCGGCGAGTTGCCGCGCATCGATACTCGAAGCCAGCATCCGGCACGCCGCTTCTTCGAGCACCGCGCGCACTGCGTAAATCTCGTCCGCTTCCGCCAGCGAGACTGTCCGCACGAACACGCCGCGGTTTTTCTCGGTGCGCACGAGGCCGGCTTGCTCCAGCGCGCGAAACGCTTCGCGCACCGGCCCTCGCGACACCTGCAGACGCGCGGCCCAATCGGCTTCGTTGAGTTTGTCGCCGGGAGCCAGCGCCCCTTCGATGATGTGCCGTTCGATTTCGTCGCGGACTAGCGCCGTCAACGAGTGCCTGCGCACAACCTCGATCGGATCGACTGAAGCAGTTTGCATATATTCGGTCATATTGACATATTTTGCCACATTACGATATGCGATTCATGCGATTCATGCGATTCATGCGATTCATGCGATTCATGCGATTCATGCGATTCATGCGATTTGTGCCTGTGTGCCCATGCCACGCAAACGCAAAAATCAACACTGGCCCGTCAGTCCAATCGCCGACGCGGGACACGCGCCGCGATCAGCAGTAGCGCAGCAAGTGAGACAAGCAGCAGAATCAGCGACAGCGCGGAGGCCGGCAGGTAATAGCCGCGCTCCACTTGCCCGACGACGACGATCGGCACCGTCGCAAAGCCGGGCGGGTACACGGTCAGCGTCGCGCCGAGTTCGCCGAGCGACAGCGCAAAACCCAGTGCGAGACTGGCACGGATCGCCGGCACCAGCTGCGGCAGCACGACGCGGCGCAACACCATCGACGGCGGCGCCCCCAGGCTTGCCGCGGCTTCACGCAAAATGGTCAACTCCGGGCGCAACGCGGCGGCCGCGCACCGGTAGCAGAACGGCAACACCAGCGCGAGCTGCACGAACACAACAATCGCCGCCGAGCTGGACAGATCGACCGGACGCTTGTGATACGCGATCAACACCGCCAGCCCCAGCACCACGCTCGGCACGCCGTTGGGCATCATGGCGATCGTATCGACGATGGCGCCAAGGCCGCGCCGGTCGCGCCCTTCGAGCGCCAACGCCAGCCACAGACCGAGAATCGTGCCGAGCACGGCGACGCCCATGCCGATTTCGAGGCTGGTGGTCAGCGCGTCGAAGTCGCTCGAGCCGAGCCGCTCGAACCAGCGCGTGCTGAAGCCGTCCGGCAGGATCGTGCCGGACCAGTGGGCGGCCACGCTCGACAGCGCGACCACCAGCACCGGCAGGACGAACAGCCAGAAACACAGCAACGCCGCGAAGCCGAGAAACAGGCTGCCCAGCATCCGCACCGCGAGACTGCGGCGCACCGGCCGCGCCTTCTTGTGCATGACCGGCAATACGGTCGGGTCGAGTTCAACGGCCATGGCCCGCTCCTTTCACCTTGCGTCGGTTGACCTGGCGGTACAACGCGTACAGCGACAAAGACATGATCAGCATCACGACCGCGCCGGCGGCGGCGCTCGGCAAGTCGAGGTCGACGGTGGCGGAGCTGTAGATCGCGACCGGCAACGTAATCAGGTGGGCGCTGCCGAGCACCAGCAGAATGCCGAACTCGTTGAGCGTCAGCAGAAAACACAGAATCGTGCCGGCTGCGATGCCCGGCCACGCGAGCGGCAGAATCACCTTGTACGCAACCATCCAGCCATGCGCGCCGAGGCTTCGCGCGGCTTCGATCAAGCGCATGTCGAGCGTAGCGAACGACGCGAGCGTCGGCCGCACCACGAACGGCGCGTAGAACACCACCTCCGCGAGAATCACGCCGCCGACGCCGAACAGGAAATCGAGCGGCGGCGCCTGCAGGTGAAACAGCCGCTGCAAGCCGATGCTGACCGAGCCTTGCGAGCCGTACAGAAAAATCAGCGTGAACGCGACCAGAAACGACGGAAACGCGACGAACAACTCGAGGAAGCGCGTGACCATCCGTGCGCCGGGAAACGGCTTGAAGAACAACAGCGACGCCAGCGCGACGCCCAGCAGCGACGCGAGCCCAGCGCTGGCAAACAGGATCCACAGCGTCGTGCCGACCACACCGCGCGTCTCCGGATTGCCGAAGAACGCTGCGTAGGCTTGCAGGCTCAACCCGTGCGGCGCCGTCAGGCTCAACAGCACGAGCCGCACGAGCGGATAAATGACGAGCGGCCCGAGCACGACCACCGCGAGGAATAGCAGATGCCATTGGGCCGCACGTTCGCGGCGCTTCACCGCTGCCGTATGCGCCGCGGCACTGGCGCTGCGGCGGGCCTCGGCGTCGGCCGTGCTGAGCGAATTGGGCGTATCAGGGCTTGATAAGGACGACATCGTCTGCCTCATAACGCAGGGAAACACGCGCGCCCTTCTCCGGCATCATGCCTTGGCCGCGCTGCATGGTGACCAGCACGGGCTCGCTGGGCATCGCGTCGAGCACGACCGACACCGACAACACCGCGCCGTACCATTCGACCGACGTGATCGCGCCATGCAACTGGCCTTCGCCAAGCGGCACGATACGCAGCGTTTCCGGACGCAGACAGGCCACGCGCTCACGCTCGTTGTGGCGCGTATCCCCCATGCCGAACGCGACCTGCGGCGGCAGCAGATTGGCCGCGCCCAGATAGCGCGCGACGAACGCATCGTTCGGCGTGTCGTACAACTGTTGTGGGGTGCCGAGCTGCGCGATGCGGCCGTCGTGCATCAACAGCGTGCGGTCGGACAACACCAGGGCGTCGTCCTGATCGTGCGTCACGCAGACGATCGTCAGATTCGGCAAGCGCTCATGCAGCGCCTTCAATTCGGAACGCACCGACGCGCGTAAATTGGCGTCGAGCGCGGAAAGGGGCTCGTCGAGCAATAGCACGTCGGGCTCGATCACCAGTGCGCGCGCCAGCGCCACGCGCTGCTGCATGCCGCCTGACAACTGCGCGGGCATGACATGCCCCGAATCGACCAGTTGCACGAGCTTGAGTGCATCGGCGACACGCCGCGCGATGTCTTTGGACGACGTGCGGCGCGCGCGCAATCCGAAGGCCACATTGTCGAACACCGACAGATGCGGGAACAGCGCATAGCTCTGGAACAACAAGCCGAGATTGCGCTTGTGAGGCGGCACATGGGTGAGGTCGTGACCGGCGACCGTCAGCGTGCCGGCCAGACCGTCCGCTTCGATGAACCCGGCGATGAAACGCAACAACGTCGTCTTGCCGCAACCGCTGCGGCCGAGCACGGTCAGCAATTCACCGCGCTCGATGGTCAGCGACAGATCGTCGAGCACTGTGCGCGAACCGAAGCGCACAGTCAGATGGTCGATCTGCACGCCGCCCGGCGTGTTCGAACGCGCGGCTTCGAGCGCGTCCGGTGAGGCGCCGAGCGCGCCTGGGTGAGCAAGACGGGCCGTATTCACCGGGTTCATCCTCCAACTAGATTCATGCTGATGCGGCGCCTCGCACGATAGCTGGAGGCGCCGCCTGATTCGACCGCCGATTGCAACTCGCTGCGTGCGGCTTACTTCGGCTTGACGACGTCGATCTGCTTGCCCGACGAACCGATCACGTCGCTCTTCCAGCGTGCGGTCCAGTCAGCCTTCTTCGCCATCACCTGGTTCCAGTCCACCGGAATCAGCTTCACGCCGGCGATAGCCTTCTTGACGGCTTCGCCGTTCTTGCCGGCGAGCGGCACGTCAGTGCGACCCGGGATGCCGAAGATGTCCGGCACCTTCGCCTGCACCTCGGTCGACATCAGGTAGTCGATCAGCTTCTTGCCTTCAGCCTGGTTCGGACCGTTCTTGATCAGGCCGATCGCGTACGGCAGCTGGAAGGTGGTCGGCTGGCTGCCCGCGCCGGCTGCCAGGAAGATCGGTTTGAGCGACAAGCCGCCGTTTGCGGCATCGTCGAGATCCATTTGCAGATCGCCGTTGGCGAACGCGATTTCGTTACGCGAAAGCAGCACGTCGAGGTAGCCGGTGCCCTTGGTGTGGAACTTGGCGCTCTCTTCGAGCTTCTTCAGATAATCGAATGCCTTGTCCTCGCCCATCAGCGACGTGGTCAGGATGATCACCGCCATGCCGTCGCCCGCCGTGGCCGGATTCGAGTAGGCAACCTTGCCGGTGAAGTCCGGGTGCAGCAGGTCAGCGAAAGTCTTCGGCTGGGTCCTGGTGACTTCCGGGTTGATGGCGAACGAGAAATAGTTGTTCACGAAGGTCGCCCACGCACCGTTCGGCGCCTTGGCGATCGTCGGCACGTTCTTGTAGTTGGCGCTCTGGTAAGCCTGCAGCAGGCCGCTCTGGTCGGCTTGCTGAATGAAAGGCGGCAGCGTGACGATCACGTCGGCCTTCGGCTGATCCTTTTCGATGGTGGCGCGGTTCACCACTTCGCCGCTACCCGCCGTGACGATGTTGACCTTCACGCCCTCCTTCTTTTCGAAGGCCGGCAGCACATCTTTATAGAGGTTTTCGAGGCCGTCTGCGGTATACAGCACCACTGCGTCGGCCGCCTGGGCCGGCATGGCCGCGCCGCCGAACGCTGCCGCGGCGACCAGCGCCGGCAGCAGTTTGCGCACGAGGCCAGCAGTGGCGTGAAGGGAATTCGTCGTTGTCATGTCGCTCTCCGAAAGGCAAAAAACCAGACGGTCGGGAAAACCCGATACCTGTTGTGATTGAACGGCGGTACCGCCGCGCCGCTTGCATATTGCCCTCAGCCGGTTGCCCTGCAAAGTCACACGATTGCAGATTGCCGACAACTTTGCCGCTTCTTCTCCAGCCCGACTTGCAACCCACCTACGACAGTCGCGCTGCCTGCCATGCCTGAGCGGGCACGGCAAGAATCACAGGTTTCCATGACAACGCCATGACTATTTTCTTGAATTCCAAAAAATGACACAATTCGCCAATAATATACAAATCAAACTTTTCGCCGCCTTGCTTGGGCGACGTATATCCATCTGATAAAGGAGGCCGTGTGATCCTTGGAAACGACCCAGTCCTGCTGACCCCTGGACCGCTCACCACTTCGCCCCAAACGCGCGAGGCCATGCTGCGCGATTGGGGCTCGTGGGACACCGCGTTCAACCGCATGACCCATAGTGTGTGTGCCGACCTCGTGAAAATCGTACATGGCGAACATGACTATGTCTGCGTACCGCTTCAAGGTAGCGGCACATTTGCGGTCGAGGCGGCGATCGGCACGCTGGTGCCGCGTCAAGGCTGCGTGCTGGTGCCGAACAACGGCGCGTATTGCGCCCGTGTGATCAGAATATTGCAGCGCATGGGGATTGCTTATATCGAGTTGGCGCTGCACGAAGACGAACCGGTCAGCGCCGCCGCCATCGAAGACGCACTCAATCGCGACTCGCGCATTACTCATGTTGCGCAAGTGCATCTGGAGACTAGCGCCGGCCTGCTCAATCCGCTCGACGATATCGCCGCGGTATGTCAGCGGCACGGCAAGAGCCTGATTGTCGACGCGATGAGTTCGTTCGGCGCGCTGCCGGTCGATTTGCGGCGCGGCGGCATCGACGCGTTGATCTCGGCGAGCGGCAAGTGCCTCGAAGGTGTGCCCGGGATGGGTTTCGTGATTGTGCGGCGCAGCGTGCTGGAACGGAGCGAAGGCCGTTCGCCGTCACTGGCGCTCGATCTGCACGATCAGTTCGTCTACATGCAGAAGACGACGCAATGGCGTTTCACGCCGCCGACTCACGTGGTCGCCGCATTGCGCGCCGCGCTCGATCGTTTCATCGCGGAAGGTGGCCAGCCCGCGCGCGGCGCACGCTACGCGCTCAATTGCGCGACTCTGGTCAGCGGGATGAAGGTGCTCGGCTTCGAGCCGTTCCTGAAGCCTGAAGTGCAGGCGCCGGTGATCGTCACGTTCCACGCGCCGCGCGACCCTGCGTGGAATTTCGCCGATTTCTACGCCGCGGTACGCGAGGCCGGTTATGTGCTGTACCCTGGCAAGCTGACGCAAGTGGAAACGTTTCGCGTCGGCTGTATCGGCGCGATCGACGCGAACGAACTGCATAACGCAGTGGCCGCGATCGGCCGTACGCTCGAACGGCTCGGCATCCGCGTGAAGTAACGGCCAGTAGCAGGTCGACCGCTCAGGCGATCAGGATTTCCGGACCGTGCGCCGCAATCGCTTTGCCGAGCGCGCGCTCCGGCGCCAGCTCGGTGACCAGATAACGCGCCGACTCGATACCGTTGATGCGCACCGGCGTCACGCGCCCGAACTTCGAATGGTCGGCAACGATGACCACCGCGTCCGCGGCGGCGATCATCCGGCTGCGCACTTCGGCGGCCATCCGGCTGTAGTCGGTCAGGTAGCCGTCCGGCGAGATGCCGCCCGCGCCGATGAAAGCGAAGTCCGTGTGGTACTGCGTGAGTTGATGAACGGTGTCGAGGCCGAAGGTGGCGTCTTCGATATCCGACAGTTCACCCCCGAGCAGCGTCACGCGGTTCTCGTTGCGGCGGCCGAGCAGTAGCGCGATGCGCCAGTCGTTCGTGTACACCGACAACCGATGCCGGTCTAGCAACGCGCGCGCCACCGCCTGCGTGGTGCTGCCCGAATCGATGATGAGCGATGCGCCGTCCGGCACGAACTCGGCCGCGCGTTCGCCGATCGCCCGCTTGGCGCCGGCGTTGGCGGCTTCGCGCGTATCGAGGTCGGGCTCGCGCCGGTCGCTCGACAGCGCGCCGCCGTGGGTCGTGACCAACAGACCGCGCCCGGCCAGCGCATTCAGATCGCGGCGAATCGTTTCGCGCGACACATTCAATTCGCGGACCAGCTCGGCCACTGAGAGCGCGCCGGTTTTGGCAACTTGCGCCAGGATGTATTGGTGACGTTGTTCTGCGAGCATCGATTGAGGGCCGGGAGCCGGCACGCCTGGGTTTCGCCACGGTTGGAGAAGGCCGGCGTATTGTATTACGCGTGGCGCGGGGATGCGCCTATTGGCGCGCTTCCCTGCTAACCTGAACGCCTTGGCCGCGCGTCGACGTCACGCGGCCGTCAATCGAACTGCCGATGCCGCCACTGTTTCGCCGCTTACTGCTGCTGTTCCACGCGCTGCGTTATGGCGCGCGCCTGATCTGGCTCGCCGCCCCGGCCGATCACAAACTGCACTGGATGATCGAACTGGTCAGCCGCGTGCACGCATCCGGGCGCGGCCGCGAGAGCCTGCATGGCCTGCTGCCGGCGCTCGGTCCATTGGCGAGCAGCTTCGCACAGACGCTGGCCGAACATCCCGAACTGGCGACAGGCACCTTGCACGAGGCCATCGACGCGATCGATCACCTCGAAACGCCGCTTCCGCCCAAGGAGTCCGAGCAGGCGTTGACGCGCGCGTTCGGTCGGCCGCTAACCACGATCTTCAGTGCGGTCGATCTGGTGCCGCTGCGCGGCGGCTTCGCCGAACAGACGCACCTTGCGCGGCTCGCCGCGCCGGTCAACGGCCATAGCGAAGTGGCCATCAAACTGGTGCGCGCCGATCTGTTGCAACAGATCGGCGACGAACTCGCGCTGTTGCGCTGGGTCGCGCGCTGGCTGGAAAAGTTCTCCGGCACCGCACGCCGGCTGCAGTTGCGCACACTGGCCCAATCGTTTTCCGGCGACATCCTGCGCCGCTTCGACCTGCGCGCCGAGGCCGCCAACCTGAGCCAGACCGGCCATCATTTCGACGGCGACGCGCGCATTGCCGTGCCGGCCGTGATCTGGGACCTGTGCACCAATGAAACGCTGACAATGCAGCGCATCAGCACCTTACCGGCCAGCGATCTGCCCGGCCTGCATGCGCACCGTGTCAAACTTGCGCCGCTCGCCACGCATATCGTCGAGGTGGTGACCGAACAGGCATTCGAGCACGGCTTCTTTCACGCAACCCTCGATTCACGCCGGGTACGCGTGAGCGTCGAGCCGGACACGCTAGGGCGCCTCGTGCTCGCCGAATTTTCGATCATGTCGAGTCTGTCGACCGAAGAGCGCGAATTCTTCGTGCATGGCGCGACCGCCCTGTTCGACCAGGATTACGGCCGGCTGGCCGAACTGCATCGCGATGCCGGGCACGTGCCGCACGACACGCGCGCCGAGATGCTCGAAGCGGAATTGCGCACCCGCGCAGAAGCGCATTTCGCAGCCGTTCCCGAAGACCACTCGGCAGGTTCGCTGTTTCATCATCTGCTGCACGCGGTGCAACCGTTCGATGGCGCCGTGTCCGGGCGCCTCGCCACCGCGCAGCGCTCGTTCCAGCAGGCGGAAATGCTGGCGCGCGCGCTGCATCCGGGCGTCGATACGTGGAATATCACGCGCAGTGTGCTGGCCGGCATCGCGCGGCGCGATCTCGATCATCGCGGCTGGATCAAGCGTATTTCGCGCGAACTGCCGCATCTGGCGCATATGCTGCCGCGCGTGCCGCAACTCGCCGTTCGATACCTGCAACACGAGCATGATCGCGCTCGCACGCCGCGGCAGAATATTCAGTTGATGGAGGAACTCGGCCGGGAATATCGGCGCACGCGCGTGTTGCTGTGGGCGTGCGCGGTATGCGGCGGGGTGCTCGGCGCGGGTACGGTGCTGCTGATGTGGTGAACCCGCGATGGCAGATGGATTAAGCGTACGCCGGCGATTGCAGCTTCGAACAAGACGCGCTTCGCGCGCCTCGGCAAGATGGCGGGCTTTCACATTCCCACCGCCGAAGCTCGATGCTCGCTACCTTTACCGCCGCCGTATTCGTCGTGTTGTGGTCGACTGGTTTCGTGGTCGCCCGGGCGATCACGCCGTATGCCGATCCCAATCTGTTTCTGCTTGCGCGCTTTGGCGGCACCGCGTTGCTGTTCGCGCTGGCCGCGTTGCTCGTCCGCGCCGCGTGGCCGACCGGCCGCGATCTCGGCAAGCATCTGGTGGCGGGCGCGCTGCTGCAAGGCGTCTATCTCGGCGCAGGCTATTGGGCGGTCGCGCAGGGCTTGAGCGCCGGCGTGATGGCTTTGCTCGGCGCGCTACAGCCGCTCGCGACGGCAGCCGTCGCCGCACCGTTGTTCGGCGAGCGGCTCTCGCGACGCGGCTGGGCGGGCATGGCGCTCGGCCTCGTCGGCGTCGCGCTGGTCCTCGAACCGAAACTGGCCGCCGCAACGCCGCCGGTGCCGCATGGCGACGCGCCGCCCTGGCTGGTGGTGCTGGTCTCGATCCTCGCGGTCGGCGCAATCACCGCGGGCACGCTGTTTCAGAAGACTTCGCTCGCGAAGGCCGACATTCGCAGCGCGAGCGCGGTGCAGAATTTCAGCGCGGCGCTCGTCGCGATGATTTTTGCGCTCGCGCTCGGCGAGCACCGCTGGATTGCTTCGCCGACACTGTGGACGTCGCTGGCGTGGGGCATCGTGATGCTGTCCGGCATCAGCGTGACTTTGCTGGTGTGGATGGTGAGGCGCGGCGATGCCGCACGCGCCACCGCGCTCGTCTTTCTGGCGCCGCCGCTGGCCGCGCTCGAGGGTTATCTCGGCTTCGGCGAAACGCTGCTGCCAGTACAGATCGCCGGTTTTGCGGCGGCGCTGGTGGGCGTGCTGCTGGTGCGCTCGTAAGCCGTTGAATGACGCACGGGCCGTTGGTCGTTCGCCGTTGGTCGCCTCTCGCCCTTCCGCTCTATCACAAGATCGACACATTCGATACTCGCGCGAAATCCGCTGTTCAGTCTGCCGTATCCGCGCCGGCCGGCACTTTTGCCCGCACCTTGCTGCCTGGCGCCGGCGCCCACGCTGGGCGGCTCTTACGCCCCGAATCCACCACGACGATGTAGCGCCCTGCCCACGGCGTCACCTGGCGATCGCTTTTCAACACCCACAACGATTTGCCGGACGCGACCAGTTCCATGTATTCGGCGTCGAGAATGCCGTAATGATCGAGGAACACATTGAGCGACGCGGGAATGCGCACGCAGCCCTTCGAATGGCGAATGCCGAGCAGCGGCTCGAGCCGGTCGGGGTCGGTTGCATGCATCTGGAAGCGCATCTGCGACATCCCGCCCTTACCCCAGCCGCGCTCGCCTTGCGCCCAGCCGAGGTCGAAGATCCGCATATCGCGCTTGCCATAGCCGCGAATGTGATTCTCGTTCATCGTGCCTTCGGAGCGGAAGTCCATGTTGGCGGGGGTATGCTCGAACACGCCAAGCGGCGTGATGAAGTGGTCGTACTCGCCGGGCCGGCCGGTCGCGACGGGCGACGCGCCGATCATCTGCCAGGTATCGGACGGAGTCGCGCGAAAGTAGATGAACAGCGCCTGCACGTTGGCGTTGCGATCGACCAGCACGACATACTCGCCCGACAGGTTGCCGAGGACATTCTCGCCGAGCGCCGTTTGCAGACGGTCGGCGTAGGCGCGCTGTTCCGCAGCCGGCACTTTCAGCCGACGGGTGACCTCGTGCGTGAACACGCCCCGAAACAGTAACGCCCGGCGCGGGTCGACCACGCCGACCGCATCGGACGCGACAACGTCAGACGCGTCGACCAGGGGCGCCGGACGGTCCGCCGGTGCAGAGGCCGCGATTGCGATGCTGCATGACAAGGCGCAGAAGACCGTGCTCGCTGCACGCGTCAGATAACGCATCAAATAAGCTGCGCGCGGAGAATGCGACGAACGCGGCGTATAGGGTGAAGATGGCATACAGACCACTTCGCGCCGACGAACTACCGAAGCGGAAGTCATGCGGTCCGGAACAGGCTGGCCAGGCCGATTAGGGTAGTTCATCGCGAATTTGAGCAAACCTGCTTATTATTGACTGCCTGCCGGCTCACGCGGCGCGCGGATACGCGACGATATTACTAAGCACATTGCAATCTGTCGATGAAGAATCGGCCGGTTTATCAAAATCGCCATGATATTCGCCCATTTTTGACAATTCGCAAACCGATTTAACGGCATATAACGAGCTGTATTTAAGACCGATATTGGCGATAAACCCGATGTGCACAGCATGCCGGCTGACCGGCACGGTTATGGCTGCGCCGCTCGCGCATTTCGCAAGCAAGCGCGTATCGTTTGACTTTGACACAACCCTGAATGGAGGAAGGAGAAATCATGGCGCAACGAGACCCAAGCGCACGCCAGGCGTGCATTGCCGCAGAAATGCATGTTGGCGCCGACTTTGACGCTGCGCAGGAAATCGAGCGCCGCATCGCCTTTCTCGCAAACTATCTGCGCGGCAACGGCTTGAAAACCTATGTGCTTGGAATTAGCGGCGGGGTCGATTCCACGACAGCCGGGCGCCTCGCGCAACTCGCGGTCGAACGGTTGCGCGCCGAACATTATGAGGCCCGCTTTGTCGCGGTACGCCTGCCCTACGGCATTCAAAAAGATGAGGCCGACGCGCAGCAGGCATTGCAGTTCATTCGCGCGGATGAAAACCTCACCGTCGACATCAAACCCGCTGCCGATGCGATGCTTGCCGTGCTGAACACGAGCGGCGTGCCATTTGCCGACGACTCGCAGCAGGATTTCGTTCACGGCAACATCAAGGCCCGCCAACGGATGATCGCGCAATATGCGGTGGCAGGCGCACGGGCCGGCGTAGTGATCGGCACCGACCATGCGGCCGAATCGGTCATGGGTTTTTTCACGAAGTTCGGCGACGGCGCCGCCGACGTGCTGCCGCTCGCCGGTCTGAACAAGCGTCGCGTGCGCGCGCTGGCCGGCGCACTAGGCGCGGCCGAAGCACTGGCGCACAAAGTGCCGACCGCCGACCTCGAAATGTTGCGTCCGCAACGGCCGGACGAAGACGCATATGGCATTCCGTACGACGATATCGACGACTTTCTGGAAGGCAAACCGGTGAGCGACGCCGCGCGCGAGACGATTATGCGTTTTTATGACGTCACACAGCACAAGCGCGCGTTGCCATACACGCCGTTCGATTGGCCAGTGCAGACAGGCGGGGCGTGAGAGAAAAGGAATGCGACAAACCAGGTGCGCTTGTCACGCGCGCCTGGTTCGAGAAAGGCGGCAGCGGCTATTCGGCTCGCGGTGGGCGGTTCGCGGTGGGCGGTTCGTCGCTGAACAGATCGGCGCTCGCCTCGAGCGCCAGACCGCCCAAATGCTTGCCGTGAATCTGCCGCGCGATCACCTCGCCCACATACGGCACTTGCGCGTCCAGTTCGACGGTGGCGTACGCGCCGGGTTTGCCGGCATCGACCACATCCACATGTTTCGCGTAATGACCAAGCTCGCGCTTGAGGAATTCCCGTACTTCCTGCTCGCTGCACGATTCCGCGATGTTGCGCACGATCAGGTTCATGCCGCCTACCCTCGGTGCGCGCGGCGGTCCGCACCGCGGCCAGCGGTATGCACGCGCACCGGTCGCAGCGCCGCACGCTGTTTTGCCTGAGCGACGGCGAATTGACGGATAAATGCGGCGCCAGCGGCACCCAATGCAGCCAACGACAGATAGACCGCAACCATTTAAATCTCCCCTTCGAATTTCGTCTTGTTGTCAGGATAGCCACAATCGACAGCAAAAGCGATGCGACGCAATGTCGTGAAAACGACTTAAAACATCCGTTAATGCACTGTACCTGAATAAGTACCGGTAAAAATACAAAACAAATGCATATTCAGCGGTAGAGGCCCGGCGCAAGTGCCGAACGTCGATTCTTGCCGTGCTGCACATGGACCCGTACGGCAGACGGATCGTCGACGCCGTCGTCGGCAACTTCGCAAGCCGCAAGACCATGAGGCAGATGTTTCACCTCGCCGGAGGCCTGAAACCGCGCGACGCGTTGCGCGCTCAGCGGACGCAGTTGCCGGTAGACGTCGAAGCTGATGGCTACGTCGAAGCTGATGGCTGTGGGCACGCCGCTTCATGGCGCGCTTTCGCGTTCGGAGCCAGTGGCGACATCGAGACGGCTTACGTCGCAAGACGTCTGACTGAAGCCCGAATAAACCACGGACCAATTGCCGATAATCGCGGCCTGCGCTTCCGCGAGGCTCAGTTTGCCCTCGCAGACGCAGCGCTTGAGCATGACCGCCGCGCGTGCCTTGCGGCGCTCGCCCTGCTGGCCTGCCCATGGCAGAAGATCGAGATTGGAAGCGGCGTCCGGCGAGCCGCCGAGGACGATCGGCACGCGCCTATCGAGCGCGAAGGCCACACCGCTGTCGGCATCGATGCCGCGCGCGGCGAGCATTCTGTCCTTGTGCGCCATGAGTTCGTCGAACGGAGGCGCGACGGTATCCGCGTAGCCGGGGCGGCAAATGGTTTCGCCTACGGACTGCTGCGTGACGCGCTCGTCGAGCATCGCGGCTTCCTGGGCACGGGCTTCGCCGATCCGCAAAGCGAGTACCGCGGTGAAACCGAGCACGAGTTCGACCGCTAAGCGCTTTCGGCGTGTAAGGCGCGCGGGGCCGTACTGACGCTCGAGCGTCGACGGAATTGCCTCATAGTCATACGTATAGTCATACGTATTGCTGGTTACGCCGCTGCGATGGTTGCTGCGACGCCTGTCTGCCATGGCTGCGTTCATTCGTCGGCGCGCCGGGAAACGGCGCGCAATAGTTCAATTCGCGGAGCAATTAAAACATATTCAATATAAAACTGTAAAAAACGCCCTGCTCGCTCGCACCGTGAAGCGCGCGCTGCAGGGCGTTCAAAGACTCGGGTTCGCGGCCTGTCCGGCACGAATGCGTTTCACAACACCGCGCCCACGCACCGGACAACGACGACGTATCCGGCGCGAGCCGCTCACCCGCCGGCCGCCGGCCGGGCAACGCGAGCCTGCAATGCGCGGATGCGCAACAGCGCCTGGGTATTGGACACCGTCGCGTCGTACATCTTCGCGAGATCCGCTTTAAGCGCGGTTCGCGACCCGCCGTCGAGATAGATCATGTGACCCGACGGATAAAAACGCGCCGACAGGTTTTGCCGAACCTGCTGACTGAGAAGCGGCATCTGTTGCAGGTCGAGCACCGTCTGATAGAACGGCGTGACGAAATCGAAAAAACCGTTCGCCGACAAAACCTTCAGATCGGGATTGAGCGCCATCACCGCCGCGAGATCGCCGGCGGTATACAGAATCACGTTGCCGTTCGCGTCGAGCCCCTTCTGCGCGCCGGTCGGGTCGATGTGGCCGAAGTCCCAGAACTTGAACGCCTGATCGTTGAGATCGGTGAACGACGAATTCGACGTGTATTTCAACTGCTCGTTCAGATACACGTTCCACATGGTCGTGTAGACGCCGGAGACGGCCGTCATGGTCGGATCGTTGCCGCCGGAGTTCGGGTCGACCATCCCGGCGATGCCGGTGTCGATCGCCGTCACCCGCCCGTCATACGCGCCGAGCGCGAGGCCTTGCGATTTCAGGAGCGTGGTCAGGAACAGCGAATTGCCGCGGCTGTCGTACGACGCGATATCGAGGCTCCAGGCGAGCAAGGTGGTTGTGTCGATGCCGGTGTATTCGCTGAGCTTTTCGACCGTTGCCGAATCGGTAGTCGGGAACTTGCGCAGCGCCGCCAGATAGTCGGTGCGGGCGAACTGCGCGACTTCTTCGGCGAACGTGCCGAGATCGGTAGGCCGCGGCGCGATGCCGAGTTTCTTGTGATACCACGCGTCCGCGGCCGCAGTGGGCAACGCGCCGACCGGGTTGCCCGACTGCGTGTAATCGAGAATCGACGATTGCAGCGTGATGCCGTTCAGATCGACGCCATCTTCATGCAGCCGGTACGCCAGCACGCAACTGCGCGCGGTGCCGTACGATTCGCCGAACAGATACTTCGGCGAATTCCAGCGATTGTTCTTCGTCAGAAACCGCTTGATGAACTGCTTGATCGAGTCCGCGTCCTGGTCGACGCCCCAGAAGTCGCGGTTCTTCTTCGGCGCGATGGCCGCCGAGTAGCCGGTGCCGACCGGGTTGATGAAAACGAGGTCGCTCTTGTCGAGCAGGCTGTCCGGGTTGTCCTCCATCGAGTACGGCGCGGGCGGCGTAAAGCCCGGCATCGACGTCTTGATGCGGCGCGGCGCGAACGAGCCGAGCAGCACGAACACCGCCGACGAACCCGGCCCGCCGTTATAGAAGAAAGTCACCGGGCGGGTTTCCTCCTTCTGGTTGTCCTGCGTGAACGCAACGTAGAACATCCTGGCTTCGGGCTGCGAACTGCTCGGATCGACAATCACGAGGTGACCGGCGCTCGCCGTGTAGTTGATCCTGTGCCCGCCGATCGTGACCGAATGGTGCGTGATCGCGGCTGTTTCGGCGGTTTCCGTGACGGAATCGTCCGGCCCGTTGCCGTAGGCGACCGGATCGAAAAATGGCTGGTCGCCGGCGTTGGGCGACGCGCTCGCCGCCGCTGGCGCGGGCGCCGCATGAGAATTGTGTGACGACGGCGGACTAACGGAAGCTGACTCGGTGTTTGTCATGATCGCTCCATGGATTCGTTAAACGTCGTTAACGTCTTGTGTTGTCTTATCTCGTGTGTCTCTTGAAATGCATGCCTAACGCTTGCTGGCCGACACGGCACACATCGTTCGTTGTTACCGGGCGTGGACGGCTCACCACCACCTGAGCGGGCCACCACCATGCCACCGCCCGAGCCGATCCGCCGCTCATCAGACTATAGTGCTGCGGCCACCTTCTGACCATTGGGACTGCCGAGTCCCGTGCACGCGTCCCAGCCCACCGACGCGGCAAAACTGCCGTTGTTGCCTTGCGTGATGTCGTTGCAGGCGCTCGTGGCCTTATAAAGCTTCGGGTTGATGAAGCCGGCCGGCTGCCCTTTCGCCGCATTGATGCGCGCAATCAGCGCCGCCCACAGCGGCGCGACAGCACTCGTGCCGCCGACCACCGTTTGCGTGCCGTCGATCAAGACGCTGTAGCCGGTGGCAGGAGAGGCGTCGCCGGCGACGTCCGGCACGCCGCGCCCGCTGAGCGGCGTCTTGCTGCCGTCAGCACTCGTCGACGACAAGCCTTCTTGCCACGCCGGCACCGGAAACGCCGGGCTCACGCCACCGCCGCTCGCACCGCCGCCGGGGCCGTCGTTCCACACCACTTCGCGCGAAATCGACGTGCCCGACGCAGTCACGCTCGTACCGCCGCACGCCAGCACATAAGGGCTCGACGCCGGGAAGTCGACGTAATCGCCGCCGCCCTGGCCATCGCTCGAACCGCTGTCGCCCGACGCAGCGCACACGGTCACGCCAAGCGTCGCTGCCGCTTGCAGCACGCTGTTGAAGGCCTGCAGCGACTGGCCGGTCCAATTCGACTCCGACCCGCCCCAGCTGATCGAGATCACCGAGGGCTTATTGGTCGTGTCGTGCACGGCGCGGCTCACCGCGTCGATGAAACCGGCGTCGCTGTTCTGCGTGAAATACACCGCGATCGTCGCGCCCGGCGCAATCGCGCCGACGATTTCGATGTCGAGCGTGACCTCGCCGTCCGGGCCGCTGGGGTCGCCAGTCGGCTGATTGCTGCCCTGGTCTACGCCGACCGGCTTGACCGTCGGCGAGTGGACGCCGAGGCTCGCGAAATAGCTTTTGAGGTCGGCGCTGACGTAGCCACCGCCGAGTTCGATGATGCCGACGCACTCGCCGCTGCCGTCGCCTTGTGGAAACTGGTAGAGCGACGCGAGCTGCGGCGGCGTAAAGGAAACCTGCGGCGATCTGGCCGGCTGAAACGGCGGCCGGATGCGAAAGTGCGGCCGCGCCTGCGGCCGGTTGTCGAGACCCAGCACGGCCTCCACCACGCCGTGCAGATCGTCCGGCACGCTGATCGTGCCAGTGCGGCCGCGGAACCGGCCAGCCGAATGATGCTCGTAATGCTGCAGTTGCACACCGAATGCGGTCTGGAATTGCGCGATCGTGCCGCTCAGCAATACTGAGCGCGCCGCCGGATCTTCTCGCACTACCGTCAAGCCATGCGCGTCTGCAAAGGCTTTCACTTTGGCGATGTCGTCCGACGCCGCGCCGTAATCCTTTGCAAACGCCTCACGCGACAGCGGTTTCACGCTCGGATCGCCCGCCTCGATCTTGCTCATCAACGCGTCGAACTGTGCCTGCTGCTGACGGCGCAGCATCACGAAAACCTCGATCCGCTCAGCGGGATCGCATTGCCCTACGACTTTCGAACCTTGCTCTACCGTGCGCTCGCTGCCCGGCAGCGGATGCTTGTTGGCCATGGTACCGACTCTCCTGTTAGCGTGACGGCGCGGACCGCTGGCATACCCGGGCGGACCCAGCCACGGCACGCGCCTGCACAATCTCCCCACCTCGAACCGGCGGAGGATCGCGGTTTCAAGAACTCCGTCAAGCCGTCCGACAAATGCATTCGACCACAGTTCCGGCGTGCGCGGCAGTTGTCCGAATGGCTAACGTCGCGCGTCGTCAATTCGCATCGCGCACCGCTCGCGCTATGATGCTGCAGCGGCAATCCAGCCGTTACTTTGCCTCGCGCGCCACCCGCGCGCACGATCGAAGAATCAGAGGAACATCATGTCCATTTCGATGTATCAAGCCTCAGTGCCCGTGCTGGTCCGCGGCCTGACCAACCTGCAAGCCATTCTCGGCAAAGCCGAAGCACACGCTGCCGAGAAGCAGATCGACCCGTCCGTGTTCACGAATGCCCGGCTCGCGCCGGACATGCTGCCGCTGGTGCGCCAGGTCTATATCGCCAGCGACACGGCCAAGGGCTGCGCCGCACGTCTGGCAGGCGTCGAAGCGCCGAAGTACGAAGACGTCGAACAGACCTTCGGCGAACTGCATGCCCGCCTTCAAAAGACGATTGATTATCTGAAGGAATTCAATGCGGAACAGATCGACGGATCGGAACAGCGGGACATCACGCTGAAAATGCGCAGCGGAGCGATCGAGTTCACGGGGCTTTCGTACCTGCTGGGATTCGTGCTGCCGAACTTCTATTTTCACGTCACGACGGCTTACGACATCCTGCGTCACAACGGCGTCGAACTCGGCAAGCTCGACTATCTGGGCGGCATCAAGTAAGCGGCGTGCGCTGTTGCGTGAGAGGTACGCGATGGGTGCGCGAGGGGCACAGGAGCATCGCACGAACAATGTCAAATGCGCGGCTGGAAAGCGATGATCGCCATACCGGCCAGCGTGAATGCGACGCCGGCCGCATCCCACAGCGTGGGGCGCACTTTGTCGACGCACCATAGCCACACAATCGCCACCGCTACGTAGACACCGCCGTACGCCGCGTAGATGCGGCCTGCGGCGGTGCCGTGCAGCGTCAATAGCCAGGCGAACAATGCGAGGCTGAGCGCGCCGGGCACCAGCAGCCACGCGGAGCCACCGTCTTTCAGCCAGCGCCACGGCAAATAGCAACCGACAATTTCGGCAACGGCGGTCACTGTGTAAAGCAGAAAAGTTTTCATCGATAGACAGGAAGCGAGTGATTGAGCGGCCGCGTGCGTGCGTATGCGTTTGTGCGTCCATCTATCGGCTTTATTAACACAATCATCGAGGACCGCTCGCGGCGCGAGCATAAACTGAGCAGGTGAGCCGCGGGGAAATCAGTCCAGCGACAACCGCAGCGCGAAGCCGATCAGCGCCGCCGAGAAAGTCCAGCGCTGCAGCGTTTGCGCGAGCGGATGAGCGCGCATCCAGCCGGCGACGCGCGCGGCGCCGATCGCGTACATGACGTCGAAGCACACGCCGATGGCGAGCAGCACCAGACCCAGTTCGATCATCTGCAACGCCACCGGTCCGGCTTCCGGACGCACGAACTGCGGCAACAGCACCGAGCAGAACAGCAGCGCTTTCGGGTTCAGCAGATTGGTCAGCAAACCCTTGACGAAATCGGCACGCAACGGCCGCGACCCGGTGCTCGCCGCGCCGCTCTCAGGCAACGCGAACACCGGCGAGCGAAAGATCTGGATGCCGACCCACGCGAGATAAACCGCGCCGCCGTAGCGCACCACTTCATATAGCCACGGCGCGCTGCGCAACAGCGCGGCCACACCGCATGCCGAGAGCGTGACGTGCGTCGCGCGCGCCACCCCGAGGCCGCCGGCGGCAGCAAAGCCGCTGCGAATGCCGCGTCCGATACTGGTTTGCAGAACCAGCGCCATGTCCGGTCCGGGCACCGCGTAGACGACGAACAGTGCGGCCATATAGACAATCAGAAGATGTGCCGAAATCATAGGAGCCTCGCGTTTCAAGGCCTCTATGTTGCTATCGTCGATGGAGGGTTTGCTGGCGAATTACATGTCTGAACCCTCAACATTTGGAGGAATACGCTAATATTCACCTCTCAATCCACGTTTCCCGCTAGCCCATAATCAACGACGAAAAGCGATGACCACCGAGCTCGATAAAACAGATCGCGCGATCCTCGCCGCGCTGCAAAGCGACGGCCGCATGTCGAATGCGCGGCTCGCCGAAACGGTCGGCCTGAGCGAGACGCCGTGCGCGCGCCGTCTCAAGCGGCTGGAGAACGACGGCTATATCGATCGGTACCGCGCAATGCTGTCGCGCTCCGCGCTTGGCTTTGGCGTGGTGGCGTTCGTCTACGTGCGCTTCGCGGTACACGACCGCGCCGTAGCCACCCGCTTCGAGCGCGAAGTGCAGGCAATTCCGCGCATTCTCGCGTGCCACAACGTGTCGGGCAGCGCGGACTACATTCTGCAGGTCGTCGCGCGCGATCTCGACGACTACGGCACCTTCATGCGCGACGAGATGCGCAGCCTGCCGGGCGTGACGTCGGTGGAGTCGGCGTTGTCGTTGCGCGAAGTGAAAGCCAACGGCGGTTTGCCGCTGTCCTGAATGCCGTCGTGGCATAGTCACCCATTTGACACGGCGCGAGCCGACCAGACGAACACGGAGTTTTCATGGATCACGAACAGGCGCGAGCCGAAGAAACCGCGGCAATGGAACGCGTCTTGACCGCCACCTTGCGGGTGCAGTCTGCATTTGCTTCGCTGCAATCGCAATTTCCGCCTACCGGCAGCGGCAAGCCTTCGCAGTTCGCGCTGCAAACCTTCGACGCCGCATTGCAGGAACTCGAAGACGCGCAAGCCGCATTCGACGAGCTGCTCGGCGATCTGCTTGACGGCAATCGTTGAGTGGCATAGCCGGCGCTTCACTGCGTAGCCGCTGCGTGGGACGCGGGCGGCGGTCGTCTCAAGTTTCCGCTTGGGGCGCCGCCGCGTTATCTGGAGCGACCAGCCGGGCTTGACCGTTAGTTGCGTCTCGATGAAGCAAAGCCGAAACCACCCCACCTTCGCCGGCGACACCACGACGGCGAAATTGTTCATCGCGAGGCCGCCTTGTACGCAGCAGCCGCTGGCAAAATACAGCTCTTCCGTAGCATTACTGCAGACGCACCGATAGCGATCTGTCTCCCCTACATACCCCAGCGCAATCCCGGCGTATGCACTGCGCTATCCCAGTGGCGCTTCATCTCATCGTCGAGCACGCACAGCGTTATCGAAGCGCCGGCCATCTCGAGCGAAGTCGTCAATGCGCCGACCTGCGCACGGGCGATCTTCAGACCGCGCTGCTTCAGCCACATACGCGTGGAGTTGAAGAGCAGATAAAGCTCGCCGAGCGGCGTGCCGCCGAGCCCGTTGACGAGCACTAGCAACTCCGCGTCCGCCGCCGGTTTCAGGTCTTCAGCGATCGCCGTGAGCAATTCGCCCGCGATCGCGTCGGCGGACGCGAACTTCGCGCGCCGCCGGCCGGGCTCGCCATGAATGCCGACGCCCACTTCGATTTCGTCGTCGCCGATCTTGAACGTCAGCGTGCCGGCGGCCGGCACCGTGCAACTGGTGAACGCCACGCCCATCGACGCGGTGCGCTTATTGATCCGGTCGCCGAAGACCTTGCATTGCTCGAGATTCGCGCCGCTCTCGGCCATGCTGCCCACTAGCTTTTCGACGATCACCGCGCCCGCGACGCCCCGGCGTCCAGTCGTGTAGCTCGAGTTTTCGACGGCCACGTCGTCGTTGATCAACACCATCGCGTTCGGCACCTCGGACATCTCCGACGCCATTTCGAAGTTCATCAGGTCGCCGGAGTAGTTCTTCACGATGAACAGCACACCCGCACCGGTATCGACGGCCCTCGCGGCGGACATCATCTGGTCCGGCGTCGGCGACGTGAAGATCTGCCCCGGACAGGCGGCGTCGAGCATCCCGTAACCGACAAAGCCCGAATGCAGAGGCTCGTGCCCCGAGCCGCCGCCTGAGATCAGCGCTACTTTGCCGCGCTTCAGGTCCTTGCGGCGCACGAACACGGGTTCATTGTGGAGTACCACCAGGTCGCTGTGCGCGGCGGCGAATCCCGCCAGACTCTCGGCGAGAAAGTCGTCCACATGGTTGATGAATTTTTTCACGGTCTCTCGCTCCTTCACTCGTTGTGTTGCGCCAGCCGCACGCATACCGCTGCAATCATGATCTGACTGGAACGTGCGCCGGGATCGATATGTCCGCGCGAACGCTCGCCGAGAAACGATGCGCGTCCTTTGGTCGCCAGCATGTCGCGGGTCGCGAGCATGTTTTCCTCGGCGACCTGCGGCAGCGCCTCGCGCACTTCGCGGGCCGATGCGCCTTGCGCGGCGAGTTCATCGAAGCGCCTGGCTACAGGGATCAGCACGTCCATCATCGTTTTGCTGCCGACGCCGGTCTTGCCGCGTTGACCGACTGCGTCCACGCCTGCTGAAAAGACATGCGCGAAACCGGCTACGTCCAGCGTATTTCCCGCGGACGCTTTCGCCATGCCGCTCAGCAACGAGAAAAACAAGGGCCCTGACGACCCGCCGACCGTCGACAACACCTTGGATGCCGCGAGTTCGAGCGAGGGACCGAATGCATCCGCTTCGATATCCGCTCTCACGGCAAGCAGCGCTTCCATGCCTCGCAGCAGATTAAAGATGTGATCGCCATCACCGATCTGCTGGTCGAGCAAGGCGATCTCGTCGGTGTGTTCCTTCAGCGACGCATAGGCGGCGTCGATGCACGCCATGACCGTTTTGCCGTTCATGTCGGGATCCTCCTGCCGTCGGCACGGAAATATAGAAGGCTGCGCGCCGGCAGCGAAACACCGACCGATTGCCCTGGCGAAAAATTGCGCTCGGCAACCGTCGTCGCCACCACGGCGGTTCCGGCGCGATCGAGAATCAGCAAGTGGCGCAGCGGCGAATATTCGAGCACCTTCAGATTCAGTGCATCCTGTGCGCCCGCAACGTCGCGCTGATCGCGTATATCAGCCTCATGCAGCACGATGTCCTCGGGACGGATCGCGACGGTCGCCGTGCCCGCCGGCAGGTGCGCCGAGTCGAACAGCGCGGGCGGCAGCAGGTTGATCGGCGGCGAGCCGAGCCGCTGCGCGGCGCTCAGCGAAACCGGATTGCCATACACCTCGCGCGGCGAGCCGAGTTGCACGAGACGCCCATGTTCGAGAATGCCGATGCGATCGGCGAGCGTGGTCGCCTCGACCTGATCGTGCGTGACGTAGACGATCGTTGCGCCGATCGTGCGATGCAGGCGCTTGAGCTCGATGCGCAATTCTTCACGCAGCTTCGCATCGAGCGACGACAGCGGCTCGTCCATCAGAAACGCCTTGGGTTGCCGCACGAGCGCGCGCCCTATCGCCACACGCTGCATTTCACCGCCTGACAGATGCGTCGCCATGTTATCTAGCTTCGATTCCATATGCAGCAACTCGGCGACCGCGTGGACTCGCGCGCGCACCTCGGCCTCGCTGCGGCGCCTTCTCGGCGAGCGCAACGGAAACGCGAGATTGCCGAACACGGTCAGATGCGGATACAGCGAGTATTGCTGGAAGATGAACGCAACATCGCGATCGGATGGATGCACGCCTGTTGCGATGTTGCCGTCGATCAGCACGTCGCCGGCGTCCGGCCGTTCCAGCCCGGCGATCAGGCGCAGCGTGGTGGTCTTACCCGCGCCGCTCGGTCCGAGCAGCACCACGAACTCGCCGTCCTTCACGTCGATCGAAAGATCGTCGACAGCCAGGATGTCGCCAAAGCGTTTCGACACATTGCGCAACTGGATTTCAGCCATGAGCCTCTCCGAGTGCAGGAATCGTGTGAACGGCGCCCGGCAGCAGGCGGCCCGATTGCGCGTCGTAAAGCAGCGTGCGTTCCTTGCGAAACGACAGACCGACAAGCGATCCGGCAGGCAAACCGTCGTCCTTGCCCGCACGCACACGCACGATACCCAGTGCGGTTTCGATCACCAGCACCTGATGCGAGCCGAGATATTCGTCGGCGATAACCTTGCCGCGCAGCGGACCGTGTTCGTCGATGACGACATGCTCCGGGCGGATACCCAGCAACACGTGCGCAGCGGGCTGCTCGCACCGCGGCACCGGCACCGGTGCGCCATGCAGGCTGACTTCTTCGTGCCCCACATCGATACCGCCATCCACCGGCAGGAAATTCATCGGCGGACTGCCAATAAAGTTGCCGACGAACACCGTCGCCGGAAAGTGATAGATCTCATGCGGCGATCCGGCTTGCAGCACTTCGCCCTTGTTCATCACGACGATGTCGTCGGCCATCGCCATCGCTTCGCGCTGGTCGTGCGTGACGTAGACGGTCGTCGCGGCAAGCGCGTTATGCAACTTGCGCAGTTCGAGACACATCAGCTCGCGAAAGTCCGCATCGAGCGTGCCGAGCGGCTCGTCCATCAGAAACGCCTTAGGCTGCCGCACGATCGCGCGCCCGAGCGCCACACGCTGCCGGTCGCCTCCTGACAGACCGCCGGTCTTGCGATCGAGAATGCTCTCGATGCGCAGCATGTGCGCGGCCGCATCGACCCGAGTCGCGATTTCCTTGCGCGACACATGCTCGTTTTTCAGCGGAAACGCGATGTTGTTGCGCACCGTCATGTGCGGATACAGCGCGAACATCTGAAAGACGAACGCGATATCGCGCTGACGCGCGCGCAACGCCGTGACGTCTTCGCCGTCGATCAGGATTTGCCCGGAGGTGGGCAATTCGAGCCCGGCGATCATCCGCAGCGTGGTGGTCTTGCCGCAACCCGACGGACCGAGCAACACGACAAAGCGCCCCGCGCCGATCGTCAGACTGGTGTCGCGCACCGCGACGAAGTCGTCGAAGCGTTTGTGGAGGTTGGCGAGAACGATCGTGGACATATTGTCAGTCCGGGAAATGACTGGTGACGACGAACGCGAGCGCGCCCACCAGGACGACCGGAAACGACCAGGTGAACAACGCCAGCGAAAACGGCTGAACCAGCATCGCCATGCCGAGACCGATCAGCACGGTCGATGCGGCTTCGCTGTAGCCACGGCGTAGAAAATGCCTGTGCGGCAACACGGAGTCTCGCTTCATTTGCGTACCGCTCCAAAGGTGATGCCACGCAACAGATGCTTGCGCAGCACGACAGTGAAGATGAGGATCGGCAGCACGAACAGCGTCGTCGCTGCTGCAACGGCAGGCCAATCCTGGCCGCCTTCGCCGATAATGAACGGGATGAACGGCGGCATGGTCTGCGCATCGCCGCTTGTCAGCAGCGACGCGAACGCATACTCGTTCCACGCGAAGATCAGGCAGAAAATCGCGGTCGCCGCGATGCCGGTGATCGCCTGCGGAAGCACCACTTTGACGAAGGCCTGCAAGCGCGTATAACCGTCGACTAGCGCCGCCTCTTCGTATTCGCGCGGAATCTCGTCCATGAAACCCTTCAGCAGCCACACCGCCAGAGATACGTTCACCGCCGTATACAGCACGATCATGCCGACATAGCTGTCGCTCAAACCCAGCGCGCGGTACATCAGGTAGATCGGAATCGCGACCGCGATCGGCGGCATCATGCGCGTCGACAGGATGAAGAACAGCAGATCGTCGGCGAGCGGCACCTTGAAACGCGAGAACGCGTAAGCCGCGAGCGTGCCGAGAAACACCGCGAGAAAAGTCGAGCCGAAACCGATCACGAGCGAGTTCACGAAACGCGGCAAAACCTTCGACGGCCCCGCGATCACCATGTTGCGCTTGCGCACGTCGCGCTCATACCAGGTCTGCGCGGGCGGCAGACTGGCGATGAACTCCGGCGGCTGCCGCGAACGGATCGTGAACAAATTCACGTAGCCTTCCATCGACGGCTGAAACAGAACGACGGGCGGATAGGCGATTGCGTCTTCCTGCGACTTGAAGCTCGTCAGGAAGATCCAGACCATCGGCAAGGTCGCGAGCAATGCATACGTGATGACGGCCGCTGCGGCGAACCGCTTGCCGCGCGCCGACGACGCCACCACCGAATGTTGGATAGTAGTCGGTCTCATCGCTGTTTCACCCGGTTGAGCGCCTTGACGTAGATGTTCGCCGCACCGAACACCGTCACGAACAGAATGATGGCCAGCGCCGACGAATAGCCAGTCTGCCACTTCTCGAACGCGGCGCGCTTTAACGTGATCGACACGGTTTCCGTTACCGAACCTGGTCCGCCCGAGGTCAGCAGATTCACCATGTCGAACATCTTGAAGTTCTCAATGCCGCGAAACAGCACGGCGAGCATCAGGAACGGCAAGGTCATCGGCAGCGTGATCGACCAGAACTGGCGCCACGGCGTGGCGCGATCCACTTCGGCCGCTTCGTAGATGTAGTCGGGAATCGAACGCAAACCTGCGAGGCAGATGAGCATCACATAAGGCGTCCACATCCATATATCGACCATCACGATGGTCCACGGCGCAAGCGACACGTCGCCGATCATCTGGAACGAGCCGGGCGCAATGCCGGTGAAGAAGCCGACGATGTCGTTGAAGAGACCCGTCTGCGGCTGCAGCAGAAAGGTCCAGAAATTGCCGACGACTGCCGGCGACAGCATCATCGGCAGCAGGATCAGGGTGGTCCAGAAACTATGGCCGCGAAACTGCCGGTTGATCAGCAACGCGAGGCCAAAGCCCAACAGAACTTCGAGTCCGACCGACCAGAACACGAAACGCGCCGTAACCTGCATCGCGTACCAGATGTCTTCGTCGGTGAGAATGTCGACGTAGTTGTCGATACCGACAAAGCGCGCCGGCATGCTCGGCATATTCGACTTGAAGTTCGTGAACGACAAACGTAATGCCCAGATCAACGGAAAGATGTTGATCGCGAGCAGCAACAGGATCGTCGGGAGAATGAACAGCCACGCTATCGTTCTGTCCGACAGGCCGGCCAGGCGCGTGCGCACGCGCGCCGGCGCGCCGGATTCGAGACCCGTCGACGCAAACGGCTTGTTTGACAACATGCCTGACTCCTTCAAGCGGACCGGCGCAATGTGCAAATGCACGTGCACGCGCCGCCGGTCCAGTCCGGATACACGCTAGTTCTTGCCTTCGGCCTTGAAGACCTTGTTCCAGTCTTTGACCAGCAGATCGAGCGCTTCCTTGGCCGTGCCTTTGTCGGCCACCACATAGTCATGGATGCGTTTTTGCATATCGAGCAGCAGTTCGGCATAGGCGGGCTCGGCCCAGAAATCCTTCACGATCGCCATAGATTTCAGGAAAGCCGGTGCAAAGGGGGCGCTCTTGGGAAAGTCCGGTGCATCCACCACGGACTTGGCTGCCGAATAGCCGCCCAGCTGCCACCACTTCTGCTGAACGTCGGGCTGCGCGAACCATTTGATGTACTCGAGCGCGTCGTCCTTATGATCCGAATACGAGACGACCGAGATGCCCTGCCCGCCCAGCTGCGTGTATTGCTTCAACTCACGCGGATTGACGAAGAAGCCGATCTTGTCGCCGCCGACATTCGGGTCTTTATAGAGTCCGGGGAAGAACGCAAACCAGTTCATCTGCATCGCCACCTGGCCGGACTTGAACGCATCGAGTCCTTCCTGCATGTACGCGTTGGTCATGCCCGGCGCCGTGCAGCACTTGTAGAGCGCCTTGTAGAACTCCAGCCCCTTGACCGCGCCCGGTGAATTCACAAAGCCGTCGAGGTGATAAGGCTTCTTGGGGTCTTCGTATTCGAAACCGAAGTTATAGAGCGCATTGGTCACGCCCATCGTGATACCTTCGGAACCGCGCTCGGTGAAAATATAGGCGCCGTACACGGTTTTGCCGTCGATCTTGCGACCCTGGAAGAACTCGGCGGTTTGCTTGAGTTCGTCCAACGTGGTGGGCGGCTCGAGTTCGCGTTTATATTTCTGCTTGAACTCCGCACGTAATTCAGGGCGTGCGAACCAGTCCTTGCGATACGTCCAGCCGACCGCATCGGCCATTGCCGGCAACGCCCAGTAGTTCGGCGTATTCTTCGGCCACTCCGAATAACCGACCACGGTCGCCGGCACGAAGTCGTTCATCGATATCTTGTTCTTCGCGAAGAAATCATTGAGTTTGACGTAGTGCCCATTGACCGCCGCGCCGCCGATCCACTGGCTGTCGCCGATGATCAGGTCGCACAGTTTGCCGTGCGAATTGAGCTCGTTAATGAATCGATCCGCGTAACTGGTCCACGGCACAAACTCGAATTTCATCTTGATGCCGGTCTTGCTCGTGAAATCCTTCGACAGTTCGACGAGTGCGTTGGCCGGGTCCCATGCCGCCCAGCATAAGGTCAACTGCTTGCCCTGTGCTTGCGCGCCCGTAGCCATGCCGAGTCCCAACGATACGATGGCCGCCGCCATTACCCTTGCTGACGTAAGACGAAACATGTGTCTTCTCCTTGTCTTTCCCGGGTCTCCAACCTGATATGGAACAGCGCCCATGCGCCGGGCACCGTGTTTCGGCTCCAGCGGATTCAGACCGCAATCCGCGTGTCGCGAGCTTCAGGCATGCGCATTCTCACGAAGATAAATTCGGGTTTCCGGCGTTGGGATGGCAAGCGCGCCACGCACGTCGTTAAGAAAATTGATTGCAGCGAGACCGGCCCAGTGAACAATGCCGCGCACGTCCTGATCGAGGATCACATCGATCGCGCGCCCGGATAACTGGTTGCGCGTTTCCGCGGTGCACTCATGGCCAATCAGAACGAGGCGGGATTTCTCGCCCGATTCCTGCAACGCCGACGCAATCCCGGAGATGCCGCCACCGGTTGCATAGACGCCGACCAGATCCGGATGACGCGCAAGCAGGCCCTGCGCGGCGAGACTTGCGCCGTCGTCGTCTTCGGCAAAATCGGGCTCGGCGATCCAGCGCAGGTTGCGGAAATCCTCTTCCAGCACTTGCGAGAAGCCGGTGCGCCGCTCCAGTTGATCGTGCAAGCGCGACGACGCGGACAGCACCGCCACCGTGCCGATGCGAGAACCGAGAAAGCGGCCCATCAACAAACCCGCTGTGCGCCCGGCGATCCGGTTATCGACGCCGACATACGCGGCGCGGCGACTCGAAGGCAAATCGGAGAACACGGTGACGACGGGCACGTTCGCCACGCTCATGTCCTCGATCAGACGTTCGACCCACGGATAGTCGAGCGGCACGAGCACCAGTGCGTCGTAGTCGACCACCTGCTCGGAGAATGCGGCGGTATCGCGCTTGCTTGAGAAATCGCAGCGATAGAACGACGGGATGATCCGGTGTTCGCGAAAGAAGCTCGCGGACAGCGCGATGTTGCGCTCCACATGATCGAGGAAGCGCGAGTTGATTTGCGGAAGCACGAAAGCGACGCGAAACGAACTGAGCTTCGACGGGCGGCCGCGACTCGCGCGTTCGTCGCGCAGCGTCGCCAGCGCGAGGTGAACGCGTTCAGCGGTTTCCGGACGCACGGCCTGATCGTCGCGCAACACACGATCGACCGTGGCTACGCTGACGCCCGCACGACGCGCAATCATCATACGTGTAGCCGGCATCTGTCTCCTCCGGTGCCGAACCAGAGTCATTTTGTTTAATTAAGGTAGCTTTTTCTGCGCGGAATGCAAGTTTTTTTGCTTCAGTAAATCCATCATTTCTGACGACATTGCGCGTTGCACACAATGAGCGCAAAAAGTGACTTGCGCAGGGGAAGTGGCGTCAAATCGCATCCGTCTCGATAGTCGGCTCACACAGGATGGGAAAGTTGACCGAATTCGCGATATAGCACTTCTCATGTGCGACATGATGCAAACGCTCGGCCAGGCTGGGATCGCCACCGGCCTGAATGACGACATGCGGGTGCAGAACTATCTTCGAAAAGCGGCCCGCCTTCGGGTCGTCGAGCATCGTGCCTTCGGCGTTGTCGCGATAGCGCAGAACCACGATGCCGGCATCGGCACAAAGATGCAGATACCAGAGCTTGTGGCATGCGCACGCCGAGGCGACCAGCAGATCCTCCGGATTCCAGCGGCTGGCGTCGCCGAGAAATGCCGGGTCCGATGATCCCTGGATGTCGGGCTTGGTTCCCGCGGCGATCACATGATCCCGCGCGTATTCGCGGTACCCCGATGTACCGCTTCCGCGGTTACCCGTCCATTCCACCGCTACCTGATATTTGTGCTCGCCGTACGCCATGCCAATCTCCTCGATGTTGAACCGGGCATCACTTTCCTGCGGCTGAATTCTATACGCCACCCACTATTGGGTATGCCATCGTTCCAAATCGCAAGGACACGTGCACATGGAAATCAAACTGGATTCGACGGCCGACTCAGTCGCCATCTCACTACGCACACTGATCGCGACGGGTTAACTGGGCGACGGCACACGGCTGGTCGAGCGTGAGCTAGCCGACCGGTTTGGCGTGAGCAGGGTTCCGATGCGAGAGGCCATACAAAGCGCGTAGCCACACAGTTGAAGTACAGCGCGCGAGTTACTCGGCGTATGAGTCGCGTCCCAAGGAAGTTGCCCCGTTGATCGAGCAGGCGTCTGAACACGCTCAGGATTGAGTCGCGCATTCGCCGCTGCGCAACGCGGCATTGACCGTTATACGTGCGTGGCTAAACAACCGGGTTCGCACGTCGCTGCGCGAACCCGGCAACGACGAGCGGACTATCGCGGCGGTGCGAACGCGTTTCCCCCGACGTTGGGCGCTCGAGGATCAGGGTTCATATTCAGGCTCGTGCCATTGGCTCTCATGTTGTTGGCCGCAGGCGCGCCCGATCCGGTGCCGACCCCGCCGCCGATCGTTGTCGTGCCGCGCGCTGGCCCCACGCTCAGGCCTGTGCCTGCCGCTCCGGTTCCCAAGCCCGTTCCAGTGCCCATTCCATTGGTGCCGCTCATATCACCTGGGATAGCGCTTCCCGACTGAGCGTAAGCGGCTCCCGACAGGCACACAACCAAAACCGACGCGAAAATACTGTTTGTGACAATCTTCATAGCCGACTCCATAACGTCATCGAATTCTCTGCCCGACACACACACAACATCGTAACGCTGTTGAGCACATGACGCTCACGAGTGGTGTCGGGCAATGAGCAAGACGGCGGCCCGCCCTGCTCTGTTCGCGCATAAAACCCGTTCGCATCGCTTGTGTCGTGCCGCAAGCGATGCATGGAAACGCGCCGTCCAGTCGTACAAATGCTTACAAAGCAGCGTGCTGGCCGAGTGCACCGCCCTCAGTGTTGCGGCGTTATTGCAGACACCTACCAGCGGAGTCCGCAATGAACACGAACCTCACACCCAGCAACCCGCAGCGCAGTCGCATTCATCCTTTGGTCGCCGGCGCGGCGGTGGCGGTTATCCTCGCCAGCGCCACCGGCATCGCGGCGATGACCGGCATTCTGCCGAGTTCGCGCGCTGTCACGGAGCCGGCGCCGCCGGTCGCGGCAGTCGCGGCACCGGTTGCAAGCGCTCCGCTGGCCGCTACCCCGGCGAACCCGGTGCAACATACGACGCAGGAAGCCGCCCCTGCCCGGCCGCGCGTCCATCACACGCACAGCACCACGGCAGAAGACGCGCCGCGCTACTCGAACAATCAGGGATACCAGGCGCCTTCGGAATCCGCGTCGACGAGACCCGTCGCTGACCCGTACTCGGGAGAAGTCGTCGCGATCAACACAGTCCAGGCACCCGAACCGACGACAGGCCTCGGTGCGGTGGGTGGAGCGGTCGCAGGCGGGCTGATCGGCAATCAGATAGGCGGTGGCCGCGGTAAAGTCCTGGCGACGATTGCAGGGGCAGTGGGTGGCGGCGTGGCCGGTAACGGCATCGAGCACGCAGTGCGCAAGCAGACGACTTATCAGGTACAGGTACGCATGCAGGACGGCAGCTACCGGAACTTCAGCTATCCGACCCAACCGGCCGTTCAGGTTGGCCAGCGCGTCCACGTATCCGGCGATTCCCTGACGGCTTCGTAACCTGATTCGTGAGCCCGGGTCGGGTGGCCTGACGGCCAACTGATGGGCAGCGGCCCGTGATGTTACCAGTGGTTACACAAGTGACAATGGTGGCGTACATGCCGGGCCTAAGCCGCCCTACAATCCAGTTCGCTCGTCACCGCTCGGCGCCCGCCTGAAGCGAACGGGCCAGGAGAAACGCAATGAAACGTCCGATTCTTTTATTCGCAGCAGGCCTCTGCGCTGCGAGCGCCTCCAGCGCCGCCTTGGCGCATGTGGACGTCGGCGTGTTCCTTGGGGTGCCGGCGCCCGTGTATGTCCAGCAGCCCCCAGTCATCTATCAGCCTCCTGTGGTCTATGCACCGGCACCTGTCTACTATGATGGTGGTTATGGTTATGGTTATGGCGGCGAGTACCGCGACGAACGCCGCTGGCACGACAACGGCCGGCACCGCGGCTGGGAGCACCATCGTCATGAAGACGACGATTGATCCGTGGTCCCACACGAACGCCATGCACAGCAGTCGTTGATGAAACGAAACTCGCCCACGCGCGACGCAAATACACGTGCATGGCGTTCGTGCCGTTCCTGATTCGACTCCGCTGATGCTCCGGGGAACGGGTAAGCCGTAGCGCAACGGCTTATCGCGCGAGACCTCGATACCACTTCGCGCCGATGGCCAACGCGCACAGCGTCAGCACGCAAAATGCCGCGCCTGCATGGAAAGTCGCCGCGGCGCCGAAGCGGTCCCACAGTCCACCTGCAACAACACTGGCCACGAGTATCGCCAGCCCGCTCATCAAGTTGAAGAACCCGAATGCAGTGCCTTTCAGATCGGCCGGCGCTGTATGCGCAACCATCGTAGCGAGCAGTCCTTGCGTGAGTCCCATGTGTAAGCCCCACAGCGCGACGCCGAGTATCACCACCGGCCAGTGACTGCCGTACGCCAGTACGATATCCGACGCAATCAGCACCACGAGTCCGATCGCCAGCAGCCTGGTGTGGCTCATCGAATCGGCCAGTTTTCCGAACGGATACGCCGACACCGAATACACGAGATTCATCGCCACCATGACGAGTGGCACCAGGGCCACCGGCACGCCGCCCTGCATCGCGCGCAGTACGAGGAATGCCTCGCTGAACCGCGCGAGCGTGAACACCGCGCCGATGAACACCACCCACCAGTATGAGCGGCTCAGCTTCTTCAGGTTTTCGAACTTCAGCGGATTGACGCGTTTCGCGTTCGCGTGACGCGCGGGCTCCTTGATGCCGAACACCAGCAGCGCGACGGCGGCCAGCCCGGGAATCACGGCCACCCAGAACACGAGACGAAAATTGTTCGCCCACAGCAGCATCAGCACGACGGCGAGCAACGGGCCGAGAAACGCGCCGACCGTGTCGAGCGACTGCCGTAATCCGTATGCGGCGCCACGCAGATGCGGTGGCGTAATATCCGCGACAAGCGCATCGCGCGGCGCACCTCTCAACCCTTTGCCGATCCGGTCAGCGACGCGCGCAGTCAGCACGACACCAGCCGTCGGCGCGAGCGCAAACAGCGGCTTGCTCAACGCGCCCATGCCGTAGCCGATCACCGCGAGCCATTTCCGGTTGCCAAGGTAGTCGCTGAGCGCCCCGGAGAATACCTTGACGATGGGCGAGGTCGCTTCCGCGACGCCTTCGATCAGGCCAACCATCATGGCGCTCGCACCCAGACTCGTCACCAGGAACATCGGCAGCAGGCTGTGAATGATTTCCGACGAGATGTCCATGAACATGCTGACGAAGCCGAGCATCCAGATACCACGTGGAATCTGGCTGAGTGTGCCGATGCGCGGCGAGGAATTGGCAGTCATCTTTTCTCGACTCCGGGATGTTCGGTACCAGGCGGTGTAGTCGTACGCCGGGGTAGAACCAATATGAAGCAATGCAAATGTCAGGGCAATGATAACGATTCATTGCCTGACCCTGACACGCGCCGATAGTGCCGTCCGATCGTGCGGGTTATCATCAACCGTTACGTCCGACCGGTTCAAAGCGCACGATGGAACACGCGTACGTCCAACTGTTGCATCTGCTCGCCGGTCACCCGGCATGGACGCTCACGGTCGTTTTCCTTGCCGCGTTCCTCGAGGCCATTGCCGTCATCGGCACCTTCATCCCTGGCAGCACCGCAATGTTCCTCGCCGGCGCACTGGTCGGCACCGGATCGATGAGCCTTGGCTGGGTGTTCGTATCGGCGATAGCCGGCGCGGTCGCGGGAGACGGCATCAGCTTCTGGTTCGGCAACCGTTATAAGGACAGGATCGTCCAGCTGTGGCCTTTCCGCAAGCATCCGCATCTGCTCGATGCAGGCCGCCGCTTCTTCGAAGAACACGGCGCGAAGAGCGTCGTGTTCGCTCGCTTCGTCGCACCGTTGCGGGCGATCGTGCCCGTGGTTGCGGGGATGCTCGGCATGACGCCGATGCGCTTCTACGCCATGAACCTCCTGTCGGCGCTGCTCTGGGCGCCCGCGCATATCCTGCCGGGCGTGGTGTTCGGCGCATCGGTGCTGCTGGCCGGCGCGGTGTCGTTCCGGCTCGTCGTCATCATCGCGCTGCTGGTGGGCATCGTATGGCTGAGCTTTCGAGCCGCGCGGTTTCTGCTGTCGCACGCCAATGCGTGGTCGAGCGCGGCGGGCCGGCATCTGGCGAACTGGGCCAGCCGGAACCCGGGCCGAATCGGCCGTCTCGCCCAGAGCATGCTGGATCCCGATCAGCCGGACGCCGGCAGTATCGTGGCGACCTCGTTCGTCGTGCTGGTTTGCGGCGCACTCTTCTTCGCTGTTCTCGAAGACGTCGTCAGCGGCGATCCGCTGGTGCGCATCGACCTGTCCGTCTATCACTTTCTGCAATCGGTCCGCACGCCCTGGAGCGATACCGTCCTCGCGGGTCTCGCCACGCTGGGCAGCGTCGTCACGCTGGCAACACTGGTCGTAACAGTTGCACTGTGGATGCTGTGGGAACGACGCTGGCGCACCGTCGGCTACTGGCTGGCCGCGGTGGCATTTTCCCAGTTGCTGATCTTCGCTTTGCAGTTCGCAATGCATCGCGCGCCGCCGGATTCGCTCGTATCCGCCGCCTACGTGTTTCCGAGCAATCACGTCGCCGCTACCGTGATCGTCTATGGCTTCCTGGCATTTCTGCTCGCGCGACGAGTCGGCATGCTGGCGGGTTTGCTCGTCGCAACCGCGAGTGCGGTCGTCGTGGTCGTCGTCGCGCTGGCGGGACTTTACTTCGGCAGGTTCTGGGTTTCCGATGCGATTGGCGGCGCGGCGCTGGCGTACATGTGGGTGGCCATCGTCGCGCTGACAGCCATGTGGCGGCATCCGGAACCGCCACCGTCACGCAGGTCCATGCCAGTGGTGATTCTGCTGGTCGTGCTTGTGACCGTGGGCGTGCAGCTTGGCGTCAACCCGCCCGCCGCGCCATCGGAGAGTACGCGCCCCCCGCCACCGGTATTGGTCACGCAATCGCAGTGGACCGTTTCCCTCTGGAAGCGTCTGCCTTGCTATCGCTCCGATATGGGCGGCGACCGCAAGGAACCCTTCACGCTGCAGTGGGTGTCGAACCGCGATGTGATAAGGGGACGACTCCGCGCTCAGGGGTGGGTCGAAGGCACGGACCTGTCGGCGCGCAGCCTGCTTTCTCTCGCCTCGCCCAACGTTGCGGCCGTGTCGCTTCCGGTGTTGCCGAAGCTGAACAACGGTGTGCCCTCGTCGCTGGTTTTCACGCGCCCCGGCGGCACGCGCGATGAACGCGACGTGCTGCGCTTCTGGCCAAGTGGCTACGCAGTGGCAAACGGCGCGTCATTCACCCCACTCTGGGTCGGCGCTCTGGCGCATGAACGGCTGTTCCGTCCGTCGTGGCCAATCAATATCCTGCGCGCCGACAAGCAGGCCGCGACACCCGATGCCCACGGCAGCGGGAGCGCGGGCTTCGGAGACGCTGTAGTCGCAACAGTGAGTTGTCACGGCGTGCCGGTGTCGCTCCTGGCGTCGCCTGAGGAATAAGCGAATTTCCCGCTGTTGATCGGACCATTGAATGCATGCATGACGGCCGACTGAAATAATTCTCCGGCGAAGGAATAAAACCGCAACGCCGCACGTTTAGTCACCACGGTTACCAACGTTCAGGTGAGGAGTGCGGCCATGAAATCTGTGCTTAAGGCATTGAGCATCGTTGCGAGCGGTGCTGCTTTGGTGAGTCTGGCTGCGTGCGGTGGTTCCGACTCGGTCAGCGTGCAATCGTACACCGCGGCCACGCTGGTTTCTGATGGTGCCGTCGCTGCATCGCACACCGACGCGAACCTGAAAAACGCATGGGGCATCGCCTTCAATCCAAAGGGTTTCGTGTGGGTCGCGGACAATGCAACCTCGGTCGCCACACTCTACGACGGCAACGGCGTGCCGCAATCGCTCGTCGTCAGTATTCCGGACGGCAGCAGCGGTCCGGCGAATCCGACCGGCATCGTGTTCAACGGCACGACGGACTTCGTGGTCAGCCAGGGCGGCAAGTCCGGGGTCGGCGCGTTCATCTTCGACGGCGAGGGCGGCACGATCACCGCATGGTCGCCCACGGTCAACCCGACGTCCGCTGTCGTCATGTACGACGATGGAAGCGGCGGCGCGGTCTACAAGGGGCTCGCGCTCGCGAGCAACGGTGGGGCCAACTTCCTCTATGCCACCGATTTTCACAACAACAAGATTGATGTGTTCGACAGGAACTTCGCCAAGGTAGCGATGCCCGGCAAGTTCCAGGACCTCACCCTGCCGGCAGGCTTCGCGCCGTTCGGCATTCAGGCGATCGGATCGAAGCTCTACGTGACCTACGCCAAACAGAACGCGGCGCTGCACGACAATCTCGACGGCCCGGGTCTGGGCTTCGTCGACGTGTTCGACACGGCGGGGAATCTGATGCAGCACTTCGCATCGGCTGGTTCGCTGAACGCGCCTTGGGGTGTCGCACAAGCACCGGCCAATTTCGGCCTGTTCAGCGGCGACGTGCTGATCAGCAATTTTGGCGACGGCACGATCAACGCTTTCGATCCCGCGAGCGGTCAGGCACTCGGTGCCGTCAAGCTGTCGAATGGAACTACGTTCGTGCAGGGAGGTCTATGGGGGATCGCTTTTGGCAACGGGCTCGATAATCAGCCGATGAACACGTTGTTCTTTGCTGCGGGACCTAATGACGAGGTGGACGGTGTCTATGGGCGCATCGACCTGAAGATGTGAGGGTCGATCCTCGATCGTACCGACCTAAGCATTTCATAAGGTTCGCACGCTAAGATCGGTCTGCGAGCACCCCAAGTGCTCCGGTCGCCGGCGCTCCGGTTACCGGAGCAGGGTGCGCCGTCGCGCCTTTGGTCGATTGCGCCTCGGCACCCAGTCCACGATTCCCGACACGTCTCTCAAAAAACGCACTGCATGAATACACTCGAAGCGTTCAATCAAGCGCTCTTTCTGATGATCAACGCCACAGCGTCGACGCCGGTTTGGCAAATTAACGCAGCACGGTTTATCGCCGATTACGTGATCTATCTCATTCCGCTGTCACTGGTAGCAATGTGGCTATCCGGCGACGAGCATCAGCGCGACACGGCGGTTCACGTGTGTTGCGTCACCCTGCTCGCCCTCGGCATCAATCAGATCATCGGCCTTGTCTGGCCGCATCCGCGGCCGTTCGTGATCGGGATCGGCCATACGTTTTTGCAACATGCGCCAGACCCGTCGTTCCCAAGCGACCACGGGACGATATTCGCGAGCGTCGCCTTGACCTTGCTGTCGGGTGGTCTGCGACGGTACGGCTTGCTCATGCTGCTGTGCGGCGTCGCCGTTGCGTGGGCACGCGTGTTTGCCGGCGTCCATTTCCCGCTCGACATGGTGGGCGCCGTCGCCATCGCATGCATAGCATTCCTGCTTGTCATGCCGCTTTGGCGGCTAGGCGGAACCATGGCGATGCGCGGGCTGGTCATGTTGTACCGCACGCTGCTCGCGTGGCCGATCAATCGCGGCTGGCTGTCCTCGTGAGCATCGCGTTGAGCGATGAAGGCTTCCGCACAATTTCCGCGGAAGCCTTCATCGCCTCGCAGCAGTAGCTACTCCGGCAGCACCGCGACGGATGCTTCGCTCGTCAGCAACAGGAAAGTCAACGTTTCCTGCAGGTACAGGCGCACCACCTGGTCCGTGTGGCTCAGATACCCGATGCACAGGTCCTGCCCGATGTGCAGGTCGAAGTCGCCGCCACGGGTGGAGAGCACGCTGCCTCCTTCGAGGGCCGGAGCCCAGATGATCTCGCCGTTCACCAGCCGCTTGATATGTTCGAGCACCGGGTAACCCTGATCGCTCGCCTCGCTCACCGCGGTGTACGCATCGGCGCCCAGCAGGACCGAATACGGACCGTCGACGCCGGCCAGCCGCAACTGTTCGAGCGCTTTGGCGATGACGGTGGGATAGACGCTAACGTCAGCCGGCAAGCTCAGCGCGGGGTTCGACGACCCTTCCCGAATACCGACGATGTTCGCCGCCTTGTAGCCGTCGAAAATGGCGCGGTCTTCGGCGTGGGCCAATCGTTGTGCTGCATCCTTCGCCGGCTGCCAGTCGGAATCGCTCGCGCCGCGCTCCACGTCGTCGATCGCCTCGCGCTGCAACTCGAACGGCACACGCAGTTCGACTAGCGCCCTCACCTCGCGCTGGCGTGCACTCACGCCCTCCTGCGGTGCAGCGATGATCGACTGGTGACCGGTGCCGACCGCGCTCAAACCGGCGCCGCCGGGCCCCTTCACATCGACCACGCGGCGGCCGGCCACGGAGCGCTTGAAGGTGCGTGCGACTTCTTCTTCGATCTCCGACCAGGCCGCGGTGGAGATGGGGGCCAGCTCGCGATGCAGATTATTCATACTGGGACGCTCCTTTGAGAGAGCCGATGTTCAGCGAACCATCGCCGAGCGGCTCGATAACTGTTGGGGAATCAGCAGACTCGACCGCACTCGCGGCGGCGGCCGGGCTGCGATCCGCGAGCGCTTCGAGCAACGGCTCGGACGGCACGAAGAACAGCCCGCCCGTCACCGCGCGACTGAAATCGAGCAGCCGGTCGTAGTTGCCTGGCGGCCGGCCGACGAACATGTTCTCCAGCATCTGTTCGATCGGCGCCGGCGAACGGGCATAGCCGATGAAATACGTGCCGAACTCGCCTGAACCGGGGCGCCCGAACGGCATGTTGTCGCGCAGGATTTTGACTTCCTCGCCGTTCTCCTCGAGCGTGGTGAGCGAACTGTGCGATGAGCTTGGCTTCACTGCTTCATCGAGTTCGATGTCGGAGAGTTTGCTGCGGCCGATGATGCGTTCCTGCGTTTCGACCGGCAACGCATTCCAGCCAGCCATATCGTGCAGATACTTCTGCACGAGGACATAGCTGCCTCCCGCGAATTCGGGGTCCTCCGCGCCGACCACGGTAAACGTGACGGCTTCGTTACCGGTCGGGTTCTCGGTTCCGTCGACGAAACCAACCATGCTGCGTTGATCGAAATAACGAAAACCGTGCACTTCGTCGACCGCGGTTACCGCCGTGCCGAGCCTGCCCATGAGATGCGTGGCCAGTTCGAAGCACAGATCCATCTGGTCGGCACGAATATGCAGCAAGATGTCGCCCGGTGTCGACACCGCCACGCGCTCGCCCGAGCCGAACTCGCGGAAAGGGTGCAGGCCGGCTGGCCGCGGCGCACCGAACAGCGCATCCCAGGCGTCGGAACCGAAGCCGCATACACACGACAGCCCGCCGCCAGGGTAGCGTTTGCCCACCGCCCGCACCAGTGCGGCGATATCCGCGCACCACGCGCGCACGGTGTCATGGCTTTCCGCGTCCGGATGAATAGTGGCGACGATGAAGATCGCGCTGCGCCCGGCCTGCGTGGACACGGCCTGCGGTTCGGGGGGGACGGCAACTGGGATGGGGGTATCGGACATCGCGCAAGGGCTTCAAGGTAACGGTTGCTGGGGAACAGCATATATAACCCGAAGCGTGTGGCAACGCCAAGCGCGTATGAGATGAAATCAGGCGGTGGCCTACCCAAACCGTTGCCAGGCCGGTGCCTCGCGCCTTACCCGACACCCTGCGCCGCCATTGCCAGCAACAACCGCTCGGCACCGATGCCGAAGCCAGCCCCCTCCCGATAGGCGCCGCCGCCGACCACTTGCTGTTGAGCGCCCAACTCGTTGCAACGCACCTCGAAGCCCTGACCATTCAGGTAATAGCTGAGTCCCCGCTTTGCGCAAAAGTCGATCTCGTAGCGCAGACCAAGCGAATCAAGAAATCCACTCGCAATATCCTGGCTGCGCACCAGGGCGCGTTCCGGATCGGAACAAAGAAGCTCGAAGCCGAGCTGCGTGAACTCACGATATCGCCCTGCCTGGGGTCGTTCGTATCGATAGCAACGCGCCACATAAAACAAGGCACGCTCAGTACGCCGTTCGAGAAGTTCCTTGCTTCGCTCCTCCTCCGCGCCAGTTTCAATGAAGGTAGCTCCGGAATCGATTCTCCAATGCGCGCGCGTCGGCTGCTTCCTGACCTACAACAAATTGGGTTCCACGGACCATGGTCATGATGATTTTTCCATTTTGGTTCAGAGATAAAAAAGGCGCCTCAGGCGCCTTGGTCGTTTTTTGCACGTGTCAGGAATCTGCAATATTCCTGACACGATGCTATGGACGCAACGAACCACGGCGCAAGTATTTGCAGCCGTGGTGATGAAAGAAAAGGGGTACTGTTATCTCGTCCATGTCCCGGATAGTGACATAAGGTTCGCCGCTTCGTCCACGCCGCGACGCCAGTCAGCGGGTTACCGCTGCGGCCACAGCTCGCGGCCAAAAAAAGTCAGGGTACGGTCCCACGCCAATTGCGACCAGACCGGATCGAACTGGGTTCCGGCGATACGGCCCGGCCCGACCGCCGTCTCGTTGGCGAACGCATGATGCGCAAGATAGCGGTGGAATTCCACGTCGACATTCGCCCCGGTCAACTTGGCTTCGAGAGCGTCGACCGTTTCAGCGGGAAAGAATCCGTCTTGCGTGGCCCAGTGACCGAGCACCGGAACCTTGATTTTCGATGCGTCGATGTACTCGAGCGGCGGGAAGCCGTACCACACCACGCCGGCCGACGCCTCCGGAATATTGCATAGCGCGAGCAACGTGAGCGCACCGCCCATGCAATAGCCGGTCACACCCACCCGCTCCGAATGCTGCTTCAGGTATTGCACGGCGCCGCGAATATCCTGGCTGGCGGCGTCGCCGAAGTCGAGCCCGTCCAGCAGATGGTGCGCCTCCGCCTCTTCCACCGTCGTTTTTCCGCGGAAAAGATCGGGGACCAGCGCCAGATAACCGGATTGCGCGAGCCGGTCCGCCACGCCGCGAATCTGGTCGTTCAACCCCCACCACTCCTGAATCACGACGATGGCGGGCGCACCCTCGAGTTTCTGCGGCTTCGACAGATAACCCTGGATGTCCTGGCCGTCAGGGCGGCGAAAGGTGATCATGGATCCCGATGTGTGTTTCATGAGATGGTCCTCGACTAGACGGATTAGACGGAACCGCTAGCATAGCGCCAGTCGCGAAAGGACGTCGGCTGGCGCAGCATGCGACGGCTCTCGCCAACCGCCGCAGCAGCGAAGACCCGCCGCCTCTCAGGGTCGGTCGGCGCGCCGCTCGACAAAGCGCCTCACATAGTCATCCGCCGGACGCGTGAGAATTTCGTCCGGCGATCCCTCCTGCACCAACTTGCCGTCGCGCAGGATCGCGATGCGATTGCCGATCCGCAACGCCTCGTCCAGATCGTGCGTGATGAACACAATGGTCTTGTTCAGCGTGGCCTGCAACTGCAGCAGCTGGTCTTGCATTTCCGTGCGAATCAGCGGATCGAGCGCGGAGAATGCTTCGTCCATCAGCAGCACGTCGGTATCCGCGGCCAGCGCACGGGCAAGGCCGACACGTTGCCGCATGCCACCGGACAACTCATCCGGGTAGTGTTCGCCGTAACCGTTCAAGCCCACCTTGCCGAGCCAGACACGCGCCTTCTCGTTGGCTTGCGCGCGGCTTTCGCCACGCACACGCAGCGCGTAAGCCGTATTGTCGAGCACGGTCTGATGCGGCAGCAGCCCGAAGTTCTGGAACACCATGCTGACCTTGAAGCGGCGCAACTCGCGCAAACCTCGCGCGTTGAGCTTGATGACGTCCGAGCCGTCGATCACGATCTCGCCGGCCGTCGGCTCGATCAGGCGGTTGAAGTGCCGCACCAGTGTCGACTTACCCGAGCCCGACAGTCCCATGATGACGAAAATTTCGCCCGCGCCGATATTCAGGCTCACGTCGTTCAGACCGACATTGCACCCGGTCTGCGCAAGGATGTCGGCTTTGCCCTTTCCGCCTCTCAACAGATCGAGCACGCGCGCATGACCGGTCTGCGGGCCGAACAGCTTGTACACGTGTTTGACTTCTATCGCTGCCATATCGCTCTCCGGTTACTTCGCCGTGCGGGTTTCGAGGGCGCCTTCGCCGGCGTGCGTCTCGTGCGTCTCGTGCGTCTCGTGCGTCTGCGCGCTGTTCACGCGGTAAGGAATGCGCGACGCCGCTTTTGCTTTCCTGCGTTGCGAGACAAGGCGCCGCGTGCGGCGATCCTGGCCGTACCCCTGGCTGATCCGGTCGATCACGATGGCCAGTATCACGATGGCGATGCCCGCCTGCGTGCCCTTGCCCACATCGAGCGTCTGAATGCCGGCGAGCACATCCTCACCGAGCCCGCGCGAGCCGATCATCGATGCGATCACCACCATCGAAAGCGCCATCATCGTCGTCTGGTTGATGCCGGCCATGATGCTGGGCCGCGCCAGCGGCAACTGCACGTTCACCAGCAATTGCCAGCGCGTCGTGCCGAATGCGCGGGCAGCCTCGACCACATCGCCGTCCACATGACGGATGCCGAGATCGGTCAGGCGAATCAGCGGCGGCAGCGCGTAAATGATCGTCGCGAGAATCGCGGGCACCTTGCCGAGACCGAACAGCATCAGCACCGGAATCAGGTAGACGAAGCTCGGCATCGTCTGCATGACGTCGAGTGTCGGCAACAACATCCGCCGCAGCCACGCGCCGCGCGACGTGAAAATGCCGAGCGGCACGCCGAGTGAGACCGACAGCACAGTAGCCACCAGCATCAATGCAAGAGTCTGCATCAGCTTTTCCCACAGGCCGAAGCAGCCGATCGCATAGAGCAGCAGCACGAAGAAACCGGCAATGCCCAGACGCCGCGTCGCGTTCCACGTTATCGCGCCGACCGCCAGCAGGATCAGCCACGGCGGCATGGCACGCAGCGCGCCTTCGAGCGGCACCAGCACGTAGCGCAACAGCGCGATGCTGAACTGGTGGAAGCTGTCGCCGTGACGGGCGACGAACGACTGCACGGCATCGTTGACCCAGTCGGCAATCGAAAGATGCAGAAAAAACGAATTCATGATCGACCCCTCCCCTGCACGTGGACAGCAGACGCGGGGCATCCGCTGTCCAACACCGAACCGCGAAGCGCGATGACGTCATAAACTCATGACGTCGCCGGCGATCAGGCGCCCACGAGGCTCGCCTGGACCTTCGACGCCACATCGGCCGGCACCCATTGTTTCCACATCTCCGGATGCTCACGCAGGAATTGCGTGGCCATGGCGCTCCCGTCGAGTTTCTTCGTGCTCATTTCGAGAATCGTGCTGTTGAGGAAGTCCATCGGGAACTTCACCTTGCCGAGCATCGACATGAGTTGCGGGTCCGCGTCGTAGAACGGCGAGGACACGCCGACCGTGACATGCGAAACCATGTAAGACGACGCGCATTGCGACGTGCTGCTCTCGTCACGCAAGGTCTTCCAGCAGGCGTCGTTATAGGCCGGCATCTTCAACTCGACGAACCTGTACTTCGCCATCAGCGCGGCCGGTCCCCAGTAATAGAAGACGATCGGCGCGCCGCGCTGATACGCGGATGCGATCGCCGCGTCGAGCGCTGCACCGGTTCCCGGATGGAAATTGGTGTAAGCCGAGTCGAGACTCAGCACCTTGAGCAGGCGCGTGTTGACGCGTTCGCAATCCCACCCCGTCGGGCAGTTGAGGAAGCGGCCCTTATCCGGTTCCTCGTCGTCGGCGAACACGCTCTTGTATTTCGGCAGGTCGGCAACCGAAACAAGACCCGGCGCGACCGGCTTGATACCGCGCTTCGGATCGCCCTTCACCACGTATTCCGGCACGAACCAGCCTTCCTTCGTGCCGCCCGGCAAGGTGTCGCCGACCAGCTTGACGGTGCCCGCGGCCACCGCTTTCGCGGTGATCTCGCTACGCCCGGTCCATTGTTCGGCCCACACCTGCACGTCGTTGTGCGCGAGCGCGGTTTCGGTGGCCGCCGTACTGCCGGGCACGACATCCGTCTTGCAGCCGTAGCCCTTTTCGAGAATCTGCCGCAGCACCTCGGTCGCGAAGGCGCCGCTTTCCCACGTAATGCCCGCGAAATGCACGGTCTTGCCCTGCGCGCACCAGCTGTCCGCGGCATGCGCGCTTGCGCCTGTGAGGGCCAGCGCGGCGGCGCACACGGCCGCCCGGAATTGTCTGAGTTGCATCGTCGATTACCCTTGGAGCGTTGAATTGCGTTGAGCTCGATTGCGGAAAATCCGAGTGCTGGGCGAACGCCGGGGCAGCCGCCTCGTACACTCAGGCAAGCAGGCGCTTCTCGAACGGATAGTCGGACAGCAGTTCCACCTGGCCGTCGTCGCGTACGTACACCTGTTCCTCCAGCTTGACGCCTTCACCACCGTCTTCATGGCCGATATAGCTTTCGATGCACAGCGTCATCCCGGGCTCGATCACGCCGTCATAGCCCTTCGCTTCGTTGTCCTCGCGATGGACGATGTACGGGTATTCGCCGGTCATGCCCACGCCGTGCGCAAGCGCGAAATAGCGGCGCGCCTGATATGGCCCGGGAATCTTCCAGGCACGGGCGATGAACTCCTGGAACGTCGTGCCGGCACGCACGTTTTCCATATTCGAATGCACCTGTTCGTACGCCAGGCGGTACAGGTTCTTCTGGGCCGCCGTAGCCGGAGCGTCGCCGCACAGGAAGGTGCGCGAGAAGTCGGCGTAATAGCCGAACCGCCCCACCACGTCGGTATCGAGTCCGACCAGTTCGCCTGCCTGAATCTTGCGCGGACTGCTCTCCTGAAACCACGGATTGGTACGCGGCCCCGAACTGATCAGGCGCGTTTCCACGTAATCGCCGTCGGTTTCGATGATGTGCTGATGCAGATGCGACCACAGCGCGTTTTCGCTGATGCCGGGCACGAGCGCCGCTTCCAGCTTGCGCACCCCCTCCTCGGCGGCACGCAGCGATGAGCGGATCATCTTGATCTCGTTGGGCACTTTGATCGCACGTGCGCGTTCGAGCGGCTCCTGCGCGTCGGATATTTGATAGCCGCGCGCCTGCAGCGCAAACGCCGCAGCCGAAGTCGCGCTCTCGATCGCGATGCGCTTGCCACCGCCGCTCTGCTTCACCAGTTCGTCGATTTCATCGGCCCAGCGTTCGGTGACACGACCGAGCATGTCATCGCAGAAGTAATAGGAAATTGCCGTGGCCGGCCGCACTTCGTCGACGGTGTCGAGTCCGTCGGCGAGAAAATCGCAGCCCGCGTATTCGAACAGCACGACCTTTCCTTCAGCCGGCACGAACAGATAGCGCGCGGGATTGCGCATCGAATACACCTGCATGTTGCGCGAACCGGTCGCATAGCGGATATGCGTCGGGTCGAACAGGATCGCCGCGGTGAGGTCGCGTTTTTGCAGTTCACGGAGCACGCGGCCAAGCCGGTCTCGTTGAATCTGCGCGATTTCTTCAGCGGTCGGTTCACAATCTTCCGGGCGGTGAGTGGGGCGGATAATCATCGTGTTTAGAAGGAGACGTGGTGGTTATAAGAGGACTGCTTCAATCGACCAGATTGTCGGCACGCACGAGCCGCTGCTCGGCTTCCAGATGCATTTCCGACACGCGTCCGTACAACTGCCGGGTGCGCTCGAGCCGGCCGATCACGCCAGGCGTCTTCGAGTACGCGAAGATGGCGGTATGACGATCGATCCCGCCCTGCACCTTCGTGACGCGGTGCAGCGAAAAACGCCCCTTGAACAATTGCAGATCGCCGGGTTGCAACGTGATGACGTTGATCGGCGCACGGGTTTCGCCACGTACCACCCTGCCCACGTCGCCATAGTTCTCGCCTTCGGGCGAGCGGATATTCGGGCAATACTCAAAATCGCCGCCCGCCTCCGGCTGCTGGGTCATCATCGAGACGATGAATTCATTGGTGTCGTAGTGCCAGGGCTGTTCGGTGCCGGGCGGCATGACGTTCTGCACCAGCCCCGCATACGGATCCGCGTATTCCCACACCCGCGCCTCGCCGAGACAGGCGGCGACGAAGCGCTTCATCGCTTGCGCCACGTAGATGCGGTGCACAATCGCGTCAGCCGGAATCACGTCGCGCGTCACAAAACCGCTGGTGCGGTCCATAAAGACGCGGCGCGGATCGTCGGCGGGCAGAGATGGATCGTCGGCGGTGAAATAGGCGTTGACCTTACGGGTCGAAAAATAGGTTTTGGCCGCCAGCGCCACGCCCTCGGCGCGCGCCCTGGCAAGCGCCTCAGGCCGCAGGAAACCGTGCAGCACCGCGCTACCGTTGCCCGCCAGGTGAGCCCGGCAGGTCGCGACCAGCTCGCGCATGCGCGGGTGGTCCGGATCGTGCAGCGGATAGCGCGCGGTATCGACGATGTCGCTCAGATCGTTGCATTCGGCATCGGCAAGAGAAAGACTGACAGACACGGCAGTGCTCCAGATTAAGGGTTCGGACTGATTTGTGACGCGAATTTTTTTCGACAACAATCATCTGTCTAGTGTCCCCATCTTTTGATCGTCAAATTTCTTTGGAAAGCGAGTAATTCCGATGGCTGCCATCAGCGGACCCGATTGGTCGAAACTCAGCTCTCTGGACCCCGAACTGGTGCGCGCCTTCGTCGCCGTGGTCGATAGCGGCGGCTTTACCGCCGCGGCGAGGCAATTGCACCGTACCCAGTCGACCATCAGCCTGCGGATTCGCACGCTCGAGGATCGGCTGGATACGCATATGTTCTTGCGCAATAGCCGGCGCCTTGCCTTATCGCGGGACGGCGAGAATTTCCTGATTCATGCCCGCCGCATTATTCAGGTGCAGAACGAAGCGATCGCCGCGCTGAACCGGAGCAACAGTGACGGCGTGATCCGTTTCGGCTTGCCGGAGGACTACGCCGAGTTCTGGCTGCCTGAGTTGCTCAAGAAGTTCTATGCGCTGAGGCCTGGCGCGCGGCCCCATATCCATTGCCGGATGTCGCTCGAATTGCTCGAACGGCTGCAGGCGGGGGAACTGGATCTGGCTTTGGTGGTGCGGCATGGCTCGCAGACCAGCGGCCGGCATCTGGGACGCGAGGAGGTGGTGTGGGCGGCGCACCGCAGCTTCGTGCTGGATCGGCAGGCACCGGTGCCGCTCGCGCTTTTTCCGGAGACTTGTTGCTACCGGCAGCGCGGGCTTGAAGCGCTGGCCGCGCTGCAGCGGCAGTATCAGGTGGTTTATACGAGTCAGAGCCCTACTGGGATTAAGGTTGCCGTCAACCACGGCGCAGCTGTGACGATTATCGATCGCTGTACGCTGCCGGAGAACTGGCGTGTGCTGGGGGCTGAGGAAGGGTTGCCGCCGTTGCCGCCGGCTGATCTCGAATTGCATCGGTCGGCGGTGAATCGCGATCCGGCAGTGGATGATCTTGTTGCGTTGATTGAGGCAATGGTCGAGGAGCGGCGTAGTGCGGTGGTTGGTCTCGCTGCTTAAGTGGCTGTTCGCCTGCGGCGTTGGCTTTTGCTTTTCTTATTGGTTTATTAGCGTTCCCCCTGTGCGGGGGCACCTACTTTTCTTTGCCTGCCGCAAAGAAAAGTAGGCAAAAGAAAGCGGCTTCAAACCGCTAGTTTTTAAGCGGGTCCCCCGCGCAGTCACGGTAGTGGCGCATCTGGAATCTGTGCTCTCGCACATTCCGCCCTAGGTGACAAAGCAGTCATTCTTCCGGCGGCGCTGCGCGCGCCGTGGCGGTACTTCAAAAACCATCGGTTTGCCCCCCTTCTTTGAACTTCTCCAGCCGTCAATCAAATATTTCGGATAGCCGACGTTCTATAAGAGCGCGCTTCTTTCTTTTCTCGCTCCATCGGCATTTCCGATTACTGCCATCAGAATTCCTCGCTTTGCAAAAAGTATTGGCCAGAAAATCATGCGTCGGCCACTTGCCAATAAATTCTGGAGATCTTATGAAAAAGAAAGTCATCGCCATGGCCGTTCTCGGCGCTGTCGCCGCCCCGGCGTTCGCGCAAAGCAGCGTAACCCTGTACGGCGTGATCGACGAAGGCATCGACTACACCAACAACGTCGGCCACGGCAGCGTCGTCGAACTCGCAAGCGGCTATGCACAAGGCAGCCGCTGGGGCCTGAAAGGTTCGGAAGACCTCGGCGGCGGCATGAAAGCAGTCTTCCAGCTGGAAAACGGCTTCGATCTGAATTCGGGGCGGCTCAATCAGGGCGGCCGCATGTTCGGCCGTCAGGCTTATGTCGGCATCAGCAACGATCGCTTCGGCACGGTCACGCTCGGGCGTCAGTACGACTCCGTGGTCGACTACCTCGCGCAGACCACCGCCAACGGCAACTGGGCCGGCTACCTGTTCGCGCACCCATACGACAACGACAACACCGACAACTCGTTTCGCGTCGACAACACCATCAAATACGCCAGCCCGGAGATGGCAGGGTTCCAGTTCGGCGGCACGTATAGCTTCAGCAACGACACGAACTTCGCCAACAACCGCCAGTACAGCTTCGGCGCTCAATATGCGAACGGCGGTCTGCTGGTCGCCGCAGCCTACCTGCAGGCGAACAATCCGGGCGTGGGTTCGAACGGTGCGATCACCGCGAACGACGCCAGCTTCATCGCCGGCCGCATGCGCGTGTTCGGCGGCGGCATCAACTACACGTTCGGTCCGGCCACCGTCGGCTTCGCCTACACCAACTCGAACTACAAGAACCCCACCGGCAATGGCTATATCGGCATCCCGCTCGCTGCGACCGGCGTCACGCTGAATACGCTGAAATACCAGAACTTCGAAGTGAACGGCAAGTATCAGGTCACCCCGGCATTCTTCGTCGGCGCGCAGTACGTCTACACGATGGAAACCTATGACGCTTCCACGGGCAGCGTAAAGCCGAAGATCCACTCCGTCGGTGTGATGGCGGACTACAACCTGTCCAAACGAACCGACGTCTACGTGCAGGGCGAGTATCAGAAGGTCACCGGCAGTTCGACCAACTCGATTCTGGATGATGCATTCATCCCGGGCACGCAATCGCCTTCGTCGACGGCGAATCAGGTGGTTGCTCGCATCGCGCTGCGCCACAAGTTCTAGAGCCACACGCAGTCGCGCGGTGCCATCCCGATGGCGTCGCGCGTCGAACTCCGGTTGCCTGAAGCCGGCTTGTCTGGCTTGCCGGCGACGGCGGCCGCGTACGGCCCCCATTACCTTTCCGAGTCCGATTAACTAAAATGAATTCATGGCCGTGTCCTGATCGGGAGGCGCCATGAGTGAATTTGCTAGCGTTGCGATGAAGCTGCTGGGATCGGCGGTCCATGTCCAGTCGTCGGTGTCTGTTGACGATCTCATCGGCATTCTCTGTGGACTGGCTGGTCTCGCCCTTCTGGTCGTGGTTCTGCTCATGCATGACGGAGTAGAAACTGCCCGGAAATGGAAATCGGGCTGGCACACTGACCGGCATCATTTACATGTTGGCTGGCCGGGTCATCGCAAGCATTAACGCTGCGTTGTCGCGCTGACAACCCGCGCCGCGCGCCGCACCGCCATCGCGTGCGTCAATCACGCTGTCGAGATGAGGCGGGCTGAACGGCCGGTTAATGCCCGCCGCGCAAAAACGCGGCCGCCAGAGTCTGATCTTCCCCACGTCGGCACGGCTCCTCGCGATGCGAAGCGAGTCGTCCGTCACGTCCAACCCCGGCGCATCAGGGTTTTCCTCGATGCGGCCAGGTCAACCGCCGCTACCCGCGATCAATCAGGGCGATATCGCCGCTCCGCCGAACCGTGACTACGCGATCTCGCGCGCGAGCGCAGCGATCGACCGTGCTAGGCTACGCGCAGAGATCGGCCGGCACGATGAACCCGGCGTCAGGAAAAACATCGAAAGCTCACGTTGCATGAATATCCGTGTCCGCTCCCTCGTTTAGGCTAAACGCAGGCGATATAAGGTGGATCGATGATCGACGTCAACCCGCGTTTTGTCTGGCGGCGGCGCCTGTGCGCCGCGCTTTGCGGCTGTGCAGCACTGGCCGGCTGCAAGGTCGGCCCGGACTATCGCTCGCCCGCTGCCCCACCTACCGACACCTACACCACCACGCCATTGCCCGAGCAGACGGCCTCCGCGCCGGGCGCCGCCGGCTTGCCGCAGCGCTTTGCGCCGGGCCAGGACATTCCCGCCGCCTGGTGGGCCCTGTTTCATTGCGAGCCGCTCGATACGCTGATCCGCGACGCTTTTGCCAACAGCCCGAACGTCGCCGCGGCGCAGGCTGCGTTGCGGCAGGCTCACGAGAATTTCTCGGCGCAAGCCGGCACGCTGCTGCCCAGTGTGGATGCGCAACTTGGCGCCACGCGCGAAAAATTCAACGGGATCACCTTCGGTCAGCCCGGACTCACCGAGGAATTCAATCTCTACAACGCGTCGGTCAACGTGTCGTACAAGCTCGACGTATTCGGTGGCACGCGGCGCGAACTCGAAGCGCTGCACGCGCAGGTCGATTACCAGCGCTACCAGTTGCAGGCCGCCTATCTCGCGATGTCGGCCAACATCGTGACGGCCGCGGTCAAGGAAGCCTCGCTGCGCGCCCAGATCGAAGCCACCGAACGCATCGCCGCCGAGGAGGATGAGCAACTGGGCGTGCTCGGCAAGCAGTTCGAGCTGGGCGGCGTGGGTCGCACGGCGGTGCTCGCGCAGCAGACGCTACTGGCGCAAACCCGCGCGACGCTGCCGCCCCTGCTGCAACAGCTCGACCAGGCGCGCCACCTGCTCGCCGTGCTGGCCGGCAAGCTGCCCAGCGACGCCGCGCTGCCCGAATTCAGGCTCGACATGTTTTCGCTGCCGCAGACGCTGCCGGTGAGCCTGCCGTCGGCGCTGGTGAGGCAGCGGCCCGACATCCTCGCGGCCGACGCCGTCCTGCATCAGGCCAGCGCGCAAATCGGCGTGGCAACGGCCGCGATGTACCCGCAGATCACGCTGTCCGCGAGCTACGGCGCCGAGGCATTGACGCCGGCCCAGGTGTTCAAGGCCGGCAGCACGATCTGGAGCCTGGGCGCGAGCCTGTTGCAACCGCTCTTCCACGGCGGTCAACTCACGGCGCAGAAGCGCGCGGCCGAGGCGGCGTACGAACAGGCCGACGCGCAATACCGCGAAACGGTGCTGCTCGCGTTCCAGAACGTCGCGGACTCGCTGCGCGCACTCGATCACGATGCCACCGGCCTGAAAGCGCAAACGGACGCCTGGCATGCCGCGAGCGACTCGCTCGAACTCACGCGCGGACAGTATCGGATCGGCGGCGTGAGCTACCTGTCGCTGCTCGACGCCCAACGTCAGTACCAGCAAACAGTGGTGAGCCTCGCGCAGGCGCAGGCGTCGCGCTACGCCGACACCGCGGCGCTGTTTCAGGCGCTCGGCGGCGGCTGGTGGAACGCCTCTGCCGCGCCCGCCGCGCCCGCAACGCAATGACGCGCCAATGACACACGCCGACAGCGCACTCGACGCAGCGGGCTTGGCGCCACGCTCCATCAGGAGCATGCGTTTCGGCGCTTCGTTCGATGCCGAAGAAGGACATGACAATGACTGAAAAACCAAAGTTGGCCAGGCGGATGACGATCATGCTGATCTGTGTCGGCCTGCTGCTGGCGGCACTCGTCGGCTTCAATCAGTTCAGGACGTACATGTTCGCGAAGTTCATGGCGAGCAATGCCGCGCCGCCCGCCACTGTCTCGGCAGTGGTCGCCAGCTATCAGTCGTGGCAGCCGCAGCTTGCCGCGGTCGGCAGCCTGCGTGCGGTGCGCGGCGTCGACGTGACCACCGAGGTCGCGGGCCTCGTGCGCGAGGTCGCGTTCAGTTCGGGTCAGGAAGCGAAGACCGGACAAGTCCTTGTCCGACTCAACGCCGACAGCGACGTGGCGCTGCTTCAATCGCTACAGGCAGCAGCAGAACTCGCACAGACTGTCTACCAGCGAGACAAGGCGCAATACGACATCAAGGCGATTGCCAAGGCCCAACTCGACGCGGACGCCGCCGACCTGAAAAGCAAGAAAGCACAAGTCGCGCAACAGGCCGCGCTCGTCGACAAGAAGACCATCCGCGCACCGTTTGCCGGGCGCCTGGGCATCACGACGGTCAATCCGGGGCAATACATCAATCCCGGCGATGCAATCGTGACCCTGCAAGCCGTCGACCCGATCTACGCCGACTTCTACCTGCCGCAGCAGCAGCTCGGCCAGCTCGCGACCGGCCAGAGCGTCATGGTCGAAACCAATGCGTTCGGCGGGAAAACGTTCGCCGGCAAGATCCAGTCGCTCAACCCGAAAGTCGATAGCGCGACGCGCAACGTGCAGATCGAAGCGACGGTGGACAACCACGAACGCAAGCTGCTGCCCGGCATGTACGCGAACGTGAAGATCGATGCCGGCGTCGCGCAGCGCTACCTGACGTTGCCGCAAACGGCCATCACCTACAACCCGTATGGCGCGACCGTGTTCATCGTCAAACCGGGCACGCGACCGAACGCGCAAGGTAAGACCTTGCCGGTCGCGCAGCAGGTGTTCGTCACGCCGGGGCCGACCCGCGGCGATCAGGTGGCGATCCTGAAGGGTGTCGCCGAAGGCACGCAGGTCGTCACGAGCGGGCAGCTCAAACTGAAGAACGGCATGTCGCTCGTGATCGATAACCGCGTGCAGCCGTCGGACAATCCGAATCCCACGCCTCAGGAACAATAGAGAGGCCGCGCGATGAAATTCACCGATCTCTTCATCCAGCGGCCCGTACTCGCTTCCGTGGTCAGTCTGCTGATTCTCGTGCTCGGGCTGCGCTCGCTCGACGCCCTGAAAGTCAGACAGTATCCGCAGACCGAAAACGCGGTCGTCACGATCAGCACTGCCTATTACGGCGCGAATGCCGATACCGTCGCCGGCTTTATCACGCAGCCGCTCGAGGCGGCGATCGCCCAGGCGCAAGGCATCGACTACCTGTCTTCGACCAGCAGCACCGGCGTGTCGACCATCACCGCGACACTGCGCCTGAACTATGACGCGAACCGCGCGCTGACGGAAATCAACACGCAGATCCAGTCCGTGCGCAACCAGTTGCCGCCGCAAGCGCAGCAGCCCGTGCTGAAGGTGCAGGTCGGGCAAACCACCGACGCGATGTACATGGGCTTTTACAGCGACGTGCTGCCGAGCAACAACGTCACCGACTACCTGCTGCGCGTGGTCAAGCCCAAGCTCGATTCGATCGAAGGCGTGCAGACGGCCGAAGTTCTCGGCGGACGGCAGTTCGCGTTGCGCGCGTGGCTCGATTCGACGCGCCTCGCCGCACACGGCGTGACGGCGGCCGATGTCTTCACGGCGCTCGGCAACAACAACTACCTTGCGACGCTCGGTACGACCAAGGGACAAATGGTCAGCGTCGACCTGAACGCGGGCACCGACCTGCATACGGTCAACGACTTCAAGCAGCTCGTCGTCAAGCAGAAGAGCGGTGCGATCGTGCGCCTCGAAGACGTGGCGAACGTCGTGCTCGGCGCCGACAGCTACGACTTCAACGTCGCCTTCAGCGGCAAGCGTTCGGTGTTCATCGGCATCAAGGTCGCGCCGGACGCGAACATACTCGATGTGGCCAGGCGCGTGCGCGCGGTCTTTCCGTCGCTGCAGACGCAGTTTCCGATCGGCATGACCGGGGAGATCGTTTACGACGCCACCGATTTCGTTAATACGGCGATCAGCGAAGTCATCAAGACGCTGGTCGAAGCGTTGCTGATCGTCACTGCGGTCATCTTCCTGTTCCTCGGCAGTTTCCGCGCGGTCGTCGTGCCGGTGATCGCGATGCCGCTCTCGCTGATCGGCACGTTCTTCGTGATGCAGTTGCTCGGCTATTCGATCAATCTGCTGACGCTGCTCGCGCTCGTGCTCGCGATCGGGCTCGTGGTGGACGACGCGATCATCGTCGTCGAAAACGTCGATCGTCATATGAAGGAGGAAGGCAAGGCGCCCTTCGATGCCGCGCTGATCGCCGCGCGCGAACTCGGCGGACCGATCCTCGCGATGACCGTCGTGCTGGTCGCCGTGTATCTGCCGATCGGCTTTCAGGGCGGCCTGACGGGCGCCCTCTTCACCGAGTTCGCGTTCTCGCTCGCGGGTGCGGTGACGGTGTCCGGCGTGATCGCGCTGACTTTGTCGCCGATGATGTGCTCGCGCTTTTTTCGCGCGGACCAGGAATCCGGGCGCTTCGCGCGCTTCGTCGATCGCCAGTTCGAACGCGTGCATCGCGGCTATGGCCGGCTATTGCACGCGACGCTCGACACCTGGCCGGTATTCACCGTGATGGGTGCGCTGCTGCTCGGCGGCGCGGTCTACCTGTTCATGACGTCGAAATCGGAACTCGCGCCGCAGGAAGATCAGGGCATCGTGCTGTCGCAGGTCCAGGGGCCGCCGAACGCGACGATCCAGCAGATGCAGATGTATGCGGACCAGGTGTTCGATATCTCCAAACGGCTCCCCGAATATGCGCAGATGTTCCAGCTCACCGGCGCGCCCACCCTCAATCAGGGGATCGGCGGCGTGCTGTTCAAGACGTGGGACAAGCGCGGCAAGGGCGCGACGCAGTTGCAGCAGGAACTGCAGCAGAAATGGAACGAGATTGCCGGTGCTCGCGTCGCGGCGTTCCAGTTCCCGCCGCTGCCGGGCTCGCAAGGGCTGCCGGTGCAGTTCGTGATCAGCACGACCGAACCTTTCGAAAACCTCAACGAGGTATCGCAGGCAGTCCTGCAAAAAGCGCGCGCGAGCGGGATGTTCTTCTTCGTCGACAGCGATCTCAAGCTCGACAAGCCGGGAGCCACGCTCGTCGTCGACCGCGACAAGGTGGCCTCGCTCGGGCTCTCGCAGAGCGATGTCGGGCAAGCGCTCGGCTCGGCGCTCGGCGGCGGTTACGTCAACTACTTTTCGATTGCCGGACGCTCGTACAAGGTGATTCCGCAGGTGTTGCAGACCGACCGGCTGAATCCGTCGCAGGTGCTCGATTACTATCTGCGCACGCCGGACGGCAGTGTCATTCCCGCGTCGACGATCGCTCATATCGAGCACAACGTCGTGCCGGAGTCCATCAACCACTTCCAGCAGCTCAACTCCGCGACGATCTCGGGCGTGATCGTGCCGGACGTGTCGCAAGGCGAGGTGCTCGATTTCCTGCGCAAGGCGACCGCTCAGGTTGCGCCAGCGGGATATGCGGCGGATTACTCGGGCCTGTCGCGGCAGTTCGTGCAGGAATCCGGCGGCTTCGTCATCACGCTGATGTTCGCGACGATCATCGTGTTCCTCGCGCTGGCCGCGCAGTTCGAAAGCTTCCGCGACCCGATCGTGATTCTGGTTTCAGTACCGATGGCGCTGTTCGGCGCGCTTATCTTCATCAACATCGGCTTGACGACGCTGAACATCTACACGCAGGTCGGGCTCGTCACGCTGATGGGGCTCGTCAGCAAGCACGGCATCCTGATCGTCCAGTTCGCCAACCAGTTGCAACGCGCGGGCAGATCGAAGCGCGACGCGCTGGAGGAAGCAGCGGGCGTGCGGCTGCGCCCGATCCTGATGACGACGGCGGCGATGGTGCTCGGCGTGGTGCCGCTCGTGATCGCCTCGGGGGCCGGCGCGGCAGGCCGCAATGCAATGGGGCTCGTTATCTTCACGGGGCTGTCGATCGGCACCCTCTTCACGCTGTTCGTGGTACCCGCCATGTATATGTTCCTCGCCGCGGATCACCATCGCGAAAGCCGGGCGCCGCAAGCCGGTTAATGCGTCTGGCGGGTAAACGAGGCGCCTTCGAACCACCCCATTATGGTTGCCGTGACAGGTCAAAGATGAGCGCCGCTTCGACCCATTTCTCACCGGGCGGAGTCCATGGCGTTGGGGTCTGGAAATCCCACATCAGACGCTGCCATTCCGTCAGCACCGGATCGTTCGCTTCAGCATCCGCAATGCGCTGAGCGCTGAAGATTGTGTCATCCGTCTCCATCAGCATGCATAGCCGGGTCCCCAGCCGGAAGATTTCCATGCAGGTGACACCTTGGGTGCGAAGGTGACTCGCCACCTCCGGCCAGATCGCGCGGTGCATGGCCTCGTACTCGGCGATGAGATCAGGGGAATCCTTGAGGTCCAACATCAGGCAGCGTCTCATCGCGTTCTCCAAAGGTCGTGTAATTTTCCGCGCTTTTCGCGGTCCATCATCCGCCTCCCGCCGCGACACGCGTGGCGCGTGTACCGATCGACTTATGCACGTGCTGGCTCGCGCGAATCACATCCCAGTCCCAATCGATGCCAAGACCGGGCTCGTCCGGCGCGACCGCGTACCCCTGCTCAATCTTCACACGCGAGTCCGTAAGCGTATCGATCTGCGGAATGTATTCGACCCACACGGCGTTCGGCACCGCAGCGCACAGGCTCACGTGCAGTTCCATCAGGAAATGCGGGCAGATTGCAATGTTCATCGCCTCGGCAAAATGAGCAATCTTCAGCCACGGCGTGATGCCGCCGACGCGCGCCACGTCTGCCTGTACGATCGAGCAGGCGTCGGCCTTCATATATTCCGCGAACTGCGCGGGGTGATACATCGATTCACCGACCGCAACCGGCACCGCAGTGGCTGCGCTCAGTTGCCGATGGCCGGCGATGTTTTCGGCAGGCAGCGGTTCTTCCAGCCACGCGAGGTGCAGCGGCTCGAACGCGTGCGCTCGCCGCAGCGCCTCCGAGAGCGTGAACCCCTGATTCGCGTCGACCATCAGCTCGAAGCCGTCGCCGACCGCTTCTCGCACGGCCGCAAGTCGCCGCACATCTTCGGAAAGATGCGGGCGCCCGACTTTCAGCTTCGCGCCGCAGAATCCGAATTCCTGCGCCCGCAGGGTCTGCTCGACAAGCTCGCTCCCGGACAGGTGCAGCCAGCCGCCCTCCGTCGTGTAAGTTCGCACGCGCTGCTTCGCGCCGCCCGCCGCAACCCACAACGGCAAGCCTGCCACACGCGTATTGCGATCCCACAGCGCGGTGTCGATCGCAGCCAGCGCGAGACTCGTGATCGCGCCGACCGCCGTCGCGTGCGTGTGATAAAACAGATGTCGCCAGATCGCTTCATATTCCGCGGGATTGCGGCCGATAAGTTGCGGCGCCAGATGGTCGTGCAGCAACGCGACGATCGACGAGCCGCCCGTGCCGATCGTGTACGTGTAGCCTGTGCCGGCGCTGCCGTCACTACAACGGATCGTGACCAGCACCGTTTCCTGAACGACGAACGACTGGATGGCATCCGTGCGCCGCACCTTCGGCTGAAGGTCGACCTGGCGGATTTCTACGGCTTCGATGAGGGTCATGGTTGTTCTATCCTTTGACGCCGCCAAGCGTGAGACCTGCGATCAGGTGTTTCTGAACGATGAACGTGAGGATGATGGCCGGAATGATGATGATCACGGCCATCGTGCACATCCCGGCCCAGTCCACCGTGAACTGCGCGGTAAAGTCCATCAAGCCGACAGGCAGGGTTTTGGTATCGGGGCTGCGGCACAGTTGCGACGCCAGCGCGAACTCGTTCCAGCTGGTCAGAAACGCGAAGATCGCAGCCGACGCCACGCCCGAGCGGGCGAGTGGCAGCTCGATATGCCAGAACGCCTGCCAACGGCTGCAGCCGTCGATCTGAGCGGCCTCGGCGAGTTCCGCCGGCACTTCGCGAAAGAACCCGTCGATCAGCCAGACGGTGAACGGCACGTTCATCGCGAGGTAGACGATAATCACGCCGATGCGCGTGTCGAGCAAACCCGTCCACGCCCACAGCATGAAGATCGGCAGCGAGAGCGCGATACCTGGAATCGCACGCGTGAGCATCAGCACCACGAACAACAGCTTCTTGTGGCGGAACTCGAAACGCGCAAACGCATAGCCGCCGAGCACCCCGATCACGATTGCCGCGACCGTGCTCGCGACAGAAATCACCACCGAATTCACGAAGTACTGACGAATCGGCAGCGACGCCATCCCGCCAAAGCCGAACACATTGCGGAAGTTGTCGAGCGTATAACTGCCGGCATCGAGCAGCGGCTGATTCGACAGGATCGCGACATTCGAGCGGAAGGCGTTGAGCATGACCCAAAGGCCTGGCAGACAGATGACCGTCATCACGAGGAAGACCGCGAACCACAGGGCGCCCCGTTTCAGCGGCGCTCGCAGCGAATCGAATGTAGAAACCTTATTGAAAGTAGTACTCATGATGTCATGCCGGCCCCATGTGTTTACGCGCTGCGTTGAGCTTGCGAAAAAAGTACAGCGTGAACAGCACCGATACGAGCACAGACACGTAGCCGATGGCATTCGCGTAACCCATGCGCGAATCGTCGTAGGCGATGCGGCCTACCATCGTCCAAAGCAATTCGGTACGTCCGCCGGGACCGCCATTGGTCATGATGCGTACGATGTCATAAGCCCGGCCGACGTCCAGCGAGCGGATCGTCATCGCGATATAGATGAACGGCATCAAGTAAGGCAGCGTCACGTAGCGGAAGGTTTGCCACGCCGTGCAGCCATCGACTTTGGACGCTTCGATCGGATCCTTCGGCAGCGCCATCAGGCCGGCGAGCAGAATCACCGCGAACACCGGCGTCGAATTCCATACCTCCGCCGCAATCAGTGAAGCAAGCGCCGATTGCGCATTGACCAGAAACGGAATCGTGGTCTTCAGTCCGAATGCCGTTTGCAGTACATGGTTGATGACGCCCGTGCTGTCGTTAAGCATGAACTTGAACTGAAAACCGACCAGCACCGGCGAAAACATCATCGGGAACATCATGACGGTGCGCAGCGCGCGCTGGCCTTTCACAATCTGATTGAGCAGTAGCGCGATCCCGAGGCCCAGCAACAGCTCCAGATTCAGCGCAATCGTCAGGAACAGCACGGTACGGCCGAACGCGGCCCAGAAGTCCCCGTTCGCAAACGCCCGCAGATAGTTTCGCAGACCGATGACATTCCAGATCGTGTCCGGATCGATGAGCCGGTACGCGGTGAAACTCGTGTAGAGCGAGAAAAGCAGCGGCAGCACAACGACGATCGCCACCGAAAAAAACGCTGGCAGTAGCAGTCTCAGCGGCACCGCCAGGCTCTCATGCAGGGCCGGCCCGGGGGATTGTGCGGCAGGCGAATAGCGGATATTGAATCGCATAGGTGAGCGCATATTGAAGCGGGGGAAAGCGAATCGACTGCATGGCGCCTCGCGCAGGCCGCGCCATGCATGTCACTAGTTGGATGCGTCCTGCATGATGTCGGAGACTTTTTTCGCCGCATCGTCAAGCGCCTGCTGGGACGATTTGTCGCCGATCAGCGCCTTCTGCAGTTCCGGCCACAGCGCATTGGAGATCTCGTCCCATTGCTGGATCCGCGGAGGCGTAAAGGCATCCTGCCGAGCCGCCGTGCTGAACACCGAGATCGCATGCGCCATATACGTATCCTGTTTCGCCTCGAACTCCTTCACGACCGCCTGCTGCGCATCGACCCGCGACGGGATGGTCCCGAGCCGCGCCTCCACCATCTGCGAATCGAAGTTCGTCAGGAACTGGATGAAGCTCGCCGCGACTTCCGGGCGGTCACAGGTCTTCGTGATCGAGAAGCTATGCGAACCTGACCAGCCCGGCCGCTTGTTGGCAATGCCGAGCGGTGCCGGCACCACGCCCACCTTGCCGGCCATTTGGGAAGTCTTCGGATCGTTGTAGAACGAAGCGAAGCCTGGCCAATCGAGATCCAGCGCCACCTTGCCTGCAGCGAAGTTGTTGCCCAGATCGTCCCAGACATAGCTCGGCACCCCCTTGGGTACGGCTCCCGCCTTGTATAGATCCACAAACCAGTTCAGCGTCTTGACGCCGATCGGCGAGTTGAACGCCGGACGGCTTTTCCCATCCAGCAACTGGCCGCCATTGGCGATCAGCAGCGAATAGAACGTGCCGGTGATCGCTTCGTCCTTGCCGGGGAACTGCGTGCCGTAAAAGTTCGGCGCCTTGGTGAAGAACTTCGCCTGCTGGGCAAATTCAGCGTAGGTCTTCGGCGGTGCAAGCGTCTCGCCAAACTGCCGGCGATAGGCGCTCTGGTTGGCCGGATCGTCGTAGGCCACCTTGTTGTAGTAGAGCGCCTCGATATCCACCGAGCGTGGAATCTGCACCAGATGTCCTTTGATCTCGGACTCCTTGAGCAGGCTCGGCGAAAACGCGGCCAGATAACTGGCCGGAAACAGCGCCTTAAGATCACGAAAAATTGGGTACTGTGCCGAGAAATTTGTGTGATTGGATGACACGCAATAGTCGATGTGACCGGATGCGATGTCCTGCTTCAGCTCGCGATCGAGTTCGAAATGGCTCTTGCGCGACACGATCTCGACTTTCGCGCCCGTCTGTTTTTCCCACAGCGGAATCCGCGTATACAACGCCTCGTACTGCACGCCGCCGATCAGCTTGACCCGCAGCGTGTAGCCCTTATATTCGCCGTCGGCATGCGCGAGACCCGACGCGACAATACCCGCGAGCGCGAATACCGAAGCTGCGAGCCTGAACATGGTTTTATAACGCATCATTGTCTCCTCTTGTAAGGGTTCCGCCGTGGGCCGCGCGGCTTACCGGCGGCAACTGTGCAATGCGAGCCCCGCGACGGTTTGGCTCGCCATCCTGTTTAGCGCAGCCGTCGCCCGCTGGTGTGGTCGAACACGAGCACCCTGGCTGGGTCCGCTAGCAGCGCGATAGTGGTGCCGGCTCGCACATCGGTACGGCCGGTCAGCATCGCGCAACAGGCCTGGCCGGCGACAGTGCCGAACAATTCGGTCGCCGCACCGGTCGGTTCGACCACTTCAAGCGCGAACGGCATGCCGTTCGCGCCGGCAAGGCTCAGATGCTCGGGACGAACGCCGTACGTCACCTCTTGTCCGTTCGTGGCGTTCACGAGCGGCGCCGGCAACGCAAGCCCGCCGATGCGCACGCATGCGCCGTCCCCCTGCCGTTCGTAAGTGCCCGCGAAGAAGTTCATCGCAGGCGAGCCGATGAAGCCCGCTACGAAGAGATTGTCGGGATCGTCATACAGCGCGAGCGGTGTGCCAATCTGTTCGATCACGCCGCCGTTGAGCACGACGATGCGGTCTGCCATCGTCATCGCCTCGATCTGGTCATGAGTCACATAGACTGTCGTGGCACGCAAGCGCTGGTGCAGCGCCTTGATCTCCGCGCGCATCTGCACGCGTAGCCTCGCATCGAGATTCGAGAGCGGCTCATCGAACAGGAACACCTTCGGGTCGCGCACGATCGCGCGGCCCATTGCCACCCGCTGCCGCTGACCGCCCGATAGATGGCGGGGGTGACGGTCGAGCAGATCCTGCAGACCCAGCATCTGCGCCGCCTTTTGCGCCCGCGAGGCAATCTCCTGCGGATCGCGATTGCGCAGCTTGAGCGCGAAGGTCAGGTTTTCGAGCACCGTCATGTGCGGATAGAGCGCGTAGTTCTGGAAAACCATCGCGATATCGCGATCGCGCGGCGGCCGCGCATTGACGATCTCGCCGTCTATCACGATGCGCCCATGGCTGACGCTTTCGAGGCCCGCCAATGCACGTAGCAGCGTGGATTTCCCGCATCCGCTCGGCCCGACCAGTACGAGAAATTCCCCGTCCGGAACCTGCAGGTCGATCTGCTTCAACACCTGCTGCTCACCAAACGACTTTTTGACCTGCTCGAATGCGACGGCTGCCATCCGCCCTCCTTTCCGGGTTATTCGGTAACCGGCTGTCGAGCGCAGCTGACCGCTCTCGCCGCGTCATGGTTTTCATTGTATATATGAAATTTCATTTTATTGATGAAAACTTGATAGGTGTTTTCCCCGTCCGTCGGACGGACTGATTCATGCTCAGACAGCCTGCTGTCGCCCTACAATCCGTCTGGTTATCATGTGCGCCGTCTCATCTGGGATTTCAGGAGGAAACTTGAACGCCAACGCAACGCGCTATTCGGCACCGGCACTGGAAAAAGGCCTGGACATCATCGAACTGCTGGCCGACCACGCGGAGGGTTTGTCGCTCGCGGAACTCGCGAAAGAACTCGGCCGCACCACCGCCGAAATATTCCGGATGGTCGTGACGCTGGAAGCGCGCGGTTATCTACACACGATCGGCGACCGCTACGTCCTGTCGCTGCTCCTCTTCCAGATGGCGCACCGGCATCAGCCGGTGCGCTCGCTAGTGTCGACCGCGCTGCCGCTGATGACGCAGCTCGCCAAGCAGGCCGGACAGTCGTTTCACCTGTGTGTGCATCAGAAGGGACGCGTGTTGATCGTCGCCGGCGTCGAAAGTCCGGAGCGTTGGAGTTTTGCGTTGAAGGTCGGCACGTTGATCGGACTCACGGATACCGCGTCGGGGCAGGTGTTGCTCGCCTTCCAGGAACAACCCCAACGCGTCGAGATGCTCGAGCTGCATGTTCCGGTGGACGGCGAGCGAGCCATGGACCCGCAACAGCTTGCGACGGACCTTGCACAGATCCGGAAACACGGCTACGCGCGCATGTCCAGCCGCCAGGTCAAAGGCGTGAAAAATCTGGCCTACCCTGTGTTCGGCTGGGACGGTCATGCCATTGCGGCACTGACTACCCCATATATCGAGCGAATCGACGATGCGCCCGTGCCGTCGATGGCCGAGGTCGGCGAGATGATGAAGCGCGCAGCGCAAACGCTCACTTCATTGATGGGCTTCAACGTCTATTGGGATGCCGCTTCGCAGCCCGCGCGGCAATCCGATCCTCGGTGAAACTGGAGATAACCGGCCAGGCGATGGCGGACAGACAGAAAATCAAATCATAGTGAACTCGCCCGTCCGGCTTGCCAGGTGCCGCTGAACGTCTGGGATTGACGGCACCGCAGATACGCCGCCTGGTGACGCGGTATCGTGAGTCTGGCGCTGCTGGACTGGTCTCGAGCAAGCACGGCATGCGCGGGAATCGGAGATTGGACGACGATCTGGCCCAACGTGCCCTAGGCATCATCCGGGAGCGGGTCCGATGCTCACCGGCCGCTGCGGGCTGACAAGACTCTTGATCTGGTGCTCACGTGGCGCGAACCGCGCAAGGTGAGCAAGTCGCTGACCGTGCGGTACGACCAGCTCATATATCTGCTGAAGGACACACGCGGGAGCACCGGAAGCGACCACCCAGTCGGGGTCACGCCGGTGACGAAATTCCTTCACCTTCCCGCGTTGCGTCAACACGCCATGATTACAGCGCCGGCGGCAAAAGCTTTTGATCGATGAAAGACTGAAGAGCGTCGCAGAATGCGTCCCGAGTGTCGACCGCAGCGTTGAATCCGGCTTTGCGAAGCTTGATCGTGCTGACAAAAGCGACGGGGCCCGCAGGGGCTCCAGATGCAAACGCAAAGTCGGCATGTTGATCACCCTGTCCGACAAACGAACGAAGATCACCACTCGCAAGGCCGTACTTGGCGACGATCTTCGCCCAGACGTCGGCGTTATCGCGAATGTACTGCGCCACATTGGTAGGCTCGTCGCCTCCCACATTCACGCCTAGCGTCTTCGCCATCGCCGGCCATACACTTCGCCATTCGAAGACATCGCCGTTGGTGACGGGTGGACGGCGGCAGTGCTTCAGGTTGTCGTTCGCACGCGAGCTTTGAGTGCCGGTCATCGTCCGCAATTCGAAGGGGATCGGTCATTCGCTTGCGTGGCGCGACTGACTCTTCATGGCCTGGTGCTGCCCGATGCAATCGGCATACGCCGCCTGAAACTGCCGAGCCGGCGATCGGCAGCACGCGTTAAAGCTTGTCCAACGCCTGCCCGCACGCGTCGTCGTGCGCTCACGCGGCAGCAGACAAGGGCAGGCGTCGAACAACCCTGAACGACAACGGCGGGACCCGATAAGCGGAGGCGTCAAAGTGTTGCTTGCCCCGCCACAGTCTGTTCATAAGGGCGTGGGATGGGCGACCTTATTCCGACCAAGGATAGCGGGTATTAGCGTGATGGGAACGAGTGCAGTAGATACGATGGTTCTGTGAACTGAGTCGCGCGCGGACGCCCCAGTGTTTGCCGAGAACGATCCGACCGCACAAAATCTTGGCGCAGGCCGATCTCTTCGCCAGCGTGCATAACGAGGCGATGCTCGTGGGTCGCCGCGTCAACGCCACCGCCACCGCGTGGGCGTGCTGCACCCGGTCTGAGCCGCTCACCCTTGCGTATTGGCGGAAGTAGCTGCAAGCATGATTGATCATGCGGCCGGGGCCGCGTGTCCGCCGTCGCCCTTAGTCCGCGCATCGTCGTATTCCCGCGAGATGTCCTTGTTCGTGTAATCCCCCAGACGCGAAGCGGCGATCAGGCTGAGCACCGCGCACACGAGGACATAGCCCGCGATAGCATAGCCCGAATGGTAGTAAGCGAAGAGCGCAGTCGCAATCAGCGGCGCCGGGCCGCCCGCAATGACTGAAGCCAACTGGTAGCCCATGGACGCACCGCTGTAACGCAGCCGCCCCGTGAAGGATTCAGCGATCAAGGCGGCTTGGGGACCGTACATCATTGAATGCGGTACCAGCGAGAGCACGATGGCCGCGAAGATCCACACTGGATTCCTGGTGTCGACCATCGCAAAATAGAGGAAGCCGAATACGCCGACGGCGGCGGCGCCGATCATGTACATCCGCCGCCGTCCGATCAGATCGGACACGTGCCCAAAGAACGGGATGGTGAAGAATTCCAGCACGGATGCCGCCAGCACCGCCGTCAGCAGCAGGTCGCGTGTCACGCCCAGTGTCGTGACGCCATAGGTGAAGACGAAGGCCGTGAAAATATAGAAAGGTGCCTGTTCGGCCATGCGCGCAAAGGCCGAGAGAAGGATGTCTTTTGGCTGGCGGCGCAATACCTCGAGCATCGGCGTCTTCTCGATCTTGCGTTCAGCCAGGAGCCGCGCAAAGATCGGCGTCTCGAGAATATTCAGGCGAATGTAGAGGCCAATCGCGACCAGTACGATACTGATGAGGAAAGGTACGCGCCAGCCCCACGTGAGGAAACCGCTGCCGGAGATCTGACTCACGGCCAGCACTGCCAGATTGGCCAGGAACAGTCCCGCCGGCACCCCGAACTGCGGCCAGGAGGCGACAAAGCCGCGATGCGCGTTGGTGCGCGCCCATTCCATCGACATCAAGACCGAGCCACCCCATTCGCCGCCGACGCCCACCCCCTGGATGAAGCGCAGCACCGTGAGCGCGACGGCGCCCCAGATGCCGATCGTCGCATAGGTCGGAACAAAGGCCACGGCAAACGTGGCGAGTCCCATCAGTAACAGCGTCGCGATCAGCGTGGCCTTGCGTCCGATGCGATCGCCGTAATGGCCGAAAATGGCCGCGCCAACCGGCCTCGCTACAAAGCCAACGGCGTAGATTAGAAAAGCCTGCAGCGTGCCGACGAGTGGGTCCGATCCGGGAAAATACAGCTTGGCGAAAACCAGGCCGGTGACCGTACTGTAGAGGAAGAAGTCGTACCACTCGATCGTAGTACCAATCGTGCTCGCGATGACGGCGCGGCGCAATTGAAGCCGGGCGTCCTCATCGGAGAGGGGCATCGCCCCTGATTGCGTGGCGGCCATTTGTGATCTCCCCAAAAAGGGCGGTATTGCTATAGACCGTTTTCGCGATGAGTGGTTCCGGCAGTGGCAAGGTGCGACCGCCAGGAACGCGTCACGATGATTAGCATGTTGCGCCGAGACAGATGCGGCGTGAATCTCAGTTCGTTAGTGCGCTGATCGTCGACGATCTACGCGGGGGCGTCGAACGTCCGAAACTGGCCGATCCCCATCCGACGACGACGGGCTCAAGACGTTAAGGGTTATTCGAAACGCCCACTGGGACGCCTAACGTAGTCCGAATCTTGAGGGCATCCGATGATGGCTTATCGGGGTTCGAATCCCCGCTATCCGACGTGCTGATAGGGTTCTCCCGACAGGAATGGAACCGGGAAACCTGGAAGAGCGTCGTGCAGCGGAGGCGGTACGGTGGTGCCGTTTCGTAGCGCATCGCAGCAAACCTGCACGCAATCAAATGCTTACAGCCGTTGCCCTATAAGTTATCCACAGGTTCATCCACCTTTTCGGTGCACAACTTTCACAGAAACGTCATCTGATCCGAAGAAACGGCAATAGAAACAGGCGGCTGGATTGGTGCGCTAGTGAGGGAATATGGGGATAACTTCCAGGTCGCGGGCATGCCGCGCTCGTCCGTGCACAACTGTGCTGCCCGCACTGACGTGTGGACAGCCCGGCTCGCTGGCCGTGGTTCCGCAGTTGCACACCGGCTCCTCGCGACGCTTTGCTCATTCAGGCACGGATATATCGGCCTGCTTGAGGAAAACGCAGATGCTGGTTATTGTGAAGCATCACAACCAGCTACTGGAATTTCATGCTTGCGAGTACTTGAGCGCCCCAAAAAGACAAAAGGCGAATCCGCGGATTCGCTTGAAAAAGCTGTGTCTGCCGTGGCCTGCGCCGGACCGCCCGAACCCTGCACTCAGGTCATGAAGCCGCCCCATCTCGCAAGACCCATCCGATTGTGAACGGCGGTCAGAATCCGACACAAGACGGCGGCGTCGATGAGAAACGGGAAGCGCGTCTGATCTTCGGAGCTGCTTCGTGATGGCTGGTGCGGGTACCGATGGGCGGTACCGGGTGCGTCGGAAGGAGCCCGAAGGGCGAGTGCAGACGCGCCCGGCGCGGTTCGCTTCAGGAAGGGGTGACGCAGGGGTCTGGATGCGGTAGAAGAAGGTTACCGCCGAAGAAACAGGCCCGACACCGGCACAAACCGCCAAGTTCACTCCGGTGTCGAGCCCAACACGCGCACGACAGGGTACGGGTGCCCGCCAAGTATGGCACCCCCGTCAGCCCTGTCGATATCGCATCGGCATTGACGGGGATTGCCGATGTCGGCCACAGGCCGCCTCTAAGGGTGCGCCCGATGCCGGGCGCAGGTCATCGTTTGTCGCCGTTGCGACCGCGGGCAGATTTACTGCGACGGCGACTGCTCGATGGCCTCACGTCAGGCCAGCATGCGCATGGCCGGCCAGCGCTATCAGCGCAGTCGCCAGAATAAAGTGACACATCAGGGTTCCCGTGCCTGCCGCCGATGCTCTACCGGCACCGACTTCGACGACGTCGGCGGCGAGAGTAGCGGTACCCGCCACCGCCCCATCTGATCTCGTCGCGGCGCCGGTCATACAGCTGTGTGGTCCGCGTTGACGAGCCGCTGGCGCCCCATCCGGTCGCCGAGCATCGTCCTCTGAGCGCGCAGCACCTCTGCACGCCCCCATTCCCAGAACTGGCCCGCTATCGAGGTAACGCCTAGCGGGCCAGTTCCGTTTTAGATACCTCCTCCGTCGGGCTCCCGATGGCTTCGCCCAGGCCCTTACGGTCCGGGCGCTTTTTCCTACCTGCCTGGCCGCGAACCCACGATGCCGCAGTCGAGGGGTGTCGCGAATGACTTCGAGGGGCCACGCAACTCCAAACATTTGAAGCGCTCGCTCGAGCGCCTGATCGAGAAATCACAGTTGCATTGACGGCATCCCACAGGTCCGTCGCTGGCCCGTTTCGTTGCACGGCGCATGCAACAGGTCTTCTAGAACTTGTGACGCAGGCCGAGGTTGACCATTTCCTGCGTGCTGGTGCCCGCGTATCCGTACGAGCCGATCGAGGCTTGCGCCGCCATCGTGCCGCCCGTGCCGTTGCCAGTTTCGCCGCTCGCATGCTGATAGGCGGCGGTCACATACACATCGGTGCGCTTCGAAAGGGAATAGTCAGCGCCGAGCGAGACCTGGTGATACGTCGCGGAGGTATCGCCGCTCGACTTCGTATAGCTGTAGCCCAGGCCGACCAGAAGGGCTTTGGTGGCTTGATAGTTCACGAAACCCTGACCCGTGTTGTACTTTTCGTTCGAATCGAACACCGAGGCGCTGTCGCGGCGGTACTGCGAGTTGCTGTAGGCGGCCCCGAGCGTGAACGGCCCAAGCGTATATTGGCCTGCGACGCGGGCAATCCCGAGCGAGTGCGCGGTCTGGGATCCACTGTTGATCGGGCCATCGAACGTGCCGTCTGACGTGCTGTTCCAACCCGCTGCCGGGCTGCGCGGGCCCGCCGACGCCGGGCTGTTCGCTGCATAGAAGTAGCCGGCGTGCTTCATCAATCCAATCGAACCAGCTTGAGGAGCGCACGTCGGACGAACTGTCGCCGCTACTCAGCATCGTCTCGCGTATTACGCATCTTCTGCTCTACGCCACCTTGGTGTTAGTGCCGGTGCTCGGCTGGATCAACGCGTCCTATCCATATCCTCCCGATAACTGATCTCGGCTAACGCTTGTTCAGCCGGAGTAGCCAACTCTAAGCGGAGCTGCAAGAACTGTCACGGACTCGCTCTTTGAAAAGTCTGCGGAATAAATTCGACTGGCGCTCGTTTCGTCCGTTGGCTTTGATTTTTCTTTCTTCCGCTTCGGCATTGTCGGATCTGCTTGCGCTCTCCACGCGCTGCGGGCGACGCCGGCATCCTGCGAGTTTGCTAATGAAAAAAATCCTGGTGACATGTGCTTTTGTTGTGTCCGTCCCTGCCGCACATGCGCAAAGCAGCATTACCTTGTACGGCATCATTGATGAGGGCTTCGAAGCAATCAGTAATGTGCCTGTTACCGGCAGCAAAAGCGGCGGCAGACTGTTCCGACTCGATGCTAACAACGGTCTGAATGGGTCCCGTTGGGGACTCAAAGGATCCGAAGATCTCGGCGGCGGCCTCAAGGCGATCTTCGCACTAGAGAACGGCTTTGAACTCAATACCGGAAATCTCGCGCAAGGCGGCGATGAATTTGGCCGACAGGCCTTTGTCGGATTGTCGAGCGACCGGTATGGCACCGTGACGCTCGGGCGGCAATATGATCCCATCATCGACTACGTAGGAATATACGAGTTCGGTGATTCAAATCTTGGCTCGGACCATGCGGCACACCCCGGCGACCTCGACAATTTCAACTTCACACGTCGCCAGAACAATTCAATCAAGTACCAGAGCCCCAACTACGGCGGTTTGAGTTTTGAAAGCCTCTACAGCTTCGGCGGTGTGCCCGGCTCGCTTGCAACCAATCAGACCTACTCTTTCGGAGCCCATTTCGTGAGGGGCCCGCTTGGCATGTCCGTGGCATATTCACACGTCAACAATCCGGCGACGTCCCTGTTCGGGAGCAACCCAACCGATACCGCGACGTCGAACGGGCTGACCCCGAGCCCGATCTACAGCGGCTATGCGTCGGCAAGAACGTACCAGGTCATAGCGGCCGGCGGTTCATATACGTTCGGACAGGTCATCATGGGCGCGACCTATTCGAACATTCGCTATTCGAACATTACCGCGCTTGATGAAAGCAGTGCGGACTTCAACGACGCGGAAGTCAGCCTGCAGTACCTGATTGCCCCGGATTGGTCGGTTGGAGCGGCCTATAACTTCCTGAAAGGGAACGCCGTGACTCAAATCATTGGGGGCGCCAAATACAATCAGCTCTCCGCCGGTGTGAATCACAAGCTGTCCAAGCGCACTGATGTCTATATTTCAGGCGAATGGCAGACGGTTAGCGGAGACGACTCGACCGGACACGCGGCGGTCGCAAACATCGCAGATTTGTCGCCTTCTTCGAATCGTCATCAAGCAGTCGCTCGTGTCGGAATCCGGCATAAGTTCTAGAAGTCTTATTTTGTCAAAAAAGTACGGTGTCCGTTAGGTCTTCGGCAGGTACTGTCATATTGTCGATGGTTGAGCGAGCGAAGACGTTGAACATCAGTATTTCTTATTTACGCGTTGAGACGATCCAGTATTGAGTTGCCGGTCACGGTTTTACGACGCATCAAAAGCCTGCGTGCGCGCCTGCCGTTTGTCTTACGCGTTCGCGTTGCAGCGGCAGTGCATGAACAGGTTTGCCACCTAGTCGTGGACCGACGTGAATCGCTGCAGGTGGCGCGCTGATTTGAAGCGGCGCATCACCTTCTCGCGCACCCGCGTTGGCTGATGCGAATCAGCCGCCCAGTTGTTAAGCTCTTTGTGCCACCGGTGTTGCACGTTCAGCCCGAGATCCTTGGGTGCTGCGGCGTAGCTCCTGACTTTGTCTGCGATCAGCACAGGCGATGCGCGTCCTTGCTTCTTGAGTAGTTTACGCATGAGGCGCTTGGCCGCGTACCTGTCTCGTCGGCTTTGCACCAGTACGTCAAGCACCGCACCGTGCTGGTCCACTGCGTGGCTCTGTCAGGTTGATGGGGAGCGGCGGTAGAATGAAGCGATGAAGAAAACGAAATCGCTTTATCACTGCGTTCAAACCCGGTGCCGCGCAGAATCGTTACAGACCAGCTGCGCAGCTATCCGGCGGCGAAGGCTGACATTCCCGAGCTCGCTCCAGACCTAAAGCACACGTCACGCTTTCCCAAGCCTCGAAGGCCTGGATGCGTAGCGCCCCGCTTTTGCCTTGCGTCGCTGTGGTAGCGGCAATGCATGAAGAGATTGGCGACCTGGCCGTGGACCGAAGTGAAGCGTTGCAGGTGACGCGCTGATTTCAAGCGGCGCATCACCTTCTCGCGCACCCGCGTTGGTTGGTGCGAGTTTTCCGCCCTGTACTGTCAAGTTGTTAGCCGGCGAGTGGCCCACTCAGTGTGTCAGGATAACTAACGTAAGCTGCAAGGCGCCTCAGAATCGGAGCGCACGGCACGCTCTGCCAGGCCGCGAAGGCATGGATTCGTAGCGCCCGCTTTTGCCTTGCGTCGCAATGGCAGCGGCAATGCATGAAGAGATTGGAGACCTGGTCGTGGACCGAAGCGAAGCGTTGCAGATGACGCGTTGATTTGAAGCGGCGCATAGGAAATGGTGTCGGTGACCGGCGCGCGGCGGCAAAGTGGCTCGTTTCATGCTTGGCATTGTCGCCGCATCTCCCTCAACCTGCCAACAACGTGACAATACCGCGTCGGGTCCATCTCAGTAGAACCGTTTCTGGGCGCAGAAAAAATCCCTTTGCATCGCCATCGAATCTAGCGCGTTCGACTAACTATGAGAATGAAAATCACTCTATTTACACGTTGCGCAGACTTACGGAATGCATTCAATCTCCGGTAATTTTTTATTAAAGAGAATGAGCTGGGCATCAGTGTCGGAAAAAAGTGCATGCATCGAGAGGCTGTTTATAAAGGCAAAAATTCTGGGACTCCGAATAACAATTTTCTTTGCAACCAGTCGATCCGCATATTTCCCGCCACGCCTTGATTCACGTCTCTGACATACGCAAACGATAAAGTTTGCTGGCTGAGGAACACGAACGCCCAGCACAGTCAGCTCCAATTTTGGATCAGGGTAACAAAAACAGATCTGAGAAAGTCAGTTCAGGAGCAGAGATTTCAATTCTGTTTGTTTTCTGGAGATATAAAATGAAAAAATGCAGACTGGTTCAGTCTAGCATTACATTAGGATTACTTACTGGCTCTATACTCTTCCCAACCCTTCAAGCAGGCGCAGCACCTCAAAGCAACATGGAACTGTTGCCGACCGGCCAGTTCATCTCCCCGAGAGCCATTCCGGGCGCCGTCCAGCAGTTGCTGAATCCGCAGCTTTCGAACAAGCCGACCCAGGTGGTCAGCGGTGCCATCAAGTCGCAGCTCAGCCCGGACGGCAATACGCTGGCCGTGATCACCGCCGGCTACAACACCGTCTACACGGGCGCCAACAACAGCACGCTGGACAGGGCTGACTCGACCCAGTACATCTTCATCTACGACGTGTCGGGCGCGAACAAGGCCAACCCGAAGCTGGTGCAAGCCATTCACCAGAGCAACGCGTTCGACGGTCTCGCCTGGAACGGCAACCAGACGCTGTACGGCACCGGCGGCGCCGACGACAAGGTCTATGTGTACAACCGTGGTTCGGCTGCCCCGCCGGCCCAATGGTCCCAGACCGCAGCCATTGCACTGAACCACACGAAGGGTATCGGTTCGGGCGTCAAGCCGAACGCCGGCGGCCTGGCTGTCTCCGCTGACGGCCGGAACCTGGTCGTTGTCAACAACTACAACGATTCGATCTCCATCATCGATACGGGCTCGAACACGCTCGTTTCCGAATACGACCTGCGTCCGTTCAACACGTCGGGCCAGCAGGGCGTCCCTGGTGGCGAATACCCGTGGGCCGTTTCGCTGAAGGCCGACGGGACCGCGTTCATCTCGTCGGTGCGTGACCGTGAAGTCGTGGTGCTGAACCTGGCGAACCCGGCTGCGCCGCAGTTCATCACGCGCATCCCGGTGAAAGGCAATGCATACGGCATGGCCTTCTCGCCTGATCAGTCGAAGCTCTACGTCGCCGTATCGAACGTCGACCAGGTCGCCGTCATCGATACCGCCAGCCACAGGATTGAGAAAGCGATCGACATCGCCAGCCAGAATGGCGACGGCATCGATCAGGGTAGTGGCAATACCAAGAAATACAGCGGCCGCGATACGGTCAACGTGACTGTTTCGAAGGACGGCAAGACCCTGTATGCGGTCAACAACGGCGACAACTCGATCGCGGTGATCTCGCTCACTGGCGAGAACGGCTACCACGTCAACGGTCTGATCCCGACCGCCTATGCGCCGAAGGACATCACGCTGAGCGCCGATGGCTCGCAGATGTACCTCATCAACGGCAAGTCGGTCACGGGCCCGAACCCCCTCTTCACCTCGGGTACCTCGGCCCAGTATCAGTTTGGCCTGGAACAGGGCAGCCTCGTCAGCGCACCGGTCCCGACGGGCGATGTGCTTGCCCAGCTGACCACCCAGGTGGACGAAAATAACCACTACTCGGAGAAGGAGTCGGATAGCGATCGCGAGACGATGAACTTCTTGCGCGCTCGCATCAGGCACGTGATCTACGTCGTGAAGGAAAACCGCACGTTCGACCAGATCCTCGGCGACCTCGGCAACGGCTCGAACGGCGATCCGACGCTGACGATGTACGGCAAGGCCACCACGCCGAACTTCCACAACATCTCCAGCAACTTCGTCACGCTCGACAACTTCACCGATCCCGGCGACGGTTCGATGGACGGCTGGTCGTGGGTGCAGCACGCACACGTGACGCCGACCGAGGAAGTTTCGCAGCAGGAGAACTACGCTGCCGTCAGCCGCGGCATGGCGTATGAATCCGAAGGCTCCAACCGCGGTCTGCCGGTTGGCCTCCCCACCACCGCCATGCGCGACTTCGCCACGAATGGCAGCTTCACGAGCGCCACGTCGTCGCTGCCGGGCGGCGCGGCCAACGCGCTGCCGGGCATCGCCGACGTGACGGTGCCGGATGCGCCGTTCGGCTATCAGAAGGCGAGCATCTACGACGCGGTTCTGCAAGCCGGCGGTGCGGTCCGCAACTACGGCGGCATGGTCAACAACGTCGGTACGATCGGCACGATCGCCAACCCGCTGCTCAATCCGGCCGGTGCCAGCATCGTCCAGGCGCACCCGCTCAAGCCCTCGCTCGTGAACCTGACGGACCAGTACTACCGCGGCTTCGACCAGGCCTATCCCGACACCTTCCGCGAACTCGAATGGAACCGCGAGTTCCAGCAGTACGTCGCGAACGGCCAGCTCCCGTCGTTTGAAATGGTCCGCATGGGCTCCGACCACACCGGCAGCTTTGCCCAGAACGTCGGCCAGATGGGTTCGGCTGAGCAGGAAGAAGCCGATAACGACTTCGCAGTTGGAAAGCTGGTCGAAACCGTCGCGCACAGCCCGTATGCGCGGGAAACGCTGATCGTGGTGGTCGAGGATGACTCGCAAGCCGGTTCCGATCACGTTGACTCGCACCGCTCGACCGCTTACGTCGTCGGCCCGTACGTGAAGAAGCACGCCGTCGTCAGCACCGCCTACAGCCAGGTCAACGCGCTTCGTACCATGGAAGACGTGCTCGGTACCCAGCATATCGACCTGAACACGGCGTACGCGCGTCCGATGACCGACCTCTTCGACACGAAGTCGGACGGTTCGTGGACCTACACGGCCGTTGCTTCGACGATCCTGAAGAGCACGAACGTGGGCAACGTGGCGAGCGGCACCGACGGCAACCAGTTTGCCCAAGGTGAGGACATTCATCCGCTGCATGACGCGACGTACTGGGCGAACGCGACGAAGGACTTCGACTTCTCCAGGGAAGATCGTATTCCGCCGGATCTGTTCAATCGCGTGCAGTGGAAGGGCGTGATGGGTGACAAGCCGTATCCCGTCCCGCACTCGATCTATTCGAAGGTCGCAGCCGACGGCACGAAGACGGTCGCTGCTGCCGACGACGACGACGATTAAGCAGGTCGTCGCGTGGTCCGGTTCGAGTGCATCGGGCAGGCTTGCATTGCCTGATGCGCGAGATCCGAAGTAGCCAGTCATGGCGGGTCGCTGTCCCTACGGACGGCCGCCCGCCGACCTTCTCACTACCGTCTGCCACAATCACCCGCACCGCGTGAAGCCAACGAACTTATCCAGGTCCCGAACCGCAATTGCCATATCGGCGCTATTTGCGGCTTTGTCATTCCCCCATGTGGCGAAGGCTCAACAAGCTCAACAGGAGCAGTCTCGGCAAGCACCCGGTAAACAGCCTGCGGGCACGCTCGGCGAGATTTCCGTCAACGCTTCGACGACCGCGGCCGCGCCCGTGCCCGATCACGACGTCAACGATCCGTATCAGGTGATCGGCGTCAGCAAGACGGACACCACGCTCGGCGATCTGCCGATGAACGTGCAGGTCATTCCGCGCGGGATTCTCGACGAACAAGGCGTCATGTCGTTGCAGGAAGCTATCCGCAACGGCAACGCGTCCGGCGTGAACTATGGCGGCACCGATTCGAAAGGCTTCACCGACCACTTCATGATCCGCGGCCTGCAGGCGCAGACCTATGACGACGGCTTCTCCGACGGCGACCAGGTCAACGGCCCGACGCATTCGCTGCTAGGCGTCGAGCGCATCGAAGTGCTCGAAGGACCGGGGTCAGCGCTGCTCGGCAGCGGCCCTCCGGGCGGCGCGATAAACCTGATCCACTACACGCCGTCGGCGCAGTTCCACTGGGGCGGCAATATCCAGGCCGGCTCGTTCGGTACTGTCAACGCCCGCGGCTACGTCACCGGTCCAACCGGCATCGACGGGCTGAACTATCGCGTGGACGCCGGCGCCGGCCGCTCCGACGGCTACCGTGACCTGGCATCGTGGAACAAGGAAATCCGTCCCGATCTGCAATGGAAAATCGGCGACCACAAGATCGAATTCTCGATCGACGCGCAGGACTATATGGCAACGCCCGACTCATACGGGATGATCTATTACAAGGGGGCGCCGATCCGCAATGTCCCGTTCGACGCCAAATATTCGACGCCGTTCGCGAACGCGCACGGCAACAACGTACGCGCCACGCTCACGGACGAGTGGCGCATCAGCGACTATCTGACGATCAACAATCGTCTGTCCTACATGCATCGCACGCTGGACTTCTACAGCAACGGCGACAGCACGCACGCGAAGATCAAGGGCAACACATTTACCGGCCGCCAGTTGCGCCATCAGGACGATTCGCTCAACACGCTCGACTACCAGTTGGAGCCGGTCTGGAAATTCTCGACGGGCAGCATCCACCATACGCTGCTGACGGGCTTCGAATATCTGAACCAGGATCTCAACACCGTCAAGGCGACGGCAGACCTGCCGGATATCGGGGACATCTTCGCGCCGGTGCCGGCGGAAACCTCCATCGCAAGCCTGCACTTCCAGTGCGCGCCATCTCACTCGTGCCAGAACGACCATGTATCCGCGAACTTCTACAGCCTTTACGCAACCGATCAGGTAGACGTGACGGACAGGTTCAAGATCCGCGCGGGCGTGCGCAAGGACTGGTTCGGTACGTCGCTGACGCTGAACCCGCTCCCCAGCGAGCCGAACCGTACGGCCAACGACGGCATCAGGCTGGTTCAGGGCAATACGTATACGCGCAACGATGCCCCAACCAGTTGGAACGCCGGCGTGCTGTACAAGGTCATGCCCTGGATGACGCCGTATTTCGGCGTATCGCGCAGCTACCTCGCGAATTTCAACTCGGAGAACGATGCGTTTTCGATCGGCCCGCCGGAATCGGCGCTGCAATACGAGCTGGGCGTCAAGTGGTCGCTCGACGAAGGGCGCTACGTGCTGAACACCGCGCTGTTCGACGTGAAGCGGGAACATGTGGCGACTCCGTTTGGCGACGACCAGATCGCGTTCGATTCGCAGCGCACGCGCGGCGCCGAGGCCTCGCTCGACGCGGATCTCACACCGAACTGGCACGCGTACGCGAATTTCACCGCGCAGCACGCGCGTATCACTTATAGCCCAGACACTCCCGGCGCGGTCGGTACGGTCCCGCAGGGCGTGCCCGCCTATATGGCGAACCTGTGGACGACGTATCGCTTCAGCCTCTTCGGCAGGGCAGGCTTTCATGCGGGTGCCGGCATCAACTACATGAGCCGGATGTCGAACGGCTTTGCCAACGGCTACGACTGGGCGCCTGCTTCTGTGATCGGGAACCTGCAGTTCGGTTACGCGGAGCGTCACTGGGGGGTCGATCTGAACATCGACAACGTCACCAACCAGCGCTATTACATCGCCACCAACGTAGTCGGCGCCTACCTCGGCGCGCCCGTGGCCGCCTACGTCACCCTGCATGCGGATTTTTGAGGAGGATCGATCATGTCGATGGATACCCTGTTACGCGTCGCCCATCATTCCGGCGGCGTGCTGTATGTGATCGCTGCGCTGCTGTTCGTCTCGCTGACCGTCGTCATCGAGCGGCTGTGGTTCCTGCAGCGGGCCGCGCGCGACGCACATGCAGCGCTTGCCGAGCTGGACCAGCACAAGGCGCTGAACGCGAGCGCGCTCGCGGCCTGGGCGCAACGGCACGACGGACTGCCGACGGGCAACGTGATCGCAACCGCAGGCCGGCTCGCCGGACGCGCCGATCGCGACACGCTCGCCGCGAGCCTCGAGGAAGCCATGATGCGCGAGGCTCCCCGCATCGACCGCTTCCTGTGGGTGCTCGATACCGCTGTCACGCTGGCGCCGCTGCTCGGCCTGTTCGGCACGATCGTCGGCATGTTCGACGCGTTTCAGGTGCTGTCGAATCCGGGCAACGCGCCGACCCAGGTGACGGGCGGCGTCGCCGAGGCGCTGATCGCGACTGCGTCGGGCCTGTTCGTCGCGATGATCGGGCTCGTGTTCTTCAATGGCCTGCATAGTCGCGTGCGACTCGTCGTGCACCAGCTCGACACGCTGAAGACCGCGCTCGTCAATCGACTGACGAGCGACGTCGCGGATGCCCAGGTCGCGCGTGAAACGGAGACCGGAACCCCGCGCGCAGTGCTCGCCTCGCTCGCCCGGCAAGGAGCATGACGTGAAGTATTTCGAGGCACGCAAGGCGCGCATCGAGATCATCCCGATGATCGACATCATGTTCTTCATGCTGGTGTTTTTCATCATGATCACGCTGCACATGATTCCGAACGCGGGTCTGCGCACGCAGCTGCCGTCGGCCGCAAGCGTACAGAGCCTGCCGCCGCCGAAGGTGACGGTGACGCTCGCGGCCGACGGCAGCGTGTCGGTCGACGGCCGCGCGCTCAGCACGGCCGATCTGACCGTGCTGCTCGCGAAGCGCCCCGATCCGGCGCATACGGTGGTGACCATCGCGGGCGCGAAGGACGTGCAGTTGCAGAAGCTCGTGAACGTGATGGACGCGTGCCGCGCGGCCGGCGTTACGCAGGTGTCGCTGGCCGCACAACCGGAAAAGGTGGACTGACATGTCGTCGATGCCGACCGTCGCGCAGCATGCGCTGCGTCCCGGCACGCGCAAGCCTCTCTATATGTCAGCCACGCTCGCGCTGGCCGTCGAGGCCCTCCTGCTCGCGGGCGTCGGCGCGTGGCTGATTCATCCGCGCATCTCTGCGCCGAGGCGGCCCGAGCCGATGACGATCACGCTGGCGCCGCCGGCGGCCCAGGCGCCGAAGCCCGCGCCCATCCCCGGGCGCGAAGTGTCGAAGCCGGTGCCGAAACCGGCCGTGCAGCCGCGTCGCGCTCCAGTGGTGCATCAGGCGCGCGTCGCGCACCCGGCGCCGCCGAAGCCGCAGCCGGTCACGCCACCGCCTGCGCCGATTCCGGCGCCGAACACCGCGCCCGCACAGAGCGCCGCGCTGGCCGAACCCGCTCCCGCACCGCGTCCCGCGCCAGCGTCCGTCCCCGCTCCGGCCCGCCCCGACGCGAGTTTTGAGGCCGCGCTGCGCGCCGCGATCGAAGCGGCGCTGCGCTATCCAGAAACGGTCCGCATGGAAGGGATAACCGGGCGGACGCTCGTCGGGTTCGTCTATCACGACGGCGCAATGTCCGACATACACGTTGTGACGTCCAGCGGCATGGGCCTGCTCGACCATGCCGCGCTCGCGGCCGTGCGCGACGCCGTGTGCCCGCCTCCACCGCATGGGCTCGAGGGCAAGAGCCTGCCCGAGCAGCTATGGGTCAATTTCACGCTCGACAGTAAGGGGTGAAGACCATTGCTAGTCCGTTGAACCAATGAGACTGCGCCGTTCGTCCACTGTGCATAACCGTCGGCGAATCACAGCGTCGGCTTCGAAATCACATCCATAAGAAGAAATCGTATGGCATTGCGCCGCGTTGCGACGGCGTTGCTGAATGCTGGGATCATCACCGCGCAGATTGCACACGCACAGCTGACGCTCAATTTCATCAATGCCGACATCGATCAGGTAGCGAAGGCGATTGGCGCGGCGACGGGTAAAACGATCATCGTCGATCCACGCGTGAAAGGACAGTTGAATCTCGTTGTCGCGCGCAGTTGTAAACTGATACAGCAACGCAGTTAGGAATTGATACACCTCGTTGTAGTGTTGCTCCCTTTTGAGCGACCCGTGACCAGCTACGAGGAGTACATGGAAATCGAGATTCTGCGTCGTCAGGGAAACAGCCTCCGGGACATCGCGGGTGAGACCGGCATGGCAGTCAACACTGTCCGGAAGTGTCTGGCATCGGGGCCGCCGCAATGTAAGACCCGACAGCCAGTCGTCGGCAAGTTTGCGCCGTTCAAGGCCTATCTACAGGCCGCGTCGAAGCAGCTATCTGCAGAAGCTTCGACCCGCCGCACGCCCCGACCCGGTGGGAACTGCCGTCAATCCGTTCTATGCGAAGCGAACACGCCCATGGTCGCCGCCGCGGCAGCGTTCGTGCTTGTCCAAATGCAATGGCTGCTTGCAGAAAAAAACAGCCATCCAGGTTCGTCAGACGATGCATCCGGTAGATTCGGGATAGGCCAGGCAACGGAGCGACCCAGCCAGCAGGTAGCACGCTTAACACAATCTTGCGTCGAGCGTGTATCCGCGAATCGCAACGCGCTCCTTCTTCGGAGTACACCGACAGCCTGGCGCTGCGGCATAGTTGACGCCATAAAAAAGACTTTGCAGCGAATGGAATGTTTGCTCAGAGACTGTGTTTGCACCTTCGTACACCAGAATCCAGCGTCCGCTTGCAGTCGGAAGCATCGACCGGATGATTGGCTGGGTATGGCTCGTCTATCGACTCGCCGCAACGGCTGAGCGAAATCCAACGAATCTCATCCTTCACATATCCCGGAGAAGTCTCATGAAGTTGAATTCGTTTGTCTTCGCCGGTTTCGCCTGCGCCACGCTGCTGAGCGCAACGACGTCATTCGCGCAGGACAGCGCCGCCGCCCCGTCCGTACCGGTCAAGAATGTCGTGCTGGTTCACGGGCTGTTTGCAGACGGTTCGAGCTGGCAGAAAGTGATTCCGCTGCTGCAGGCGAAGGGCCTTCACGTGACGTCGGTGCAGAATCCGACGACCTCGCTCGACGCGGACGTGGACGCGGTCAAGCGCGCGCTTGCGCAACAGGATGGCCCGACGCTGCTGGTCGCGCACTCGTACGGCGGGATGGTGATCAGCCAGGCCGGCGATGATCCGAAGGTGGCCGGTCTCGTGTACATTGCCGCGCGTGCGCCGGGTGCCGGCGAGGACTATCCGGCGCTGACAAAGAAATTCCCGGCCGCGCCCGCATCGGCGGGGCTTCAGTGGTCGGCCGACGGCTACGGCAAGCTATCCGAGCAAGCATTTGTGAAAGACTTCGCCGGCGATCTACCGACGGCTGAAGCAGAAACGTTCTATGCGGTTCAGCAGCCGATTGGCAAGGCGATCACGATGGCGAAGACGACCATCGCCGCGTGGCACGACAAACCGACCTGGTATGCGGTGTCGACTGACGATCGGACCATCAACCCCGATCTGGAGCGCTTCATGGCGAACCGGATGCGCGCGCATACGATCGAGCTTAAGTCGAGCCACGTGTCGCTGCTGTCGCATCCGACTGAAGTGGCAGATCTGATCCTCGAAGCGACCGGCGAGCAGAAGTAAGGTAGTGCTCGCGTCGCCTCGCATTGGCGCATAGAGCGCAAGCGGTCAAACTGCCGAAGAGAAAAACTTCAGGCCGGTAATCGCGTGGTTCAGCGATACGGGCGATGTGCCATGGTCGACCAGATGCAACTGGTAGCGCCGCAGGTCCTCGACAGTAGCCGTGTCAGGCGAGCGCCCGAGAAACCGGGCAAACTCGCGCATGATGCGCAGATAGGTGTCCTGTGTCCTGGGCGAAAGCTGGCGCATGCGCATGTCGTCGATCATGCGCTGGCGCAGTGGGCTCTACGCGGCAATCATGGGAGACCGTTCGCCCGAAGCGTACTTCTTCCCTTCGCGGCCCAACGGCCCGACCCGGTTCCTGAGATCATCATTCTCGCCTGCGACACAACCGGTCAGTCTGCCGCGAATGGCGGCAGCGCGTCCCTCGCAGGCAAACGCCGCTCAGGCGCCGGCTTGCAGCCGTGTTGCCGCGTCTCGCAACGCCGTGCGCAACCCTTCCTCGACGACGGGGTGATAGAACGGCATCCCGAGCATATCGTCGAGTGTGACCTGCATTTGCAAGCTCCACGCCAGCAGATGACCGATGTGTTCCGCAGCCGGGCCGAACCATTCCGCGCCGACGAAGCGCCGCGTCGCGCGATCGATGTACACCCGTGCGCGTCCGCGGTTCTTCAGCATGACGCGGCTGCGTCCCTGATCGTCGAAGCTCACTTCGCCGGCGACGAAGCTATCCGGTACTAGATCGCGATGCCGTGCCCCAACCATGGCGATTTGAGGGTCCGAGAAAACGATGGCGAGCGGCGCACGCCTCACCAGCGGCACGACATCGGGATAGCGCGCAGCGTTGCGGCCGGCGGCGCGCCCTTCGTCGGCGGCTTCGTGCAGCAGCGGCAGGATTCCATTCGCGTCGCCCGCAATGAAGACCGGATGTGCGCCCGCCTGCAGCGTGTCGCGATCGAAGCGCGGCACGCCGTGCCCGTCCAGTTCGAGCGAAGTGTTTTCAAGGCCCAGATGCGCAACGTTTGGGCGTCGCCCAGCCGCTGCGAGGACATATTCATAGGTGCGATCGACATAGGTTCCGTCGGCACGCGCATAGCGGATCCGCACGCCGTCCTCGACTGCCGTCGCGGCCTCGAGCGTACCCTGCGGCTCGAAGTGGAACGCTTCGGCAAACGTCGAACGCGCTTGCTCCACGATCACGGGGTCCGTCAGCGGGCCCACGCCGCCGCGTGCGCCAAACACGCTCACCTCCACGCCAAGGCGCGCCAGCGCCTGGCCGAGTTCCAGCCCGATCACGCCCGGGCCAATCACCGCCACGCTGCGCGGCAGCGTCTGCCAGGCGAACACGTCGTCGTTCACGATGACGCGCTCGCCCACGCCAAGGAGAATCTCGGGCACGACGGGGGTCGAACCGGTCGCGATCACCACGCTCGCCGCATGCACGAGCGTATCGCCGCCGACTTGCAGCACCCGGTCGTCGATGAAGTGTGCATGGCCAACCAGCCGGTCCGCTTCTGCCAACGCGTAGACGCTATCCACGACGAAGCCGACGAAGCGGTCGCGCTCGCTGCGCACGCGCTCCATTACCGCCTTGCCGTCCACCCGCACGCCCTCGACACGCACGCCAAACGGGTCCGCATGGCTCGCGGCATGCGCGGCTTCCGCCGCCGCGATCAGCAGCTTCGACGGCATGCACCCCACTCGCGCACACGTCGTGCCGTAGTCACCGCCTTCGATGATCACGGCCGTGCGGCCTTCGGCTTTCGCGCTGCGGTAGGCCGAAAGCCCGGCCGTACCTGCGCCGATGACGGCGACGTCTGTATGAATGGTGCGCATGGGAATCTCTCCTGTCGATGGCTGGGTGCTGCGAGCTGCGGGTTACTCGACTGCCGGGAAGTCGAGCGTCGTGTCGTTCACGCGATTGACGAGATTCGTGAATGTAATCGACGCGATGGCGAGGTTGATTTCGATGAGCTGGCGTTCGGTATAACCGGCTGCGCGCACCGCATCGACGGCCGCCGCGGGCACCGTGCCGCGCGTACCGACCAGCGTGCGCACGTAGGTCACGAGCGCGTCGCGCTTCGCGTCGCCGGTTGCAACGCCGGCACGCACCTGCTTCATGCCGACGCTCGACAGGCCGGCGAGCTTGCCCATCAGCGTGTGCGCGGCGACACAGTAGTCACAGCCCACGTGTTCGCTGACGGCCAGCTTGATGACTTCGATGTCCGCCTTGCCGAGCGTGCCGGCACCAACCGCTACGTCGAACGCGAGCGCCGCGCTGAGCGCTTCCGGGCTGTGCGTGCCGACGGTCGCGTACGCATTGGGTACCTTGCCGACGGCCTTCTTGATCTTCGCGAACACTTCGGCGGCCGCGCCGGTTGCGTCTTCGGGGCGAATGGTGGTCAAACGGGACATGATTGGCTCCTTCCTTCTGGGTTGATCGGGTAGTTGATCGGGTTAGCCATGTCGTAAGGCATGGCAGTCAGTGTAGGGATGCGCAGCGAGTTCTTTAATGCCATACTTTCTCAACTTCATGCTCAAACGTCTCACATGGAACTTCTGGACCGACTGCTCTCGCTGATGCCGGTCACCGGACGGCTGGATGTCCGGTGCCACTTCGGCTCGCCGTGGCGGCTCGAACATCCCGAGTCGAACGAGTGGGAATTCCCCTATCACGTGCTGTTGCGCGGCGAGGCTGTCATCGAAGCTGCCACCGGAGGGAAAAGCGAACCGGCGCTTCGCATGAAAGCCGGCGATATCGTGCTGTTTCCCTCCGGCAGCGCTCATACGTTGCACGACGGCAGCGGCAATCCACCCCGTGCGGTGCGCGAGCAGCACAAGGACGGATTGACGATTGCCACGAACGGCAGCACACGTCAGGGCGCCGAAGTGCTGTGCGGGCGCTTCGTGCTGCCGGCCGTGCCGCAGCAGCTGATGCGCGACCATCTGCCGGGACGTTTGCTGGTGAGCAGCGTGAGCGCGGGCGACGGACAGACGCGCGACGCTGCGTTTGCAGCAAGCCGGCTTGCGCGAGTCATCGAGTTGATGCGAGAGGAGGCGTTCGAGCAACGCCCGGGCAGCGAGACAGTCGTGAATCAGCTTTCGGGCGCCCTGTTTGCGCTGACCCTGCGCTGCGCCTCTGATTTCGACGAAGCGCCGCGCGGTCTGCTCGCGCTTGCGCAGCGTCAGCGCCTGCAACCGGCTCTCGCGGCCATGTTCGACGAACCCGGCAAGCCCTGGACGCTTCCGAAGCTGGCTGAGCTCTGCCACATGTCGCGTGCCACGTTCGCACGCCATTTCGACGAAGCGATCGGCCGCTCAGCAAGCGACGTGCTCACGGAAATTCGCATGGCGCTCGCTGGACGCAAGCTGGCGCAAACACGGTTGTCTGTCGCCGAGATTGGCGAAGCGGTGGGATACCAATCGGAAGCCGCGTTTCAGCGCGTTTTCAAACGGCAGGTAGGCATGACGCCGGCGCAGTGGCGCACCCGTTCAAAGCGCGGGGAAACGGAAGAGGCGGGAGAATCATAGGCATCCTCTGCGTTCCCCTTGCCCCAGGCAATTCCCTCACCGGCAGAAGGCGCTGACGTCACTCGCGCCGACATCGGTCCCATGTCCGCACAGTTTGTGACAATGAGTACCATTCCGGCCAGAGGATGCAGCTCTCAGGACGTGCGCTGATCGGGGCGGAGCTGGGGGCTTTTCTCGGTGTGACGGATGTTGATGGCTCGCATCCCCTCTCGGACCGCTACACCATGGGCGGGCTGCCTTTCACCGGTCAGCTAAACTGTTCGCGCAGACGCTTCTTGTTCATCTTGCCGACGCTCGTTTTTTCGAGCGCCTCGACAAACTTGACGATCTGCGGTACCGCGTACTTCGAGATCTGCCCTTTCTCGCTGAACGCGAGGACGTGCTTTTTGACATCATCCTCAGTAAGCGTGGTAGCCAGGTCGTTCCTGGGTACGACCAGCGCCACGGGCCGTTCGCCCCACTTTTCGTCCTTGATACCGATCACGGCAACTTCTGCGACGCCCGGATGCTGCGAAATCAGGCTCTCTATTTCAAGCGACGAGACCCACTCGCCGCCTGACTTGATCACGTCCTTGATGCGATCGGTGATCTGCAGATTGCCCGTAGCGTCGATGTTGGCGATATCCTGGGTATGCAGATAGCCGCCTTCCCAGAGCTGCCCGGACGCCTCCGGATTGTTCAGATAGCCCTGGGTAAGCCACGGCGCGCGCACGACAATCTCTCCGTACGCCTTGCCGTCGTGCGCGACGTCTTCCAAGTCCTCATTCACGATGCGCAAGTCGACGAGCGGCACGGGATAACCGGTCTTGCAGCGCAGGCGCACCTCCTCGTCCGTGTCGATGTCTCCGCTGCCCGGCCTCAACTGCGCGAGGCTCAGCAAGGGGCACGTCTCGGACATGCCGTAGCCGGTGAAGATATCGATGCCACGGTCGAGCGCAGCGCGCGCGAGGCCGTGAGGCAATGCGCCGCCGCCGATGATGACTTTCCACTTGCCCAGATCGACATCCTTTGCCTCTGGACAGCCCAACAGCATGTGCAGAATCGTGCCGACGCAGTGCGAGAACGTGACCTCCTCGTCGCGGATCAGTTGCACGAGCCGCTCCGGCACATAGCGTCCTGGATAAACCTGCTTCACGCCGAGCACCGTGGCGATGTAGGGCATGCCCCAGGCGTGAACATGAAACATCGGAGTAAGCGGCATATACACATCACCGCGATGAAAGCGTTGCCCCGACACCGGGCTCGCCAGCGCAGCCATGCCGGTAATCGTGTGCAGCACCAGTTGCCGATGTGAGAAGTAGACGCCCTTGGGCAAGCCGGTAGTGCCTGTGGTGTAGAACGTGGTGGCCCGAGTGTTCTCGTCGAAATCCGGGAACGCATAACTGGACGCGCTCCTGCCAAGCAGGCTTTCGTATTCGTCGGAGAACGGAATCGTGTGCGCGCACGCTTCGCTGCCTTCCTCTTCGATCCAGACGAATGTGTGCACCGTTTCGAGCTTGTCCTTGATCGCTTCCACCACAGGTAGAAAATCGGTGTGAACGAGAAGGATCTCCGCGCCGGCGTGATTGATGGTGTAGGCGATTTCTGAAGGCGAGAGCCGCACGTTCACCGTCTGCAAGACGGCACCCATCATCGGGATGGCGAAGTAGCATTCGAGATAGCGATGACTGTCCCAGTCCATGACCGCGACAGTACTGCCATGCTGCGCACCGAGTCGGTTCAGACCACTGGCGAGCCGCGCAATGCGTTCGCCCAATGTCCTGTAGGTCAACCGTTTCTGTCCTTTATAGACGATCTCCTGGTCCGGAGCCTGGGCGAGCGGTGTATGCAGCAGGTGCTTGATCAGCAGCGGATAAGCATAGGCTGACGGTGTCGGGTTCAGCGCCTCATCGTGCATCTACATCTCCCTGGTTCCGATAGTGAGTACCCGGTTCGCGAATGCAGCCAGCAGCGGCGTCCGCGTAGTGACTTCTTAGCGATGCTCACGCGCCGGGTTGTGGGACCATACTATTGAGGGCATAAACCCATGACTCCCAGAAACCTTGCAATTGCGGGTTTCCCCCAATCGCCCAGCGCGGAAAACGCGTGGGACCGGAATCGGTAAAACGATGAGTGCAGTCGGCGTGGAAAAGCAGACCAGTGTTTTTCTTTCGCTTTCCCAAGTGCCGAGGGGGCACTGCGGTTACGAGGTGACCTACCGCTTACTGGTGCGACAGAAATGTGCATCGGCGACGGCGAGCGACCGAGCATGTCGGCGACGCACGCCTCGATGGATTGCTGACATAAGTCTGGAAGCGGTGTGACCACCGATGACAAAGGTAAGGCGAGGCAGGATCCTCAGACGTACTCCTGGAATGCCAGAAGCATTTCTTTCGACAGAATCTCAATGCGCCCGTAACGCAAATTGACGGCCCCTTTCGCGGCCATCGCCTTTAGCTCCAATGCCAAAGTCTGACGAGTAATTCCGAGCATCATCGCGAGTGTCTCCTGCGATACGGTTATTTCCCGGCGAATCTGCGGTGCCATAGTCACGTCGCCGTATGCAAGGAGCAAAAGTCTCCGGGCGATTCTTGCCCGCGTCGAATGCAGCGTGACATCCTCGACCATTCGATACAGCCAGTTCATGTGTATCGATTGGAGATCCGCAATGGCCCTGAAAAACGTGGCGTTTTTCATGAGCGCCTCGAATGCCAGTGGCTTGACGGCGAAAATCGTTGACTCATCGAGGGCCACTACATCGCGCATGCGAGGCAAGCGCTGGGTCATAGATGTCTGGCCAAACCAATTGCCTGCTTCAACTACGGCAAGAATCGCTTCCTTGCCATCTTCACGCACCGTGGAAGCCTTCAGGCGCCCACGATTGAGTCCACAAAAACCATCAGGCGCGTCTCCCTGCCGGAACAAATAATCGCCAGCTTGCAGCGTGACTACTTCGCTGCTGCTCAACAAAGCCTGTTGCTCGGCCGGAGGCAACGAGCTGAACCAGGCATTGACACGCATTTCTTCGGACGTATCCGTAATGGAGGGCATTCGACACCGTTGATGTTAAAAATATGAGAGGACACCAACAGTAAGAAGTCAGTGGTCTCTACCGAGTAAGGCTTACGTGAGTCCGTGCGACGTTTCAGGCAGCATTTCGTCATTCCGGATCGTACGAACAGCTAATGTAACGAACTTCTCACTCACGAAACTAGTGCCGGATTACGTTTTTCGCGTTGGGCGGCTATTCCGAGCGCCACTTTTTTCAGCGACTCCAGTGCCGGAGGTCAAATAGGCATCCAGGTCACGTGACGTCGCGGAAAAGCGTTCCACCAGGAAGTCGAGGAGTGTCCGTACGCGTGGCGCCATATACCGGCTACGTTGGTACAGGGCGTGCACAGGAACATCCGGAGACCTCCACTCCGGCATCAGAATATTTAGTTTCCCCGTGCGGAGATCCGATCCGATATCCCACACCGATTTCATCGCTATGCCGTAACCAGCCACTGCCCACTCGCGCGCGAGCGCGCCGTCGTTTGTCTCCCGGGCATTTCCAAGGGGCACGGTATAAGTCTCGATCTCATCGCCGCGCGTGAACCTCCAGTCGTTCGCAAGCCCGGACGCCGTCCCGAGAACGATGCAGTCGAAACGCTCCAGGTCCTGCGGACGCTCCGGCGCGCCGTGCTTCGCCACATACTCCGGCGACGCACAAAGCACGCGTCGATTGGGTGCCAGGCGCCGAGCGACAAGCGAACTATCGGGAGGCACGCCAAATCGGATCGCAAGGTCAATTTCATCAAGCAACAGATTCGACAACGAATCGGACAAGACCACCGCGAATGTGACCTCCGGATATTGAACGTTGAACTCGTCGAGCCAGCCCTTGAGGACATGACGGCCGAAATCCGAAGTAGCCGAAATCCGCACTTTCCCGCGAACAATGCTCCGACCAGCCTGCAACGCTGCATGCGCATCTTCCAGGGACTGAAGCGCCTGCTGACAATGCAGCAGATAAATCCGCCCCTCCTCTGTGAGCCGTAATTGGCGCGTCGTGCGCTCAAAGAGCCGCGTATGAAGGGTCGCTTCCAGTTTCACAAGGCGTGCACTCGCGGCGGCCGGAGACAGCCCGAGCTTTCGTCCGGCTACAGATAGCCCGCCCAGGTTCGCCGCTTCTACAAAAAGCCGGATGTCACCGAGGTTCTCCACGATACTTCCGTTTTTTTTGAAGATCATTCAAATCTTACGCCAATTATCAAAGCGTGCTGGGCTCTGCACAATGTGCCACATCAGCAATCAGCCACCGCCCACATGAAGCTCGACCACGCAACCATCGTTACCAGAGAACTCGAAAGTGCGCGGAACTTTCTTTGCGACATCGTCGGCCTGAGCGACGGTCCACGGCCTCCTTTCCAGGTAGGCGGCTACTGGCTATACGCCGACGGTCGCCCGGTCATTCATCTCGTCGAAGCGACCCGTCCTGCGCTCGAAGGGAAGACCTCGCCTCGTATCGACCATGTTGCGCTGCGTATCGATGACGCCGCAGAGTGGGCAGCCCTTCTCGACCGTATGCGGTTAAACAGCATTCCCTACGAGCTCGCAGCGGTACCGCTAGCAGGCGAACTCCAGCTCTTCGTGTCGCTGGCACCCAGCGTGGTCGTCGAATTCGTAACCCAGTCAGGCTGCTCCATTTCAACCTTCGTCAACTAAGCACGGATATCCGCAACTATGTCGACTACCTCCTCGCCGCTTTTTGCACCAGTCACAGTCGCAGGCCTCAAACTCGCTCACCGCGTCGTCATGGCCCCCATGACGCGTGCGCGCAGCGCTCAGCCCGGTGACGTTCCCAATGCAATGAACGCCCGCTACTATGCCCAGCGTGCCTCGGCTGCACTGATTGTGACCGAAGCCTCCCAGATCTCGCCACAAGGCAAGGGCTATTCCTTTACGCCGGGCATCTACAGCCCCGAACAGGTCGCCGGATGGCGACTGGTGACCGATGCGGTTCACACCGCCGGCGGCCGGATCTTCCTGCAACTCTGGCATGTGGGCCGCATGTCCCACCCGGAGTTCCACAACGGCGAGTTGCCGGTCGCTCCTTCCGCCGTCCCCTTCGACGCCCAGATCTGGAAGGTTGACCCGGCCACCGGCGTCGGCGCCATGGTCGACTGCCCGACACCGCGCGCACTGACCCGTGACGAAATCAAGGGCGTAGTGAACGACTTCCGCCAGGCTGCACGTAACGCCATGGATGCTGGCTTCGACGGCGTCGAGGTTCATGGAGCCAACGGTTATCTGGTCGACCAGTTTCTCCGTACGACATCCAACACGCGCACCGACGAATACGGCGGCTCACGTGAAAACCGATTGCGCTTTCTCAAGGAAGTCGTCAACGCCGTAGCGGAAGAAGTTGGTGCAGAGCGCACGGCCATTCGCCTGGCTCCGTTCCTGACCGCGCGCGGCATGGCCTGCCCTGACATTCTGCCGACCATCCTCGAAGCCACTGAATTCCTGCAGGCACGCGGCATTGCCTATCTGCATCTGGTCGAGGCGGACTGGGACGACGCACCGCAGTTCACCGAGGAATTCCGCCAGGAGATCCGCGCCAATTTCACGCGACCGATCATCGTTGCCGGCAACTACGACGAAGCGCGTGCCAAATGGGTTCTGTCCAGTGGCTATGCCGACCTGGTCGCCTTCGGCCGACCGTTCGTAGCCAATCCGGACCTCCCGCGTCGGCTTGCTGAGGGCCTGCCGTTGAGCGCCTTCGACGGCAGCACGCTGTTTGGCGGCGACGAGCGTGGCTACAGCGACTATTCAGCTTCGCCGGAAGTGGACGTTTCCGGCACAGCCACACAACCAGCAATCTGCGCGTAGTTCAAAACGTGCGGAACGGCATTACAAATTAGGCCCACTGCAAGGAGCAGAAAATGTTTGTTTATCGCGGGTCGACCGCCCTGATTACCGGTGCATCGAAAGGACTAGGGAAGGTCTTCGCGGAGGCACTTGCTGCACGTGGCATGAACCTCGTGCTGGTAGCCCGCTCTAGTGACGTTTTGAATACCTTGGCGGAAGACCTTGCAGCCAGGTACGGCGTGCAATGCGTCCCGCTCAATGCCGACCTGGGCGTTCCCGAAGCTGCCATACAGATCGGTGAGGAACTCAAGCGCCGTGGCATTCAGGTAGACCTGCTGATCAATAACGCAGGGCTGGGGCTGACCGGAAGCTTCCTCTCGCACGATCTTAAGAAAGAACAGTCGGCGATCCAGGTCAACGTTCAGACAGTCGTTGCCCTCGCCCACCTGTTTGGCAGCGGTATGGCAGAACGTGGCAAGGGCGGCATCATCAACCTCGCATCCAACGCGAGCTTTCAACCACTCCCTCATATGGCGACCTACGCCGCGACCAAGGCTTTCGTTCTTTTCTTCAGCGAGGCGCTGCAATTTGAACTCGCCGGCACGGGCGTGCATGTGATGGCTGCTTGCCCAGGGCCGACGGCAACGAGCTTCTTTGATGGGGTTTCGACCAATGTGTCAGCAAAGGATATGGACAGCGCGGAATCGGTCGTTCAAAAAACCCTGAAGGCCTTCGACCAGAGAAAAGCCGTCGCCTACCCAGGACGGACAAGCGTCCGAGTGGCTACCTGGTTGTCGCGATTTCTTCCTCGAGCGCTCGTAGTGCGCCTCGCAGCGATGGCTAGCGGAAAAATGGGGCTTCACAGCTAAAAGCATCTGCATCTGACGTGAGCCGCCATAATCGATGACAACACTCCGCTCAAAGTGTAACGTTCAGTATGTCCAGATCGATTGACATTGTTTTCTGGCGGAGCTTTTCCACGATCCGATTAGCCACCATGCACGAGTTATCCCCGTTTAGATTTCTCGACGTGCGATGTCGCGTATCTAGACACTGCACCAGCTAAAAATACCATTTGATCTTTGGATTCTACATGGTATTCTTAAGCGACGATTTGACTCAAGCCATCTGCGCCGCCTTATCGAAGACGGCGATCCAAATAGTCGAAGCAGGGACTCCAAGCGGCGCACGACCCGGAGCACGCTTAACTCAACAACTCGCCAGACCCGGACGGCGGCTTTAGGTCAGATCCAATGGATTGTGGACCTGAGACATCAGCAAAGAATTCTGAACTATCAAGGAGAAGTGCAATGAAGATTCTCGTGACCGGTGCGACCGGTTTTATCGGTGGCGCTGCCGCCAGGGCGCTCGCCAAACGTGGACACGAGGTCTTCGGCCTCGCGCGATCGGAAGATTCTGCCGGGAGGCTTCGCCTTGGCGGAATTACCCCCGTTGCCGGCGACTTCGCCGACAGCGCGAGTCTGATCAAAGCGGCCAACGAAGTCGATGCCATCGTCAGCACGGCAAGCATCGGCTCATTGGCGGGCAGCGCAGAAACGTTCGCGCAGGATCGGGACGCGATTCGCGCCATGCTCGGCGCTATCGAAGGAACGGGCAAGACCCTGATCTTCACCAGCGGCTCGGCGGTCCTTGGCATCGTCAATGGAGGCGAGGCGACGCCCAACGTCTTTGATGAAGACGTGGATCTGCCTTTGCCGCCCTCGGTCTTTGCGCCTGCGTCAGCAAATGTGCCACCGGTGATGGTCGACATGTTCGGCGCAGCCATGGCCGCGCGCGTCGAGACGGAGAAGGAAGTAGCGAACGCCTCGGGCGTCCGTGGCATTGTGATGCGTCCGGGCCTCGTCTACGGACACGGCGGCAGCTATGACCTACCCGGCCTCATCAGGATGGCTCGTGCTCAAGGGGTCGCACCACACCTCGGATCCGGCGCTACGTTGCAAGGATACGTTCATGTCGATGAACTCGCCGAGCTGTATTGTCTCGCTGTCGAACGCGCGCCGGCGGGTGCGCTGCTGCATGGCGTCGCAGGTGAAGTGAGCCAGCGAGAACTCGCCGCCGCCGTTAGCCGCATGATCGGCGCCGGCGATCGCACGGCAAGTCTGGCGTTCGGGGAAATGTTCGCGACTGGCGGCCCGATCGGCGTGAGTCTTTCGTTGAACAAGCGCATGTCGTCGGAAAAGACGCGACGTCTGCTGGGCTGGTCGCCGACCCGCACGGACATTCTGCACGACATCGAGTTCGGGTCGTACGCCACCTGAGTGCGTTGCAGTTGCACCGATGGCAGAAAACCGCAATCCCCCTCCTCGAAGCCAATGCTAACGGCGCCGTGTCAAGCTCTGCTTGCGCGGCGACCTACCACAGGCACCAGACCGGCGCCGCTCGCAGCGCCGGCTACTTCGTCAGAAAGACCTGCAGAAGTTCATCGATCACCCTGCCAGCCTGATTACGGGATCTGGATTTACCCATCGGACGCTGGAGGCTCAGGCCATGGGCCAGCGCGATAATACACGCCGCAAGGTCCGCGGCATCAATCGGAAGATTGGCTGAAGACACCTTGAAGTACGCGCGCAGAATACGGGCGAGAGTCCGTATCTGTTGCTCCTGAAGCGCATAATAGTGCTCCGCAAATTCCGGACTGCGGCGAGCCTGCAACTGAAGCTCCGTGGCAAGAACGGGACAATCGCTTTCCGAATGCATCGTGGCAAGCCATTGGCTGATCGCCTGATAGAGTTCCTGCGGCTCCAACTCGACGATCTTTTCCAGCGCCGCCATGTCGCGCTCCATGTTCAGTCGCAACAACTCGAGGAACAAGTCCTCCTTCGTCGAGAAATTGGAGTAAATGGCGCCTTTCGAGAGGCCTGCTTCTGCAGCGATGACGTCGACCGAGGCGCCACCATAACCGAGCCGGGCGATCGCGCTCTCGGCCGAGGCCAGCAGCCGCTCACGCGTGAGCGCTTGCTGTTCAGCACGACTACGGCGAACCGGACGCTGGACTTCCATTTGCATTTTGAAGTTTAATCGGTATTTAGAATGTTACTGTAACTTGTAACCTATTTTTGCCGTTCAGGAAAGCCCTTTGCATGTGCCGTCTTCACCTGGGCTTCGTCCGGGCGACGTAAAACGCATCGCACGGGACCCAACGCCAAACCGTGTAACCGTACCGAAAGATACTCCAATGTCCGTCCTTGATCAGTCCACCGCTATCGGCTTTGCGTTCAACCCGCTCGACCGGCGAAACGATAAACGCGACGATGCCGCGCTTATCGAGAGTTTGCGACACGATCCGTCAACGCGTTTTATCGTCTTCTCCGCCGATATTCCAGTGCTGAAGCGCGGTAGTGAACATGACATGCTTTTCTCGGCAAGCGAAGTGTCTGAGTTCGGCACCCCTGTTCAGGCCGTTTTTCTAGGACAGGCTGACACCGGGTCGGCACGCTTCGCCCTCGGGTTCGATCAGGCTGTGTTCGATCCCGCTTCACTGTCGACACGCTTCGAACTGATCGATCTGCGTTCAATTGCCGTTGGCGGCCTGGCCTCGCCCGGTCTACTGGGCGCACTCGGTCAGGCAAAAGCAATGCTCGATTGGCATCGGCGCCATCGCTTCTGCGCGAATTGCGGCCAACCGAGCCGGGCATCGACCGCAGGCTGGCGACGTTCGTGCGACGCTTGCGGATCGCAACACTTTCCACGAGTCGATCCGGTCGTGATCATGTTAGGCATCAACGACAATCACTGTCTGTTGGGACGTCAGCGTCAGTTCGCAACAGGAATGTACTCGGCGCTTGCTGGCTTCGTTGAGCCCGGCGAAACGGTGGAAGACGCTGTACGTCGCGAAGTGCTTGAGGAAACCAGCGTGCATTGTTCTCAGGTCGCCTATTTCGCATCTCAGCCCTGGCCGTTCCCGTCATCACTGATGATCGGCTGTTTCGCTCGGGCGAATGATACGGAAATCACCGTTGACACGACAGAACTGGAAGACGCGCGCTGGTTTTCACGAGAGGAAGTCGCGGCGATGTTGTCCGGCACGCACGCTGGAGGACTGTCCGCACCCAAGCCCTTCGCCATTGCACACCATCTGCTCCGCGCGTTCGCCAGTGAAGGCGCTGCGGTTCTGCGCGCTACTGAACCGGTTCCTTCTTGAACCTGTACGTATCATGTCGAATAGAAGCCGTTAGCCTCCGATCGCACACTTACATGGCGACCGGAGGTTTCTGGACCAAATTAACTCGCCCGCTCAACTGGACGCAACGCGCGACTTCGCCCCTGGCGAGCCTGAATTTTTCTCCGTCGAAGGCAATTTCGACACGTCCCTCAATAGAAAATGCGAGAGAACTGGGATCAGGACCAAGGCACCAACCATATTCCAGAGAAACATGAAGGTGAGCAAGATACCCATATCAGCCTGGAACTTGATTGGTGACCACGCCCAGGTCACCACAGCAGCGGCTAATGTGACGCCAATGAGCGCGATCACCTTTCCCGTAAAATTCAAGGCCGACAGATGCGCCTCCTCCAGGGAATCACCTCGACGCAGCATTGCCAGTTGTACGCTAAGAAAATATAAGACGTAGTAGAGCGTACCGAGTTCATTCTGCGGCAGCGCTGCATGACAGCGGCGCGGCTTCAGCCGCCAGCAGTCGAGGCGGCTCGGAGTGTTGGCGTTTTACGAAGCCGCCTTTGCTCGTCGGCCACCCGGCTCAGCCGCGCTTTCCTCAAGCGCAAGCACGATGAATGCCCGTGCTGCGGCGCTCCGATATGCGCCTTTGCGCAGTAGCAACGCAGCGGTTCGTTGCGGCAGCGCCGGCTCCAGGTCCACCAGACACAGTTCGCTGTGCTCGCGCGCGATCGCGGCTGGAAGCAGCGTTGCGAGCGCGCTGCGCTGCACGATCTCGATGACCGCGCTGATCGAATTGACCTCCATCGCAATGCGCGGAGCGACGCCGTGCTGTCTGCAATATCGATCGATGTAGTGGCGGGTAGCAAACTCTTCATTGAGCAGCACGAGCGCTTCGCTCTCGAACGCGCGACGCGTCAACGCGGCGCGCTTCTTCGCATACGGATGCGACTTGCCGACCACCATCGCCAGGGCTTCGACGAAAAGCACCTGGGTCTCGATGTCAGGGGAGTGCGTATCGTTGAATGCGATGCCGACGTCGAGCGCATCTTCGTTCAACAGCGCCTCCATCCGGTCCTGTGGCATTTCGAGGATGTTCAGCGTGATGTTCGGATAGCGGCGGTTGTACTTCTCCAGCAACGAACCGATCAGGTACGCGGTGAACGTCGGGGTCATCGCGAGGCGCAGCGAGCCGCGGCTCAATTCCTGCACGTCGTGGATCGCCCGCTTTCCAGCCTCAAGGTCTTGCAGCGCGCGCTGCGCGTAGCGCACATAGGCCGCGCCGGCATCGGTCAGCTGGATCGTTCGGCCGGACCGGTCGAGCAATTGAACGCGCAGCGTGTCCTCGAGTTGCCTGATCTGTTGCGACAGCGTCGGCTGCGACACGTGCAGCGCCTCGGCCGCGCGCGTGAAATTGCGGTGTTCCGCGACCGCCAGAAAGTAACGGATGTGCCGGAGCAGCATGGGAGCCCCCAAACTATTGGTGTTTCCTATAGGGAGAATAATAAACCGGTCTTGGACACTATAGTTTGAGCGGCGCATTCTTCGTCCATCGGTTCTCAACTAACACCCGGATGGAGCGAAACATGCAAGAAATCATCGACGGCTTCCTGAAGTTCCAGCGCGACGCGTTTCCGCAGCGCTCCGAGCTTTTCAAGCAGCTGGCCACGAGCCAGCACCCGCGTACGTTGTTCATCTCGTGCTCGGACAGCCGGCTCGTACCGGAACTCGTCACGCAGCGCGAGCCGGGCGACCTGTTCGTGATCCGCAACGCCGGCAACATCGTGCCGTCGTACGGCCCGGAACCGGGCGGCGTGACCGCCACGGTCGAATACGCGGTCGCCGCGCTCGGCGTCACCGATGTGGTGATCTGCGGTCACTCCGATTGCGGCGCGATGACGGCCATCGCCACCTGCAAATGCATGGACCACATGCCGGCCGTGCGCAATTGGCTGCATTACGCGGATTCCGCGAAAGTCGTCAACGAGGCGCGTGAGCACAAGAGCGAACACGACCGGGTCGACTCGATGGTCCGCGAAAACGTGATTGCCCAGCTCGCGAACATCAAGACTCATCCTTCTGTGCGGCTCGCGCTCGAACAAGGACATCTAGCCCTGCACGGCTGGGTGTACGACATCGAAACCGGCTCGATCGATACGCTCGACGGCACGACGAACCGCTTCGTTTCTCTCGCGGAACATCCGCATGTTTGTGCAACCCCGGCTCGACTCGACCTCGCTGCCTGAACAACTGCTTTTCAAATTCATTCCATCTCAAGGAGCATCATCATGACGCAATCCCAATATAGCCAGGCCCCCCGTGAAGCCCTGACCGACGCGGTCATCGACGCGAAGGTCCGCAAGAACCTGACGTTCGAGCAGATCAACGAAGGCACCGGCCTCAGCCTCGCATTCGTCACCGCCGCGCTGCTCGGCCAGCATCCGTTGCCGACCGACGCCGCGAAGGTCGTGGCCGACAAGCTCGAACTCGGCGAAGACGCAGTTCGCCTGCTGCAAACCGTCCCCGTGCGCGGCAGCATCCCGGGCGGCGTGCCGACCGATCCGACGATCTACCGGTTCTACGAAATGGTGCAGATCTACGGTTCGACGCTGAAGGCTCTGGTTCATGAGAAGTTCGGCGACGGCATCATCAGCGCAATCAATTTCAAGCTCGACATCAAGAAAGTCGACGATCCGGAAGGCGGCTCGCGTGCGGTGATCACGCTCGACGGAAAATATCTGCCGACCAAGCCGTTCTGAGGCTGCTGGGGAGTCGTTCTTACGTGAAGGACTCCACGAGATTGATCCCGAATACATATTAGGTAATTGAAGCCATGAAGGCTTCAGGCGCACTCGCCAAACTCTTTTCCTCGATGGAGAAAATCATGAAGATCCGCATTCTTGCCACCCTTATCGTTGCAAGCGCTATCGCCGCACCCGCTTTTGCAGGCACCGACGCTCCCGCGCTGACCCGCGCACAAGTGCACGCAGAACTCGTTCAGCTGCAAGCGGCCGGCTACGACCAGTCCCGCGGCGAAGACGCGAACTACCCGGTCGAGATTCAGGCGGCCGAAGCGCGCGTCGCAGCGCAAAACGGTGGCTCAAGCGCCTATGGCGGTGTGGCTGCCAACGGTTCGTCGGCAGCCGGCGTCCGCAAGAGCGCCCATCATCTGGACAATGACGGTATGCAGTCGGTTTATTTCGGTCAATGACTGCAAGGCTGGATCCTAGGTGGAAAAGTACGGCCTTTTTTGTGTGTCGACACCGATTATGGACACGCAAAAAGGTGCACACCAAGCTTCTCAGCAAATCCTAGGGAGTTCAGCCCTCAAGCCGCGGCAGTTCATGCGTCGAAAGCGCAAACTCTCCGCCGCCCGGCGTCGTGACAAATCGTATGGCGAACCAATCTTCGCACTCGGGCCGCCCAGCAAGCAAAAGACTGAGGTCTATTAAAAGAGTCATATGTCATTTTCGACCCCGTCGTAGTCCCCCACTAGCTAGCGGCCAGCCACCGATACCCTCTGTTGAATAGCTAAGAGCGATCCAGTCAGTCGTTGACCGACGGTTGATGCCGTGGCGTGCCGCTGAACGTCTCGGATTGACGGCACCGCAGATACGCCGCCAGGTGACGCGGTATCGTGAGTCTGGCGCTGCTGGACTGGTCTCGAGCAAGCACGGCATGCCCGGGAATCGGAGATTGGACGACGACCTGGCCCAACGTGCCCTAGGCATCATCCGGGAGCGGGTTCGATGCTCACCGGCCGCTGCGGGCTGACAAGAATCTTGATCTGGTGCTCACGTGGCGCGAACCGCGCAAGGTGAGCAAGTCGCTGACCGTGCGGTACGACCAGGTCATATATCTGCTGAAGGACACACGCCGGAGCACCGGAAGATGATCGGCTGGTATATCGAGGTCTGGGAGTATCCGGACGATCGCACCGCGCCCAAGCCGATTGTTTACCGCAACTGGTCGCCGCCATACGGCGGCGGCACGCATAACTGCCTGCCGCTTCCCGATCGGGATCTGCTGGTCGTGCTCGACGAAGCGGTGCTCGATCTGTTCATCTGCTCTTGGTCTACACACTGCGTGCCTACGCGGGAAGCGAGTGACCACCCAGTCGGGGTCACACCGGTGACGAAATTCCTTCACCTTCCCGCGTTGCGTCAGCACGCCGTGATTACAGCGCCGGCGGTAAAAGCTTTTGATCGATGAAAGACTGAAGAGCGTCGCAGAATGCGTCCCGAGTGTCGACCGCAGCGTTGAATCCGGCTTTGCGAAGCTTGATCGTGCTGACAAAAGCGACGGGGCCCGCAGGGGCTCCAGATGCAAACGCAAAGTCGGCATGTTGATCACCCTGTCCGACAAACGAACGAAGATCACCACTCGCAAGGCCGTACTTGGCGACGATCTTCGCCCAGACGTCGGCGTTATCGCGAATGTACTGCGCCACATTGGTAGGCTCGTCGCCTCCCACATTCACGCCTAGCGTCTTCGCCATCGCCGGCCATACACTTCGCCATTCGAAGACATCGCCGTTGGTGACGTTGAAGATCTCGTTCGCCGCTTGCGGAGATTGCGCCGCCCACACCATCACCTGGCCGACGAGATCGGCGTCGGCCATTTCCCAGACGAACGACGGGCCGCCCGGAAAGCTAAATGCCTCGCCCTTCTCGCGGCGGATAGCCGCATACACACCGATGGCCGGGAGGACGTTGAGAGCCCCGGGCGTCTTCCCAGTGACGAGTTGAGGGCGCAACACGGTGTAAGTGAAATCGTGCTTCTCAGCCGCGTCGCGAACGTAGTCCTGCTGATCGAAGAAGAAGTTCGCGTGATTGTCGCGCGGGTCGCTCTCCCGCGCCGGGATGGCGATGGGGTGAAGGTGGACGCCGTATGCCTTCGTTCCCTGCAGGATAGAAACGTGCTTGAGCGCCGATTTCCCTGAAATGAGCGGCTCGATCACATTATGCAGCATCGCATTGTTCACTTCGATCTGGTCTGCGTTCGACCAACCGCTCACCAGATCATCGGCATTCTCGTAAATTGCGGCATACGCAACGTGCGTAATGCCGGCGAGCGCAGACAGCGCCTCACGGGCGGCTTTCTCATCACGCAAATCCAGCGGGATGAACCCAAAGTCTCGCCCACTCGGCAGTTGCGGCTTGCGCCTCGAAATACCGACGACATCCCAGCCCGCGGAGAGAAAGGATTCAATAGCGGCTACGCCTATGAGTCCGCTCGCTCCCGCCACCAGAACCTTATTTCTCGTGTCCATTCCTTTCCTCCATTTCCGTCATTACTGTCCCGCCCAAACATTCACGTTCGATTCCGAAAACATCGCAATCTGTCTGAGCGCGCTACCCGACTGGCAGTCGGCTGAGCCAAGTCTAGTTTCGTCGGCAGTTGTGCGGTAGTGTCGGGCACGGAATCACTACTATTCCGTAGAGTAATACCCTCTGAACTGTGAACGTAGCGATAAGTGCGCTGGCCGGCGATTACCGCCCAATCCAGTCACAATGCCCGGTGCTGCGGCTAGCTGCCCGGCCGCGTCTTTGCGGCGGGCCATCCACCGGAGAAGTCGACTATGGCGCCGGTTAGAAATCGAGATCCCGTCGACGCGAGGTAGCGGATAAGGTCGCCGATTTCGTCCGGTTGCCCCAATCGTCCCAAGGGAACCTCTGATTTAATGTAGTCTCTGCCGGCCTCGTTATCAATGAATACTGCTCGAGGGTAATAGGCTTCGCTATAAAGAAAATTGGGCGCCACCGCATTTACTGCAATGTTCAACGGCGCCAGTTCAACCGCGAACGATCGAACGAGTGCGTTCGCTGCCGCTCTCGCGGCATCTGGTATCGCACCGCCGTACATGGGGAGGCGCGTTCGACATGATGTGATCATGACGATGTTGCCTCCGCCTTGCCTCTGGAAGTAAGGGGTAGCGGCTTTCACGACACCAAACGGCCCAATTACGAGCTTTTCAAGCGTTTGTCTCAGGTCGTCAAGCGATGCTTCTGGCGAGGGACGATGTATCGCTGGAAAATGGTCGTTGCTGACTATCGCGTCGATACTACCGGCAGTGTCCCAAGCTGCGCTGACGAGCTCGTCTGGTGTTCCCGCGCGAATCAACTCCGCGCTGGGGTGGCCAGACGAAAAACTTGCCCACGCTTCTTTGTCCTCAAACGTGTCATCGTGAACGAGGACCCGAAAGTTGGCCTCTGCGAGCGCATTCACTGCGGGCGGTCCGGCATAGTCGGAGGCATTCGTTACCAGCGCGACGTTACGACTCTCTTCCATGGTGGACTCCAAAGCAAGTGAGAGACGGTTGACATTCGCTATCCCACCCAGTTGCGTAAATGGTAGCGACCCTGTTCTTCGGCCGGAAGCCCACCCGACCTTTGGGAGTCGGCAAGGAGCAGACTACGGGCAGCGCACGCTTTAAGGCGCCGGCGAATTACTCGGCACCTTCGATGATAAAAACGCGGTACTCGGCTCCAGCATGCCGATGCTTTGCTGCTTCCTGATAGGCCGGGCTGTCGTACCAGCGCCTCGCTTCTTCGATCGTCGGAAACCGAAGGACGGCGGCACCTTCCATCGTCGGCCCTTCGAGCACCTCGTGCTTTCCATATAGCACCAGAAACGACACGTTGTGACCTTCGGCGGCGCCTGACGCCTCCTGCGCATACGTATCAAGTTCTGCCTGATTTGTCGTTCTTTCCCGGGTGAATACGACATAAGCTGTCATGGCTTAATACTCCTAGTATTACCGGGGTTTCACGAAAGTGCTCGAGGTCGACGATACCTCGGTGCGCACGGTCGCGTCGGCTGAACGATCTCGCTGCAGCGGCAAACCAACGCTCAGCGTCTGGTCACGCGCCGCCACGCGACGTCAAGCAACCTGTCCGCCCCTATGTGTTGGTGGAATAACTGATATCTACAGTTTGCCAATAGTCAAGATCCAACCATGATCGTACAGTCGAATCCAGCAATCGAAGGAAATTGTCATGGACAGACTAAACGCGATGCAGGTTTTCACGAAGATCGTGGATCTGAATAGCTTCTCGAGAGCGGCGGAAGCGCTCGACCTGCCGAATGCGTCGGTCTCGACCACGATTCGGGCACTTGAGTCCCACCTCAAGGTGCGGTTGCTCAACCGAACAACCCGACGCATCAGTCTGACGCCCGACGGTGCCGCCTATTACGAACGCTGCATCCGGATTCTCGCGGACGTCGAAGCAGCCGAGAATTCGCTGATCACCACCGGCAACACCCCCACCGGTAAATTGCGCGTGGACATGTCTGGCTCGCTGGGCCGTTCGATCGTGGTGCCCGCTCTTCCTGACTTTCAGGCGCGATATCCTGGCATCGAACTCGTGCTCGGCCTTGGAGACAAGGATGTGGATCTCGTTGGGGAAGGTGTCGATTGCGTCGTTCGAATCGGCGAGCTTCCCGACTCGTCACTCGTCGCGCGCCGGCTCGGTTCGCTCGAAATGGTCACCGTTGCCAGCCCGAGCTACCTGCGCCAGCAGGGTACGCCGTCCAATATTCGCGATCTCGACAAGCATATTGCCGTCAATTACGTTTCGAGCAGAACCCGAAGTTTCATCAGTATGCATTTCGTGGTTGAGGGCAAGCGCACCGAGGTGAGGATGCGATCCAGTCTCGCGACCAATGAAGCCGACGCGTATGTTGGTTGCGCGGCCATGGGGCTCGGGATCATTCAGATCCCTTTGTTTCTTGCACATTCGCGTCTCGCACAAGGGGATCTCGTCGAGATTCTTCCGGATTCGCGCCCCGCACCGCTGCCCATATCCGTGGTCTATCCCCACCATCGACACCAGTCGCCGCAAGTCCGTGCCTTCGTCGAGTGGATTGCCGAACGCTTCGAACAAAGCCCGCTGTTCAATCGCCACGACGCTGCACCTGCCCCTTGCATATCGACGGGCGATCGGGTCGAGCCGAATTCCGGCAAAGCGGAAACGGTAGACGCGCGCATCAAGGAAGCGATCGTCTGACCTTTTGATTCGAAGGCATGACTCGCACCCTTCACATCACAAAGCGCCATTCGCCGGGTAGCCATGCTTGCCGAGAATGGGAGTTATTCATCCTGGCGACCTACCCGCGCGACGCGAGTTCCCGGAAGATCCTATCCCAGGACGAGCCAACGCTTCGCCTACCCAGATTCGATATCCACGATCCAACCAACCAGCGACTTATCATGTCACTCCAGGACAAGCTCGACGCATTCAAGGCCGACTTCAAGGCAGGCAAGCCGCCGTACAACGCACCGCCCGAAATCCATCCGATCATGGAACGCGCGACCGAGGAACTCATCGCCAGCGGGCTGGCTATCCGCGCCGTCAAGGCGGGCGACCGCGCACCGCAATTCCGCCTGCAGGACCAGGACGGCAACACGGTGTCCTCTGCCGAGCTGCTTGCCACGGGACCGCTTATCGTCACGTTCTACCGCGGCGTCTGGTGTCCGTACTGTAACCCTCGAACTGCAGGCGATGAACGAAGTCCTGCCCCAGATTCAGGCACTCGGTTCCAACGTGATCGCCGTCTCGCCGCAGACCGCCGTCAACAGCCGCAAGTCCGTACGCACCAACGAGTTGCGCTTCCCCGTACTGAGCGACGTGAGGAACGAAACCGCCGCCGCGTTTGGCCTGCGTTTCAATCTGCCCGACTATCTGGTCGACTTGTACAAGATGCTCAAGAACGATCTGCCGTCGTTCAACGGCGATCCGAGCTGGACGCTGCCGATGCCGGCACGCTATGTCATTGGCCAGGACGGCGTCGTGCTGTACTCCGAAATCAATCCCGACTACACGCATCGGCCCGACCCGTCGGACATGCTGCCGGTCCTCAGGAAGGCTGTCAGCGTCTGACCCAGCACTTGCCTTGGCTTGCGCTGAGAAGCAGTGGTTTAACTACGGTCAAGCTAGTGACAAGCCGATGATGCGCGCGGCGTCACGCTCGCGGAAGACGCTGCAAGTACGTAACATTCATTCCCGCCAGGCATACAGTGCTCGGCGCTGCCGCGGTGCCCGATTCCCCTCTGCAATTATAGTTATGCGTCCGCGAACTCTACCTCCATCCCAGCGTTGCAAGCATGATCTGGCGATCAGTTACCCTTACCTTGCTAAACAATCGTGATCGAAATCTATGCATTTTCTACCCCCAACAGCGTCCGTGTTCCGGTTGCCCTGGAAGAGATGGGCATCGCATACGAACTGAAACCCGTCAACGTCCGCAAAGGCGAGCAGAAGGACGCGAGCTTCCTGTCGCTCAACGCAAACGGCAAGGTTCCGGTACTCGTTGACCCTGAAGGTCCCGATGGAGATCGCTTCGTCTTGACCGAGTCGACCGCCATCCTGATCTATCTTGCGGAGAAGTCGGGAAAGCTGCTCCCGGCCAAGGGCTGCACTCGCGCCCGGGTGTTTGAGCAGCTTTCGTTTCAAATCTCCGGAATTGGTCCGGCGTTTGGCCAGTTAGGCTATTTTCTCAAGCAGGCACCCGAGCCCGTACCGTCGGCCGTCGCTCGCTTCAGCGCAGAAGCACAACGCGTGATGAAGGTGTTTGACGGTGTTTTGGCGCGTTCTGAGTTTGCGGCTGGGGATGAATTCACAATCGCCGACGTCTCTCACTTCGGTTGGTTGTGGAGACGGCAGTTTGCGGACATCGAATTGCAGGCGTTCCCTAACGTACGAAGATGGTATGACGCCGTTGCAGCGCGCCCAGCCGTGGAGAAGGCCGTTGCACGGGTCACCGCGCTGGTGCCTACGGCGTAACCGTTCTCGGTACCAGGTTCTGTTTGCATGTATGGCGCGCGGGATTAACCCGCGCCTTTTTACGTCCGGTGCGGCAGCGCTCACAACCTCGCTGCCCGATGTCCCGATATCGGGACACGAACAGCACATCTGAGCTTGACCCGCTAGCCCCCTCTTTGTCACACATGTCAAAAATGACATCATTGTCAAACACCCTTTTGGAGCAAGTTGAACAGGAGTGCTTCTGCAAAAGTAAAGCAGACCGGCTCCTACCCGATTACACCGCCCCGTTTCAATCTTGCAAGCAAAACAGGAGTGAGCAACATGAACACGAATTCCCACGTCAAGGTAGCCATACTCGACGACTATCAAAACGTATCGCTGAGCCTCGCGGACTGGTCACAGCTGGATGGACGTGCAAGCATCAGTGTGTTCAATGATCACGTCGACGATCCCGACGCCGTGATCAATCGGTTGAAGCCATTCGACGTCGTATGTGTGATGCGCGAGCGCACGCCGTTACCGCGCGCGATCCTCGAGAAACTACCGAACCTCAAGCTCATTGCTTCAACCGGCCTCGCGAATGCATCGATCGACGAGGACGCTGCCGCCGCTCTGGGTATCGCCGTTCTCCACACGGGCTATTCGTCCACCCCGACAATCGAATTTACGTGGGCGCTGATCCTGTCGATGGCACGAAACATTCCGCAAGAAAATCAGTCTCTGCGTAACGGCGGATGGCAGCTCTTAGTAGGCGAGGAACTGGCAGGTAAGACACTTGGCCTGTTGGGCCTGGGGCGAGTCGGATCCGCGGTCGGCCTGATCGGCCGGGCCTTCGGCATGAAGGTCGTTGCATGGAGTCAGAATCTCACACCAGCGGTCGCCGCGGAACACGGCGTTCAGTACGTCACGAAAGACGAGTTGTTTTCGACGTCCGATTTCCTGTCCATTCACGTCCGACTCAGTCCTCGCACTCATCATCTCGTCGGCGCCCCCGAGTTCGCGAAGATGAAGCCGACGAGCCGGCTGATCAACACCTCCCGAGGTGCGATAGTCGACGGCGCCGCACTCCTCGAAACACTCAGGACAAACCGGATTGCCGGCGCAGGGCTGGACGTATACGACGTCGAGCCGCTTGAAAACCCACACCCGCTGCGCGAACTTTCCAATGTACTCGCCACGCCACATATCGGCTATGTGTCTAAGGAGTTGTACCGAACGTTCTACGGCGACACGGTCAAAAACATCGTTCACTGGCTGGACGAAGCCGGTCGAACAGCGCAGTTCTAGCTGTTATAGGTCGGAAGCTTATCGGGCCGATCGTTCCCCTTCGTTCAAGCTGCTCCACTTTCGAGTTCATCGTGGTCGATGGCCCGCCTTCCGAGCCTGGCGCCTGGCCGCGCTTCCTGGCTTCGCGCACCTGGAAGAAAATCCAGGGGTAAGATAACTACCTCTGGTTGGCCAGGACCCGCCGCGACGCGGACCACCATGAATAGCGACTCCGATTTGACCGGCGGTGCATCACCTCGCAATGATGCTGTCGTTTCGAGCGGATTCTCGGGTGACTTGAGAAACGAGGATCCCAGCGTACGGGGAAACGCTCGGTACTATCAACTGTATCCCACGCTAACGGATGCAGAAATCGACAGAATGCGGCGCTTCGGAACGCTACGTCACTGTTCCGCAGGCGACTACCTGTACCGCGCAGGAAGCGTGAGTCCCGGCATGTTCGTGTTCCTGTCGGGGACGGTACGCGTAATCGGCCGCGATGGACTGGGGCGCGAGCGCGTGGTACGCGCAAACATGCAGCGCGGTGAATTCAGTTCCGACATCGGCCAGTTGTCCGGCAAGCCCGCCCTGGTCGACGCATGTGTGATCGAGGATGTCGAAGCGCTCGTGCTTCCTGCGGAAGGTCTGCGGGCATTGATGGTGGCCGAGGCTGAACTCGGTGAACGGCTCACGCGCGCCCTGATCCTGCGGCGCGTAGCCGCCATCGAACGCGGCGACGGGCCCGTCCTCGTTGGCGCAAGTGACAATCCTCGACTCGTGTCGCTGCGCAATTTCCTGCGACGAAACGGCCATCCGCATGTCGCACTCGATGCCCAGCAGGATGCGGAAGCCATCGCGCTGATCGAACGGCTCGCTCCGAAGCTCGACGATTTTCCTCTGGTGATATGTCCCAACGGCGCGTTGCTGCGCAATCCCGATGAACTGCAACTGGCCTCGTGCCTCGGATTGCTGCCTGAGTTCGACCCTGCGCATGTCTACGATCTTGTCATTGTCGGCGCCGGTCCCGCCGGGCTTGCAGCGGCCGTATATGCAGCATCCGAAGGCCTTTCCGTGGCCGCACTGGATTGCCGGGCGCCAGGTGGCCAGGCCGGCACCAGCTCACGCATCGAAAACTATCTGGGCTTTCCCACCGGCATTTCCGGCCAGGCGCTGGCCGGGCGCGCCTTCCATCAGGCCCAGAAGTTCGGGGCCCATATCGGGATTCCATGTGAAGTCAAAGCGCTGCATTGCAGCAGGCATCCCCTCTCCGTCGAACTCGCCGACAACCGTAGCATCATGACGCGCTCCGTCGTCATCGCCAGCGGCGCTGAATACCGACGGCCACCTTTCGATGGACTCGAGCGATTCGAAGGCCGTGGGGTCTACTATTGGGCGTCGCCAATCGAGGCGAGACTGTGCCGCAATGAGCCTGTACTGCTGGTTGGCGGCGGCAATTCGGCCGGCCAGGCTGCGGTATTTCTCGCCTCGCACGCCGCGCATGTCCATCTGTTCATCCGCGCCGCCAGCCTCGACCAGAGCATGTCGCGCTACCTGATCGAACGCGTCACGTCGTTGCCAAACGTGACCCTTCATCCACGCGTAGAAATTATCGCGCTCGAAGGCAGCGAGCGGCTCGAACAGGTTCGCTATCGCTGTCGCATCCGGGATACCGAAGCAACGATTCAGTCAGGTCACCTTTTCCTGTTTACCGGTGCTGATCCCAATACGGACTGGCTTCGTTCATGCGGCGTTTCGCTAGACCGCAAGGGGTTTGTCCTGACTGGAACCGATATCGACGATGGGGGCATCCAATCGCTTCCGCTGCAAACCAGCGTCGATGGCGTATTCGCAATCGGTGACGCTCGCGCCGGCTCGGTCAAACGGGTCGCAGCAGCTGTAGGCGAAGGTGCGGCCGTTGTGGCACAAATCCACCGGTTTCTCAGCGCTGAGCAGTCAGTTTCGACAGCGGCTGCAACGGGTGCTTCGCTCGCATCCTCGTCATCATGTCCCGGCTCCTGATCTTGCCCTGCGGGAATGACTGCGGACATACCGCCACGCTTGAAAACCACGCCTACAGCATCACGACATTTGCCGACGCGGCGCCAGCGAGGCCAGAAGCAGTGTGAGGCACGCAGCGAGCAACGCGACATCCTTGATCAGGAACTGCTCCACCAGGGTGGAGATGATCGGGAAACCAGTCGGGCTGTGCAATGTGATGCCAGGCGTGCTGAAAACGAACGAAGTCGTCAGCGCGAATGTGGCGCTGGCCAACGCCGCTCCCAGCGCAGAAACAACCGGAACGACCGAACCAATCACCAACGCTGCCGCGGTCAGCAGTTCGATGGCCCCGACAATCTTCGCTTCTCCGCGTACGCCGAATACACCCAGCCAGCTCATGAGCGGACTGTGTGAAATCAACGGCGCGATCGCATCGGCCGCGTAGGGGGTGAACTTCTGGATGCCAAACCAGATGAAGATGAACACCATCGTCCACCTCAGCAACGCAAGATGCCAATAGGCGCCACCGCTCTTTTCTGCAACGTGGAAATCAAGTTTCATGGCTTTCACTCTCAATTCGTAAACACTGCGATGCACGCGCCAAAGATATCGATCAGCAGAGGCCACGCGCTACGTCGCAAACGGCACCGCCTATGCGTGCCTTCTCCATTGCCCGTTTCAACAAACGCGCGGACGCCGGGCAAAAAAACGTCCGCGTATGATGTCTTTAGCGCACCGGCGGAAAATCCAGATCGGTGTCGTTGATGCGGTTGAACGTGTTGGTGAACACCGTCAGCGCGACGGCCAGCGTGATCTCCACCAGTTGCGAATCGTCTCCACTTCCTGCTTGCTCAGCGTGCCCGTGCCCAGCACGCCCTCGGCGTTCAGCACCGATCTCAGCACCTGCGGCGCCAGCGCCCCCAGCGCAACAAACAGGTTCGGTACCCTGCCGGCAGCCTTCTTGACCTCGGCAAAGACTTCTGCGGTCGCGCCAGTTGCAGACTCAGCAGATGAAACATTGATACGGCTCACGGTGATACCCCTTTGTCAGGTGGGTGAGGAGTCACCACTTTAAGCGTCGCATGTGATCTTGATCAGTCTCTCCAGGATCAATAAAATGCTCCTTCGTATCATCGCGTGTCGCGCCCACCTGATTTGACATTGAGCCACGGGTGCTTCTACTATTCGCCCAGCCAGGAGGATGCAGTGGACCGGTTAACAGCGATGGAAACCTTTGTATGCGTGGTGGAGTCGGGTTCATTTTCGGCCGCTGCGCGACTATTGAAGGTAGGGCAGCCGGCCGTATCCAAGACCATCGCACTGCTCGAAGAACGACTCTCGGTGCGTCTGTTGCTGCGCTCGACGCGCGGTTTAATGCCAACCGAGGCGGGTCAGGCATTTTACGGGCGGGCAAAACGTGCGATCGAAGAGGCAGAAGAAGCGGAGCTCGCTGCCCGCGGAGCTGGCACCAATCTCAAGGGACGCCTGCGCGTGTGCGCCCCCGTTACGTTTGCCCGGCTACACATCGTGCCTGCCATCGGACAGTTTCTCGAAGCACATCCTGATCTCAACGTCGACATGGTTCTCGACGATCGCAATGTCGATCTGCTCGAAGAAGGCATCGACATCGCATTGCGCATGGGACGACTCGAGGACTCGAGCATGACCGCACGCAAGATCGGTGAAGTCCCACGTCTTGTGGTGGGCACGCCGGCCTACTTCAAACGCGCCGGAATCCCCGCTTCCCCGGCGGACCTGTCTTCCCATCAGGCAATCGTATATAACCAGCGAGGTGGCGGCGGCACGTGGACTTTTCGACGCGAAAGCTCGGAAGTTGCCGTCGTCGTATCCGGACGCGTTGCCACTACCGCGGCTGAAGGAATCCGAGCGGCGGTTCTCGCCGATCTCGGTTTAGCCGTGGTATCCGAATGGATGTTTTCCCCGGAACTGAAAACCGGCGAGGTCTGCTCGGTGCTCAACGACTGGCGCCTGCCTCCCATCGAACTTTGGGCCGTGTTCCCGGGCGGCCGCTTGGTCAGCGCCAAAACACGCGCACTCCTCAACTTCCTCGCAGATATCCTGGACTTCCGCATGGATCCCGTAGACACGGGCGATCACCCATAAGGGTGCGCAACTTCACCGCGGGCTCGCCGTTGGCAGCGACGGACCAAACGATTTGTCAGCCTCGCCATCTATACGTTTGTATAGAGCAATTACGCAAAGGAAGACAGACCGTAACCGACCGTACAATGGTTTTCCCACTGCGCAAAGACTAGTCTTCAGCCAACGCGTGCGGCGCAGACATCACTTAAGCGGGGAACCAGCCATTTGCTTGCGAACGTGGGAAGTGCTGCAAGATCTATGCTGCCGCGCCCTGTTGCCGAAGCAATCGCGTGAAGCGACGCACTCCTCACCCTCTGCAACGCAGCACTGATCTCCCAATCATAGGCAGAGCCGATTGCAATCGGGAGTAGTTTGCGGTTGATACGCCGAAACAACGGGACCCCTAGCAACCCCTCCAACAGCTATTCCGGCGATGCATAAGCGCTCGCAGCGGGCCGGCCTACGTTTGCTCGATGCACTCAAAGGGCGATGGAGTCGACAACCGCGCCGCCCTGCTCGCGTCCCGACGAATTCAATCAGGCCACGACATCTTCAACCAGCGACTTGTAGTCGGTATAACCGCGGGCGTCACCACCGTAAAACGTTTCGCGATCGTATCGGTTGAGCGGCGCACCGCTACGCAGCCGTTCCGGCAGATCGGGGTTGGCGATGAACATCCGGCCGAAGGCTACAAGATCCGCGTGACCATCGACAATAATCTGCTCGGCATTCTCACGCGTGAAGCCACCCGCGGCGATGATCGTGCCTTTGTAGAGCCGGCGAATGTCCTTCGAGGAAACGTCGGAATCGCTCGTCTCCTTCTCCACGATGCCTCGAATGCGAGGCTCAATTACATGCAGGTAGGCGAGATCATACTGATTCAGTCGTTCTGCCACGTAACCGAACGTCGCATGCGGGTTGCTGTCGGACATCGTGCCGTACGTACCGCTCGGCGAAAGACGGACCGCCACGCGTCCCGGACCCCAGACGGAAACGACCGCGTCCAGCGTATCGAAGAGGAAGCGAGCGCGATTTTCGATCGGGCCGCCGTACACGTCGTCGCGATGGTTCGTCCCATCGAGCAGAAACTGTTCGAACAGGTAACCATTGGCGGCGTGAAGCTCAACGCCGTCAAATCCGGCCTGCTTCGCAAGCACCGCACCGCGACGGAATTGCTCGACAATGCCCGGAATCTCACTAGTTTCGAGCGCGCGGGGAACGGGCAGTTCCGCCTCGGCAATCTGGCCGTTCTCGTCGCGAATGGCGGCGTGCTCGAGCGAGCGCAATGCGGACGGCGCAACGGGCGTGACGCCGTCGGTATTGGCCGGATGCGCCTGACGTCCTGCATGCCACATTTGCAGGAATATACGAGCGCCCTTGGCATGGACGGCGTCGATCACCCGCTTCCAGCCCTTAACGTGTTCCTCCGTATAAATCCCGGGCGCCTCAACGTATGCAATGCCGAGCTGGGCTACGGCCGTTGCGTCGGTAATCAACAGGCCGCCGTCCGTCGCACGTTGCGTGTAGTACTCGACCATGAGGTCACCCGGGACGTTGTCCGGCTCAGTCCGCATTCTCGTGAGCGGCGCGAGCACAACACGGTGTTGCAGATGGAAATGTCCGACTTTGGTACGACTGAAAAGCTTGCTCATGATGTCATCCTCAAAGGGGTATTGGGTGACGGTATGGTGGCGGCAAACGCCACCAGACAGTAGAGGCTACTGAGCAATAGTTGTAATTCCTGAACGGAATGGGGACACAGCGACTGGACGCAATTCCTGCACGGACGGAACGAGCCAAAAGCTGACGGCGAACGGCGAACTGTAGGGACGTATCGAAGCGCGCGGCGGCCCGAAGATCGCGCCCACGCCGTAAAGAATCCAGAACACCTTGCTTCACGAATCTCCCGGCGATTCATCGCGCCGTTCTATCACCGCTCTGACGCGTCGGCAAGTCTGTAGCCTTCTTTCCAGTACACACCGTCTGCCTGTATCGTCGTTCGATCGAGGATACGATGCTGATCCATGGAGATCGGCGTAGCACGATGAGCAACCCTAAAGTTGTCGGCGATGACGACATCGCCTTCGAGCCAGTGATGCACGTAAGAAGCACCTGCACGAGAGAGGTGATCGTTCAGATCGTGCCGCAATGCCATGAACTCTTGGTTCGTATAGCCAACGATGCCGCTAGTAAGGCCGACATTGAAGTACAGCGACGGGTCGCGGGTGGCGGGATGGCGGAAGACGAGCGGGTGTTCTACTCCGTTTCTATGGAGCGTGATGAGGTCATCGATTGAGGTCTTCCGGTCGTCTGGAAGGGTCCTGTACGCTTCCCGCAGATCTGTAAATAGAGTCTCGCCGCCATCGGCCGGTCGTGCAACCAGATGCCAGATCGAAATCGGCGTCGCCTGTGCGCGGAACGAGCCGTCGGAATGCCAGTAGCGGCCAACGTTTGTGTGGCCATTGGAGGGACGGCTAGCCACGCGGAAAATTTGAGGTAAATCCGCCAACTGACCTTCGCCGGTGGGAGACGTCTCGAGCGCTCCAAAGACCTCTGACATCCTGACCTGATCAACGGGCGAGAGCTCCTGATTCCGGATGGCCAGCAAGCCATACTCGAGAAGCGCCGCGCGCAAGAGATCGGTATCCCTTTGCGTCAACGAGGCCAGATCGACCTCTTCAACCCGCGCGCCAAAGCTCGTATGCATCGCGCCGATCTTCATCACTTCCTCCGATTGTGGCAGCCGTGCCAGATCTCTCCCGCTGAAAAGTCCGCCTTAAGTGCCTCGACGCGTCCAGTCAAGGAAGCGACTCGCATTCGCAAGAGCGGTTCGCGTGGGAGAGACGCTCCCGGCTGATGTGGTGCGGGGAACGTCCAACATCGACCATTCCCCGGTTTCGTTCATGCAGATCAGGCCGCCGCGCCCGCGTCGACCGGTTTCGTCCATTCGTTGCCTTTCATGAACGGATCGTATTGGGTATGAACAATGTGATTCGTGTAGTTGCTCATGACCTTCGTTGCCACGCCGAGGATAACTTCGAGCACGTTTTGCCGCGTGTATCCGGCGGCAAGGAGCGCGTCGACATCGGCGTCGGACGCGAACCCGCGTTCGCGAACGACGGTCGTCGCGAAACGGTGCAGCGCTTCAAGCTTCGCGTCAGGCAAAGGATTGCCTTCGCGTAGCGCCGCGATGACGCCGGCGTCCATCTTGATCATCTTCGCGAGAGCAGAATGGCCGGCCATGCAGTAATGACAGTTGTTCTCGAAGTTCGATGTCAGATAGACGACCTGCTGCTCGTGCGGCGTCAGCGTGCTTTTCGAAAAGAGGTCCCACAGTGCCGAGTAGCCTGCAAGCAACTCCGGAGACTCGGCCATGTGCGACTGCAGATTCGGCACGAAGCCGAAGATCTTTTTTGCGTCTTCCAGGCCCGGTTTTGAGGCGGCCGAGGCTGTTTCGATCGTGTACGAGTTGAAGGTGCTCATCGTCTGCTGAATGAAGTGATGATGAGCAGATGCTACGCGAGGCACCAATGCCGCAGAAGACAGCGTCGCGGCATAACGTTCATTCCTGGCATGCATAGGTCGAACGCGCCCGGTGGCGTCCGATTCGTCCAAGGGTCCGATCTCCGGAGCACGGGGTGTTCCGCATGCGCGAGAGCGTCGCTGGCGGGCACCGGTAGAATTCGGACCGGAAGCAAAGCTTCGTTGCGAAAAGGCAAGGACATGGGCAAACTCTCCGCACTCAGGGCATTCGTGGAAGGCTCGGGCAATAGATTTCATTCCCCGGCGGAATATCTACGCGTTCGCCGAAGGGCGATTTTTCATGGGGAGCGTCATCGTTCGCGTTATCGCGTCACACAGACTTGCTTTTTCAAGCGCGACGACTGCGCCGCGCTACAGGTGTCCCAGCAAGACGATGGTGCCGCTCAGCGTCACGGCGGATAGCAGGCTTGAAGCGACAAGCGTCGTTCCCGCAGACGCATCGCTGACACCGTACGACAAGCCGAAAAGAATGCCGAAAGAACCGCACGGAATCGCCGCGAGCAGGATCGCCTGTCCGGCGATAGCTTTCGGCACGCCTAGCAGGCTGACGAGCACCAACGCAATCAGCGGTTGCACAACGTTACTCAACAAAACGCCGAAACCCGCCTGCGCGTCGAGCCTGAACGGCTGCGCCGCAAGCACAAGCCCGGTCGAGAACAACGCCAGACCAGCCGTCGTGCTACCAATGATATTGAGCGATTGGGATAGTAAATCCGGCAACGTCCACCCGCAGACCGACGCGAGCACACCTGCAATCGGAGCAAGTACGACCGGTTTGAAGAACGTGTTGCGCAATGCCTTGGCGAACAATTCATCGGTTCCCCGAGACTCGTCCGACGAAGCGGGCGCCGCAGGACACGCACGTTCGAGCAGAATGAGCGCGGCGGGCGACATGACGACCGCCGCCGCCGTTACGGCGATTGCAACCGTGAGGTCGCTTTCGGGGCCATACACCGCACGCAGTAACGGCAGGCCCACCGACGCGAAATTCGGCATGCCGATCGTGACGGCCCTCACGGCGGCGTGGGCAAGATCCGATTTGAACACCAGGCGCGAAACCAGCAACGAGGCGAAATAGGGCACCAGCATCACGCCGACCAGCACTGCGATCAGCACGGCATGTTGCGCAAGACTCGCCCGTTGCATCTTCGCGGTGTAAAGAAAAAGCGCGAATGGCAGCGCATAGTCGACGAGCATCGCATTGATCGACGACAGCGGCAGCGCGCCCTTTTTGATTCTCCCGGCGAAATATCCCGCTCCCATCGAGAACAGGAATGGGATCAACGCACTTGCGATTTCGGAAGTCATGATGGTTTCCCTGTGTGCAGGCCTGACTAAGCGTCGCGAACACGCCATGGCTGGCCGTGCTCGCGACGGATTGGCTTCAGCCTTTCCAGTCCTTGAGAAAGTCGAAGCTGATTGACGATTTCCGGCTGTTCTTCATGCGGCAAATGGCCGGCACGCGGAATGGCGTGCGTGACGACGTCGCGCGCCATGCCTTTCCACACGCCCGGCATGTCGAACATCTTGCCTACCGCATAGAACTCCGCGCCCCACAGGGCGAGCGTCGGGGCTTGGATCAGCACATCGGCGTCTACTTTGTCGTGAGCGACATCGACCGCGTTGGCACGGTAGTCCGCCATTGCACCCCGCACGGCACCCGGTGCTTCATATGCGCGAACGTAGGTCTCGAAAGCTTCGCCCGAGATCGTGTGCGGGTTGTAGGACCAGTCGGAGAACAAGTGTCGCAGCCATGCACGCTCGTTGCCCGCGATAAGCGTCTCCGGCAGATCGGGAACCTGATGGAACAGGAAGAACCAATATGCGCGCGCGATCTGTGCGTTGATTGACTGGGCGACGATGCGCGTCGGCACGTTGTCCATGACGACGAGGCGATCGACCGCCTCCGGATGGTCCTTCGCAAAGCGCGTCGCGACCCGCGCACCGCGATCGTGGCTCACGAGCGCAATACGCTCGATCGACAGTTCGCGCAAGAGGGCGCGCAGATCGTTCGCCATCGTGCGCTTATCGTAGCCGTCCGCGGGCTTTTCCGTTTCGCCATAGCCCCGCAGGTCCGGTGCGATCACGCGGTAATGTTGCGCGAGCACGGGGATCTGATGCCGCCATGCGTAATGCGTTTCCGGAAAGCCGTGCAGCAGGACGACAGGGGCGCCTTCGCCCGCCTCGACAAAGTGCTGGCGAATGCCGTTCGCTGTGATCGTGTGATGGGTGACTTCCAAATTGCTCATGATCAGCTCCCGAAATAGATCGAGTGAAAACCGGGGACCTCTTGTGGAGGTGCGGTGCGGCCGCCGGATGAAGACGAGCCGGACGTCGCCGGGCCAGAGCCGCTGTTGGCTGCACCACTCGCCTGCGACGCGTTGCGCGCTGCGACACGCTGTTCCGCCGCGAGCAGTTCAGACGGATACGTGGCGTCGGACGTCGTGCCGCGATATCCCGCCTGTTGCAGTTCGAGTTGCTCTGCCCGTACCTGCGCGCGCGTGACGCCGGATTGAGCGAAGACTGCGACAGGAAGAGCCGTCGTGGCCGTGAGCAGTGAAGCAATAAGGATGCGTTTCATGATCGATTCTCCAATAAGGGATCCGGTCAGCGCGTTCAATGGGGTGAACGTCTACCGGTTGGGAATCAGTCTATCGAGCGGCAGCCGCGCAATTAAGCCGGTGGCGCAGATAAAGATTTTTGATGGCGCTGCACGGAATCCGCATGCGCGCCTTTTTGAGTGGCGGCCGCGGGCAGTGTCAGGCGCCAGGGCCTCGGCAGCCGCAAACCGGGGTCGAGAAAGCCATCCGCGTTGCGTGGCCCGTGCGTGGAGGCTTCAGGTCTGCAGCGAATCCGCGCGGGCCAGCGCCTCGATGCGCTCGATTGCATTATTCAAGGACGACGAGAGCGTCGAGCGCAGGTGCTCGAGCAGCGTGCGGACCTTGGCATCGAGATAGCGGCGCGAGGGGTAGACCGCGAACACGGTGAACGGCCTGAGGCGATAGTGCGGGAGCACGCGCACGAGCTTTCCGTCGACAAGGTCGTCGACGGCGGTGTACGTCGCAAGTGTGCCAATGCCAGCCCCCTGCAGCAGGGCTGCCCGCATCACATCGGGGACATTGACTTGAAGCGGCGACTTCGGAATCTTCCAGATCTGAGCGTCCGCTTCGCTTTCGATATGCCATTCGTCGGGCGGCGACACGGGCGATTCGAGCATCAGCAACGTGTGGGCGCTTAGTTCGTCGCGCGTGCGTGGCGTGCCGTGCCGTTTCAAATAGTCCGGCGAGGCCACCATGACTGCGTACGCCGCGCCGAGCGGCTGCGCAACATACACGGAATCGGGAAGCTCCGTAGCGGAGATCAGCGAAAGGTCATACCCCTCCTCGACCAGATTGGGCATGCTTTGTTCGATCTTCAGTTCGATGAAGACATCGGGGTAGGCGTTCCGATAACTGGTCAGCGCCGCGGCCACCATGCTCTGCGCAAGGCCTGGCGCGCAATGCATCCGCAATCTGCCTGCTGGCGATACGCCTGCACTGCGAGCCTCGTCGGTTGCCGAGTCGATCGCTGCGAGAATCGCTTTGGCGCGCTCGTAGAAGCGTCCACCGGGTTCGGTGACAGAGAGGTGTCGCGTCGTGCGATGCAGCACGACGGTCTGCAACTGTTGCTCCAGCGCCGTGACTGCACGCGAAACCTGCGCAGCCGTCACGTTGTTCTCTTTCGCGACGGCGGTGAAGGAACCGGTTTCGACCACGCGGACGAATATCCGCATACTGCTGACGATATCTGCCATTCTGTTCCCGGACGGTGTGAGCACCCATTTTTCTCCGGAGCGCTGGCTCGGAGCCAACCTTTCTCAATGTGCTGCCGCATCCTGGCGCAGTCTGACATCAAGCGTGGCGGGGGCGTTAAACGTTTTATGCCTGCCTGGAATGGATGTTATGTGTATCGAGGGTCTTCTGCCAGCGTGACGTCGCGCGCATCATCTGGATACCACGAATTTCCCGTTTGGAGCAGATCATGAGCACGTTCCCGTCGTACACGATTGAGACCGCACCGGCCGCTTCGAAACCCGCCCTGGAAGACGCGAAAAAGACCTTTGGCTTTGTGCCGAATCTCCAGTCTCACATGGCCGAATCGCCTGAGCTCCTTGCCGGCTACTCCGCCCTCTGGGACCTCTTTGCCAAGAGTACGCTTACCCCGCATGAGCAGCAGGTCGTCTACCTGACCTCGAACTTCGAAAACAATTGCCATTACTGTATGGCCGGCCATTCGGCACTTGCCCGGATGATCAAGATGGATCCCGCTGTCATCGCCGCGCTACGCGATGGAGAGCCTCTGCCTGATCCGAAGCTTGAAGCCCTGCATCGCTTCACGACGATTGTCGTGCGCGAACGCGGCTTTGCTTCTGAGCCGGATGTCGAGGCATTTCTCGCCGCCGGCTTCACACGCCAGAACGTGCTTGAAGTGATACTCGGAGTTGCCACGAAGGTCATGAGCAACTATACGAACCACATCGTACATACGCAGTACGACCCGTTCATGAAGGGCAACGAGTGGACGAAGCCGGTAAAGTCCGCCGCCTGACCCGTGCGCTCGGCGCGCCGATATCTTCTGGAGGTCTCGTAACATGACCAGCACAACTGCAAGAAAGCCTGATGAGCGTGCTATCCCTTATCAGTTGCCTCAACCCCCTGACATGTCACCCGACATCGTGCATTTGGGCATACTCGACAAATGGCTGGAGGACGATAACCTTTGGGTGCCGATGACGCCGACTGTTTCGTTCAAGCCGCTGCTTCTCAGCGCCAGCCAAGGCTACTACGTCAATCTTCTCAGAGTGCGTCAGTCCGGCGTGCTCTCGCGCCACCGCCATACCGGGCCTGTACACGCGATCGTTCTGAGAGGCAGATGGTATTACCTCGAGCACGACTGGGTTGCGCAGCAGGGTGGCTACGCACACGAGCCAGCAGGCGAGACGCACACCTTGTACGTGCCCGAGGACGTAACAGAGATGATCACGTGGTTCCACGTCACGGGCGGGTACACCTACGTCGATCCTCAAGGCACAGCAGTGGGATACGAAGATGTGTTCACGAAAATCGAAGCGGCTCGCAGGCATTACGAAGAGATCCGCCTCGGCGCCGACTACGTAAAGCAGTTCATTCGCTAAGCGTATTCGTTATGTGCGAGTTTTCGGATGCCGCGAAAGCACGAACGAAGATGTGCCCCATGCGCGGCGGAGGCCGTGCACCTCGATCGCCCGACACTACGGGCTGCAACGGAGGATTTTCACCATGGAACGAAGAACTGTTGACGTGGCTGGCGTACCGGTCAGCTACCTGAGCGCCGGTGACCCGGCAGGATCCGTCCTGTTGTTGCTGCACGGCACCTATTGGAGCCGGGTATGGCAGCCCGTGCTAGACGACCTGGCCGCCGCCGGATTGCGCCCCATCGCGGTGGATTTCCCTGGCTCCGGCCGCTCGGGTGGCGAGCTGACCATTGCGGATGCCTCGATTCCCGCTTTGGCGGATTGGCTGCCGCGCTTCCTGGATGCGCTCGGTATCGTGGGACCGGTGGGCGTCGCAGGGCACGACATTGGCGGGGGCATTGCGCAGCAGGTGCTGGTCGACGGGAAGATAGAGGTCAGCAAGCTTGCGCTCGTGAATGCAGTGATGTTCGATTCGTGGCCGGTGCCCGGCGTTGCCCGGTTCCGCGATCCGGCGGTGGCCGCTGCGACGACGACGGAGGATATCCTTGCTGCCCGTCGCAAGTCAGTCCTCACGGCACTGGCGAGGCCAACAACGGAAAGCGAAGTAGCCGAGTATCTCGAACCCTGGACGGACCCGCGCGTTGCACGGTCGTGGCTCGCCTTGGCCGGTGCGGCGGACAATCGCTACACGATGGAGCTGTTACCGCGCCTTCGCGCGTCGCAGACACCAAAGCTGCTCGTCTGGGGCGAAGACGACGGCTTCCAGCGCGTCGAGCACGCGGAGCGCTTCGCCAAAGAGATCCCGAACACGCAGCTTGTCCGGATTCCGAAGGCGGGCCACATCCCCATGGAAAATGATGCAGTTGCAGTGGCTCGCGCGTTGGCAGGGTTCTTCGTCTGACGCAGAGCAGCAGGCAGGAGCGGTTGTCGCTCGTCAGTTCTTTCCCAGCTCGCGGACAGGACTCATGCAAGGTTCGGCGAGGTACTTGCCAGCCCGGCGTCCGCTCAATTGCATGCGTGTTTCGAAAGCGGGCCCGCGATCCCTCGTGTTACTGCAAGGGGCGCGGTGAGAAGCCCTTCCACAGTATCTAGTGAAGTCGGCCCGCTGCAGACTGGCAGAGCTAATTCAGTCCGTTCGGACATAGGAGAGCATCATGCAAGCGAATCAGGATAACTATTTCACTGCCTACCGCAACCTGAAGTTGACGCGGGATGAGGACGGCGTGCTGGTCGTGCAATTCCATAGCGATGGAGGTCCGCTCACTTTCACGGCAGAGGCCCACACGGAGGTTGTCGATGCGTTCTACCGGATTTCACAGGATCGGGCGAACAAGATCGTCATCCTCACAGGTGCAGGCGGTGACTTCATGACCGGGGTTGACTGGGCGTCTTTCAAAGACGTCTCCGATCCCGACGTTTGGAGCCAGATCCATGACGAAGGCGTTCAGGTCCTGGAGAACATTGCCAATATACGCGTGCCAGTCATCGCGGCCATCGAGGGGCGTGCCCATATTCACTCGGAGTATATTCTGCTGGCCAACGTTATTGTGGCGGCAGAGGGCGCAACCTTTCACGACATGGGCCATTATGCTGCGGGTGTCGTGCCTGGCGACGGTATCTTCACCACCTGGAGCTATCGCGCGGGCGCGGGACGGGCGGAAACTTTCCTGCTCAACGCGCAGCCGATTACGTCGGCGGTCGCCCGCGAGTGGGGAGTGGTTGCCGAGGTCGTGCCAGACGGCAAGGCGCTTGGCCGCGCACAGGAATTGGCGAGGCAGTATTTGAAAGCGCCCGAAGTAGCACGTCGCAACACGCGCATCCACTTTATTTGGCCCCTGAAGCAACGCATCCTGCAGGAAGTCGGCTACGGATTGTCGCTCGAAGGTGCCTCCGCAGCCGCCCTTGTGAAATCAATGCAGGCGAAGAACTGACCGCTACGAGTCGCTCCTCTCAGACGCTCGTCGCTGCCCTACGTGAAGGCAAGCCACTCGCGGATCCAAAGCTTGAAGCGTTGCGTCGCTTCACGGCTCACGTAGTACGGGAACGTGGTTTCGTTGCTGAAGCGGACATTAACGCCTTTCTGGCGGCGGGTTACTTTCGCCGAAACGTGCTAGAAGTGTTGCTCGGTGTAGCGGCGAAGATCTTGGGCAATTACACAAACCATATTGTCCGTACGGAATATGATGATTTCATGCGGGGGTACGAATGGCGCAAGCCGTCTGCCTTCGACGCGAACGCCATTCCTGCGAGGAACGACTGATAGTCACGGGCTCCGTCTTCCGGGATCTCTGGCTTGGTCGCAGCATCCGAACACCACCCAACCAACAAGATGGCCGAATCGCCTGAGCTTTTGGCGAGGTACCCGGCACTCTGATAAGACATAGGGTAACCGGTGCGTGGTGGTGAATTTGAGGCAACGCAGCGAAATTTGCGGCGTTCCCGGGTGGATCGCCTGCGCGTCATGAAGCATGATACGGCGGTGTTTGAGCAGCGCGTGGGGCTAGACCCGAAGGGAAATAGCGGACCTCAGGTGAAATTTACGCGTGTTGACGGTTCGCGTGGATTGAACCCCGTCCGCTGGAGAGGAAGCCAACCCTGAATTGACCTATGCTGGTTGGGTGCGAGAGCGAGTACGTATGGTTACAGAACGCCGTCACTGCCGACATCCCAAGGAACTGAAGCTCAGGCTGGTATGGGTGAGCATGCTTCCCAAAGACGAGAGATATGTCAGGCCACGCCAACACATGTGCGAGTACACCGTTCGAAAGCCAGCGCTCATTCACCAATAGCCAGTTCCGAGAGGAGAGAACGCCATGAACGAATCATCCATCAAGGTGGGAGTAGTCACGGACGAGACGGGTGCACTCTCGTTCATGGGTATCGCCAATGCAAATGTGGCCAAGATGGTAATTAATGACATCAATGCAAAGGGTGGCTTGTTGGGGCGGCAGATAGATCTGTACCTTGAGGACAGCGCAACTACAGATAGCGTAGCGGAAGCCAAAGCTGCCAAGCTCGTCCTGCAAGATCAAGTCGATGTGATCTTCGGTGGCATTTATAGCTCCACGAGGCAGGCTATCAAGCGGTCCGCTGTAGTGAATGGCAAGAAGCTTTACATTTACCCAGAGCAATACGAGGGACAGGAATGTGACCCGCTCATCTTCTGTACCGGCCCGGTGCCAGCGCAGCAGGTTGAATCTTTCATGCCATGGTTGATGCAAGAAACGGGTGCGAAGAAATTCTACTTGCCGTCAGCTGACTATATTTGGCCACACACGATGAATAAGAAGGTTCGTCAAGTTGTCACGGCCAACGGTGGCGCGATAGTCGGGGAGGAGTACTTCCCCCTCGATCATACTGATTACAGCAAGACTATTGACAAGATCACGTCCAGCGGTGCGCAGGTGGTATTCAATACGATCGTGCCTCCTGGGCTCACGCCATTCCTCGAGCAGCTTTACGACTCTGGCTTTACGAAGCGAGGTGGATACATAGTCTGCACGTATTTCGACGAGAACTTCCTGAACCTGGTGCCAGCCGCACACGTGGAGGGTCTGTACAGTTGCCTCGATTACTACCAAAACGTCAGCGATTCCTTCAGTAGGACATTGATCGATCAGTACGACAAGCTCTATCCAGGCAATGCCAGGTTCACTGCTGGCAGTGCGTGTTCAGGCATGTACCGAGGCCTGAGGCTCTGGGAGGCTGCTGTGAATGAGGCAGGCTCGCTAAGGCAGGAAGATGTCCTTAAGGCACTAGACCACGCAAAGATCGCTGAGGGCCCGGGCGGTCCAGCTGAAATGGTTCCCGGCCAGCATCACGTTCGAATGAATATGTACATTGCCCAGGCAAAAAATGGTAGTTTCAGGATCGTCAAGAGCCTTGGTGTCATTGATCCGAAGGAGTGCATGCAAGGCATAGATTAGGCAATTCAAAAGGATTACTGAGAATTGATCCGGTGACTGGAAGGCGTGGCGTCCATTTTGGGAAATGATTCACGCGGCGACCGCAGGATCAGACCGGGCAAAACGCCCGCGCCACCGGTATAGGGCGCGAGGAACTTTAGCGCGACGGGAACGTTCGCTGTCTAAGTGCACCGGACGTTTGGATGTCCGTCTGAGCACCTAGGCGAATGGCAGGAGATGGCCATGGCCGGTGCACCCGCTGAGCCACGACGCCGCAAAGCTGCAACTGGTGCAGGACGAAAGGTTTCCACCGGCGGCTTACGGACAAGCGCGCCGAACGCGTACAGTCGGCCATGTCCGGTCTTTCGATCGAGCTCCCGGACGGACATTCGAGCGCCGGCTCCGCCCAGACATCGGACCCTCACTCGAAGGCCATGCTCGTCAAGTAATCGATCATCAAGAGACGTTCGTCGAAACCCTCTTTCGGACATTCGAACGTCAACTTCGTCGCAGGTAGCGGCCGTTCGAGCATTGCGGCAGCCGCCAACCTCAAATCGCGCTCATGCCGCCATCGACCGGGAGGTCTACGCCTGCGATGAAACTTGCTTCGTCAGACGCAAGGAACAAGGCGGCGGATGCGATCTCCTCAGGGCGGCCGAGTCGCCCGAACGGGACCGCCGCGGCGAACTGGGCGCGGGCCTGGTCAGCCCCCTCCTTGGTCGGCGCCTGCTGGTCGAAGATCGGCGTGTCGATCGGGCCCGGGCAGATCGCATTGACCCGGATGCGGCGGTCCTTCAGCTCGGCCGTCCACGTGCGAACGAAGGAGCGTACTGCCGCCTTGGTAGCGCTGTAGGCGGTGAAGCCGGGGATGCCCTTGTTCTCCGCGATCGATGTGATCACGATGATCGCCCCGCGGTCATTCAGAAGCGGCAGTGCCTTCTTGACAGTGAAGACCAGACCCCGGGTGTTGATCGCGAAGGCTTTGTCGAAACTTTCCTCCGTCGTTTCGGCGAGCGGCTGAGGATCGACGACGCCTGCCCCGGCGAAGAGGACATCGATCGTGCCCTTCTCGCTGGCGACCTTGGCGTAGAGCCGGTCGAGATCGGCGAGGTTGGACACGTCACCCTGCACTGCGGCGACGTTGCGTCCGATCAGGGATACCGCCTTGTCGAGTTCCGTCTGGCGGCGGCCGGTGATGTAGACGAACGCACCTTCATCGACGAAGCGCTTGGCGGTGGCGAGACCTATACCGCTACTACCGCCCGTGACGACAGCAACTTTTCCTTTGAGCTTCTGCATAGGAATCCTCATTCAAAATAGACCATGACGCACACGGGCCATCAATTGGACGGCGTCAGACGATTGCTGTGGAACTGGAGGTGATCGCCTGGACGGGCTCAGACGGAGCACATGCCGCCATCGACCAGCAGCTCGCTGCCGGCGACGAAGCTGCTGTCGTCGGACGCCAGGAACAGCATCGCGGCTGCGATCTCTTCCGGCCGCGCCATCCGGCCGAGCGGGATATTGGCAGCGTGCTTCGCGCGCACTGCCTCAGCCTCCTCCGGCGATTTCGTCTCAGCGTCGATCAGCGGCGTGTCGCACGGACCCGGCGTGATAGTGTTGACCCGGATCCCCCGGTCCTTCAACTCCATCGTCCACGTACGCGCGTACGAGCGCAATGCCGTCTTAGACGCTGCATAGGCGCTTCGGCCCGGGAAACCGCGCAGCGACGCGATCGTGCTCGTCAGGATGATCGACGCACCGTTATTCAGCAGCGGGAGCGCCTTTTGCACGGTGAACAGCACGCCCCGCGCATTGACCTCGAAGTTGTGGTTGAAGCTGTCGATCGTGACGTCGCCGAGCTTCACGCTGTTGACAGCCCCAACGTTTGCGACAACGATATCCAGCTTCCGGCCGTCCGCCGCGATCTTTCCATATAGCCGGTCCAGATCGCCGAGGTTGCGCACGTCTCCGCACACCGTCGCGGCGTTCGAGCCGAGCATGGCTGCGGTCTTTTCAAGTTCTTCCTTGCGGCGCGCAAAAATATAGACAAAGGCACCTTCGGCAACAAACCGTTGCGCAGTCGCGAGGCCAATGCCGCTGGTACCGCCTGTCACAACCGCCACCTTGTTTTTCAATCTCGACACTGTCTGCTCCTCAAGTTGAAATACATGCCGGAGCTGATTGCTCCCATCGGCCAAATTAAACAACCGGCGGACGCGCAGAGATAGTGCTGCGGGGAGAATAGCCGTTATTCCGCAATGGAATGGCTGTTTTTTGGTTAGGAACGCCGGTTCGAGGCCGCTTTACGTACCTGAGGAAAAGCGCCTGCCCGGTTACTTCGCGCTGCCGGTGCTTGCAGGCGGTTGTCGCCGCGATCGACTTGAAGGCGGAGCGTCGGCAACGCAGGCTCGCGGCACAGAAATGGACGTGGGTGACACAGCGGCGGGTAGGCACAAGACCCGGATTGAGGAAGCGCTTGCGCGCTTCGAACGGTTTCCAATGCCCTTAGAGCATGTCATCGAGCGGGTGCATCGGTCGCCCTGGTAGCCGCCTCTTCGTTACCGAAGAAACGGGGCTCCATAAACGAAATAAACGTTCTTGCTTTTGCGCTCGCCCGCCGCCCCGTCGGGGACACTGCCCACAGGTCAATGGGCGGCAACGACCAGTCCTCAAGCACCGCACGCACTTGGCCCGATTTCAGTTCCGGCGTGAACATCCATTCAGAGGAAATGGTCAGTCCGAGGCCGGACAGTACCGCTTCACGAACGCCTTCTGCGGCGGTCGCCCTGACCCTGCCGCGCACGATTACTGAGGTCTCAGCCGAGCCTTGGCGGAAGACCCAGGTGTCGCCACCTCCGCGCTGGTCGTAGATGACGGCCTGATGCCCGACCAGATCCATCGGCGTAGCCGGCACACCGGCCCTGCCGAAATATTCAGGAGTTCCAATAACGAGACGGCGACTCTGCGCGATACGCCTCGCAGTGAGGGAGGAGTCTGCCAGTGCGCCCATACGCAGCGCCACGTCGATGCCTGTCTCGATGAGGTCTATGTTGCGGTCGTCGAGAAAGAGGTCGATATCGAGGGACGGATGTGCCTCGAGAAACGCAGGCAAAATCGGCATGACGTGCAGTCGGGCAAACGTGACGGCCGCACTCACGCGCAGACGCCCTGAAAGCGCCGCGCCGGCGCCTCTCGCCGCGAGCACGGCCTCTTCGGCCGACTCGATGGCGCGCTTTGCGTGTTCGTAAAAGTTCTGGCCCGATTCCGTCGGCGCCAGACCGTGCGTCGTACGCAGCAGTAGGTGCACGCCGAGAAACTCCTCGAGCTGGGCGATAGCCTTTGAGACAGCCGGCTGGCCGACCCGTAGCTGACGGGCGGCTCCCGAGAACGATCCCGAATCGACGACAAGAACGAAGGCCTCCATGGCCGACAGGCGGTTCATCGTTATTCTCTCCTGGAATGACCGTTATCACCGCGCCATATCTACCACATCCCGTGGGAAAGGGACAAAGTATCGTCCGGAACCGTCAACAGAATTAACATGACCCTGAACGCTCAATTGAAGGCATTCCAACGGGCATTCGCGGAAAACGCTGACTGCAGCGTCATACGCGCAATCAGCCGGGCAGACGCGGCCTTGCGCTCGTCCGGCATACTGGACCGCTGCAAGAAGGCTGGCGATCGCATGCCCGATTTCACGCTGCCGGACGCAAATGGACGCCCCATTACGCTTTCTCGTCTGCTCTTGCGTGGACCGGTCGTGGTCAGTTTTTACCGCGGCGACTGGTGTGACTACTGCGCGCTGGAGCTATCGGCGCTTGCCGGGATTCACCAGGATATCTGCAAGTTGGGCGCCTCGCTTGTCGCGATTTCATCTCAGTCCCCGGACACCCGGATGCGGACCGATCTGCTGGATCTCCCTTTTTCTATGCTTTGGGACGCCAAGGCGAAGGTGGCCCGTCGCTGTGGCATTACCTATACGGTACCTGCCGCCTTGCGTCCGATCTACAGCGATGCCGGCCTTCGGCCTCACGGACACGGAGAAGAAGGATGGCGTATGCCTCTCCCCGCGACCTATATCGCCGACTGGACGGGCAGGATTGTCCTGTCCTGGCTGAACACCGATTACACCAGCCGCCTCGAGCCGGGCGACATCGTCACGACGCTGTCGCACCTGCGGCGACAGGCAGCACGCTTTCACCAGCAGGCGGCCGGTCAGGAATGCTGATTTGAATGACAGAGATGGGTTGAAAGTACGCATCCGCTTGCGGTGGGTTCTGACATTCGCGGCAGCCGAGGCGCGAATGTCGGGAACGCAACCTGTAACCGCCTCATAAACGCCGATACCCGAATGTCGGCAAAGGCCGATGACCTGCCAAGCGACTCGAAGGAATGAATGACCGGGGCACTCTGAAAGCTGCCGATTAGATGGCGCCTCGTCCAGCATCCGGAGTGGGTCGGGAGTGTGAGTTCGCCGATTTAGGAAGCTGCCGTCCGGCTGCTTGATGCCGCCACCGTCAGCAATCAAACACATTGCCGACGTAGTACCCAAGCCGCCTTAATGGCGGCAATGGCCGAGTTTCAGCCGCTTGGAAATGCAGATATATGCGCCCCGCAAACCCACTCCCGACAATGGAAGTCGTCATAAGCCGCTCCACGACCTCCATCCCGCTCACAACACGCCGCCGACAATCCGAAAGCGAACTGAAATACTTTGTCGGTGCCGCGCCAACAGAGGGAAGTACGTCCTTCCATTTAGTTTTCCGAACTATATATTCTGGACCCCAGCAACCATTTCCGCCGTCCCGCCAGAACTTAAGCGCTGCACGCGGTCACAACATGCATAACAAAATCAATCACTTATACCGGTTTTTCACAATGTAAAAGTAGAAATACAGTCCTTTTTGAATATCTCAGCGGGTTTCTGGGAAGTACGGCCTTTTTGTCTCTCGACACCGATCGACCCCATAGCCGGTAATGTCTTCATGCATATCGTTAAATTCCGATATACAATTCGTCCTGTAGCGATGCAGATGCGTGAGCCGACCGGCGCCACATCCGCTTGTTGTTCATGATTTGAAAGCACCCAGATGACGCTCGACATCGACGCGATCCACAAAGCGCTTGCCAACCCCGTGCGCCGGGAGATTCTCGGCTGGCTGCGGGAGCCGTACGCGCATTTCGCCGACCAGGAACTGCCGCTCGATCACGGCGTGTGCGCCGGCAAGATCGACGCGCGCTGCGGCCTGTCGCAGTCGACCGTGTCGGCGCACCTCGCCGCTTTACAGCGCGCGGGCCTCGTCACGTCGAAGCGAGTCGGTCAATGGGTGTTTTTCAAACGCAACGAGCCCGTCATTCAGGCGTTTCTCGAGCATATGAACACCGAGCTCTGACCAGCCCATCCGCGTCGCCGCGCTTCTTTCTTCACGTTGTCTTTTTAACGCTCGGGCCACGCGCCCGCCAGCAAAGGTGAACTCATATGCCGACTCTTTTTGACCCGCTCCAGATTGGCGACATCACGTTGCCGAACCGCATCATCATGGCGCCGCTCACGCGTCAACGCGCCGGCGAAGTCCGCGTACCGAACGAATTGATGGCGAAGTACTACGCCGAGCGCGCAACGGCCGGGCTGATCATCAGCGAAGCCACCTCGGTGACGCCGCAGGGCGTGGGCTACGCCGAAACGCCCGGCATCTGGTCGCAGGAACAGGTCGAAGGCTGGAAAATCGTCACGAACGCCGTGCACGCCGCCGGCGGCAAGATCTTCCTGCAACTGTGGCACGTCGGCCGTATTTCGGACCCGTTGTTCCTGAATGGCGAACTGCCGGTCGCGCCGAGCGCGATCCCCGCCCAGGGCCACGTGAGCCTCGTGCGTCCGGAGCGCGCCTATGTGACGCCGCGCGCGCTGGAACTCGATGAAATCGCCGACGTGGTCGAAGCGTTCCGTAAGGGCGCCGAGAACGCGAAGCAAGCCGGTTTCGACGGCGTCGAAATCCACGGCGCGAACGGTTATCTGCTCGACCAGTTTCTGCAGGACAGCACCAACACGCGCACCGACGCCTATGGCGGCCCGATCGAAAACCGCGCCCGCCTGCTGCTCGACATCACCGACGCATGTATCGACGTGTGGGGCGCCAACCGTGTCGGCGTGCACCTCGCACCGCGCCGCGACGTGCATACGATGGGCGATTCCGATCCGGCCGGCACCTTCGGCTACGTGGCTCGCGAACTCGGCAAGCGCAAGATCGCGTTCATCGCCGCACGCGAAGCGCTCGGCGAAGACCGCCTCGGCCCGCAACTGAAGAAGGCGTTCGGCGGCCCGTACATCGCCAACGAAAAGTTCACCAGGGAAACCGCGCAGCAAGTGCTCGACGCAGGTGAAGCAGACGCGGTGGCGTGGGGTCAACTGTTCATCGCGAATCCGGATCTGGTGCGCCGCTTCGCCACGAATGCGCCGTTGAACAAGCCGGATCCGGCAACGTACTATGCGCGCGGCGAAACCGGCTACGTCGATTATCCGGCGCTGGAAACGGTGGAGTAACAGCGGTAGCGTAAAGCGGTCGAATAAGCTGCGGCGTCAGCGGAAGCATAGGCCGCTGTCGCTGTATTAACGCGGCTGGTTAGCAAAAGTACGCTGCAAAAACGCGCGGCGGGCGTGACCGGAGTGAAATCCGGTGACGCCCGCCGCATTTTTTTATGTGCTACCCAATGCAAATTCCGCGCGCCCCCTGCTTCATGCAAGATCGCGCCGCATGAACACGCGTTTCGATTCGTCGAGTCCGCGAGCGATATGCGCGTCGCGCCGCTCGATCAACGCCGCGTCGAGTTCGGCTTCTTCGATATCGCGAAAGCCGAGCCGCCGATAGTACGGCGCGTTCCACGGCACCTCGCGAAACGTCGACAACGTGAGTTGCGTCAGCTGTTGCGCGCGCGCCAGTTGCGCGACCTGCTCGATCAGCGCCGCACCGATGCGCTGCCCGGCATACGCGGTGAGTACATCGAGTTCCTGGACGTAGAACCGCGTGGCCTGCGGCTCGAACATCACGAACCCGACGCATGTCTCGCCGCCCGCCACGGCGACGACGATCTGCTGCGCGGCGATCTTGCGGTTGACGATGTCCACCGCCATCGGCGGCGCATCGGCGATACCGGCCATGCCGACGCTGACGAAGCGCTGGCCGGCCTCGAACTCGATCGTGCGGATAGCGTGCGCATCGTGCGGTGCGGCAAACCGGAAGGTGACGCTGGAAGCCTGTTGCATGGGCGTTTCGTGCGAATTTCCCTGAAGGACACGCCGCGATATTGACATCATCGCGGCGAAATAAACAAGTGCCCGCGCCGCCACGGGACTACACTGCTGAACACCTGAATTCCCGTTCGACTCAAGATGGATCTGATGCATCTGCTGCAGGTCGCCCTGCACTTCGACCAGCACCTCAGCGGCTTGATCGTGCAATACGGCGGCGCCGTCTACGCGATGCTGTTTCTCGTAGTGTTCGTCGAGATCGGCTTCCTGCCGCTATTCTTTTTGCCTGGCGATCCGCTGATTTTCATCTGCGGCGGCCTCGCCGCGACTGGCGCGCTGAATGTCTGGATCGTGATGCCGGTGCTGTTCGCCGCGACCGTGGCCGGCAGCATCGTCGATTATGGGTTCGGCCGCGCGATCGGCGAGAAAGTCTATACCGCCGACTATCGCTGGGTCGACAAGAATGCGCTGCGTAAAGCGCACGCATTCTACGAAGCACGCGGCGGCCTGACCTTCCTTCTGTCACCGTTCATTGCCGTGGTGCGCACGTTCGCGCCGTTCGTCGCCGGCGTCTCGCGCATGACGTTCGCACGTTTCGTGTCGTTCGTCACGGCTGGGGCGGCGCTATGGATCGTGTCGCTGGTGGCGGCAGGTTATCTGTTCGGCAACGTGCCGCTGGTGCGCGATCATATGAGTTCGATCGTGCTGCTGGGCGTGGGGCTCGGTGTCGGGTCGTTGCTGGTGAGCGCACTGTGGCGCGTCGTCAACCGGCGGCTGCGCGCCGGCTCAAAATCACGAAGATATCCATGACGCTGTCCGCTTTGCTCGTGTTTGCGCTGGCGCTGATCATCGCCGCCGGCACGCCCGGTCCCAGCATCGCCGCGCTGGTCGCGCGCGTGCTGACCAACGGCTTTCGCGACGTGTTGCCGTTTCTTGCCGCGATGTGGCTAGGCGAAGCACTGTGGCTGAGCTGCGCGGTGGCCGGCCTCGCGGTGATCGCGCGCGGCTTCGGCACGATGTTCGTCGTGCTGAAATTCATCGGCGTCGGCTATCTGCTGTTCCTTGCGTGGAAGATGTGGCGCGCGCCGACCGACGTGAAAGGCGGCGAATTGCCGAGCGGTCAGTCGCCGTGGCGCATGTTCGTCGCCGGCATGCTCGTGACGCTCGGCAATGCGAAGATCATGATGTTCTACCTCGCCTTGCTGCCCACCATCATCGATTTGTCGAGCATCGGCACCTGCCAGGCGCGCACCTCCTCCGGGCCCAGCAGGTCCGGGGACGCCGCCGCCGGCCGGCCACCTGCTACCGCGTCAGCGGTTTCGTTCAACCCGCGTTATCAATAATCGCCAGGCGACTGACGTGCTCATTATTTTTCAGATGGCCGTTGTTTGTAGACGAGTTTGTGTTTTGTGGTGTACGTAGTCGGGATAGGCGGTTAGTTGCGTATTGAGAATCAACGCCCTCCGTTATGGGTGAGCATTCTCGGGAGCGAGCGTGCGCCACCATCTGGCGAGTGGTCCGGCACTACAGCGTGAAAACACCAATAAGGCTGAATTTACCAGCGAGAACGCAATAGTCGTTTCTGAAGAAGCGTTCGTAGATCACGGCGCGTATCGGTGATGACGTGAATGTAAATCGTGTCGTCGCGCATCTCATAGATAACCCGATTCTGGCCGCTCAACGCTTCCCGGAAATTCAGACCGCCGAAATCTGAAAGCTCCACCGGGACATAACCGCTCTGCGGGAACTGCCTGATATTGCCAAACGTGACGGCCAATTCCGCGGACGTTTGTTTCCACGTCTGGGCACCGAAGCTTTTGAGGATGTAGCGACGCAAATCCTTCGTATCCTCCTGCGCCTCGTCGAGAACCAGAAGCTTGAACTTCGCCTGCCCCATCAGCGGATTTGCTCCTTCCGATCAAGGTCGTCGAGTTCGGCGAGAAACTCGTCGGCATCCTTGAATTTCCCCTGCTCGATGTCCTTCTGGCCCAAGGCCAGAATTTTGAGCAGCGCCAGCGTTTGCTGGGTGTCCTCATAGCTTTGCACGTCCTGAACGACGAGCTTCGCTTCGCCATTCTGCGTGATAAGCAGCGGCTCGCCAGAAGCCGTCAAATCCTTGACGATCTGCGCTGCGTCGCTTTTCAGGTAGCTGATTGGCTTTACGTGGTCTGCCAGGCGCATGTTGATCCTCCGTTTACCGTTTAGACCGAATATAGACTAAATTCAGTTTTACGCAAAGTCCTGAATTAGGCTCGACCGCTGTGCTCTGTCATCGGTGGCTCGATTTGCCCTGGCGATTCTTCGACAGTCGAGGCCTGAATGTGAAGCCAAGAAAGTCAAAGCTCGTGTCAGGGTAGCCGAGCAGATCAACGCGCTCCAAGCAGTGTCACCGGGCGACGAGGCGCATCCCGCCAGTGACTGGAAACGCCGGAGCCGCATCTTCGGCGTGACATTCGGTGGCAAGGAATATTTCGCGGGCTACCAGTTCGACGCAATGTGCCAACCGCTGCCCGTCGTCCGGGACATCCTGGCGGCGCTCGGTCCTCTGGACGATAGCTGGAAGATCGCGGCCTGGTTTCATTTCCCGAACGGGTGGATAGCCAGTCGCTCTGATCATCAGGGAGAACCCGTCGCACCTAACGTTAGTGTGCAACGTCATCGAACTCGTTTATTTTCGTTTTTGACTTTATTGTGGAAGAACACAATCGTCATCCTGGCAAACAGGAACTAGCTCATCGATGACTGTGCGGCGATAGCCCATCAGATAATCACGGAACTCAGCAGCGGAGAATGAACGCGCCCGCCTCTGCCCAAAGCCAGCGCACTTCTTCTACCGTTCGCGGCGTGCGCCGCGACACTCAATGCGTGACGCCAAAAAACGCTTCAGCGGCTTCGACCGGTGTGAGTCCTACCTTGAAATAACCCTCGAGCCGTTCCGCCGTCGCGTCGCTCAGCGTGAACGGCGGGCGGACGAAGCCGACCGAAACGGCGTGGTCGTACCATGCCAGCATCCACGCACGCAGCGCCAGATCATTCTGCGAAAGGCTTGTTGGCGTGTCTTCAGCCATGCGTCGTCTCCTTCGCCGTCATCGCATCGTCTAACGGCAAGCCGGCGACGCTCATCGAAGGACGAACGGCGCCGGGTGGAAAAACATGCCAGGTTCCATCGTTGTGGCGGAAGAAAAACAGGGCGAGCGGGCCGCCCGGCCGTTGCACTTCGACACACACACAGCGTGTCCGGCCAGATTGCGAACGATGCGTCAACAGTATCCGGACTGGCTGGGTGCCCGCCGCACCGAGCAATTTTTCGACCAGTCCGCGTAACGACTTTTCTCCCACGATCTGCCGCCCTCCATGATGCCCATCAAAGCCATCGTAAGGCGTCCTCGTTGGCGGCTCAGTCGGGAGCGGCGGATAGTTCCTTCAGGAAAATCTGATTCGAACGTCAGGATTTCCCTAGTGCAGCGACTGCGATGATTCATCAGACAAGCGTCACTCGGCGGCCAGACCGTGCCTGATCGCATAGCGGATCAGTTCCGCGTTGTTGCTGAGACCGAGCTTCTGCATCAGGCGCATCTTGTGGGTGCTGATGGTCTTCGCGCTGAGCGAGAACGTGTCCGCGATGTCGTTGATGCTTTTGCCGAGCGCCAGCATCTGCAGGACCTGGAATTCACGGTCGGAGAGTATGTTGTGAGGCGGCGCATCGCCCGAGTGAGTCTCGAAGATGATCGCGTCGACGAGCTTCGGATCGATAAACCGGCCGCCGGCGGCGAGCTTGCGAATGGCGGCAAGCAGCACCTCCGGGTCGCTGTCCTTCGTCACATAACCAGTGGCGCCGGCGCGCAACGCGCGCGACACGACCTGCGCCTCGTTGTGAATGCTCAACACCAGCACCGGCAAGGCCGGCTGTTCCGCGCGCACGCGGCGGATCAGATCGACCCCGCTGATGCCCGGCATCGTCATGTCCAGCAACAGCAGATCGACGTGACTCACGCGCAGCTTGTCGACGACCTCGGAGCCTTGAGCGGCCTCACCGGCGACGACGATATCCGTCGTCGTCGCGATAATCTGTTTCAGGCCGCCACGCACGATCGCATGGTCATCCGCAATCAGGATCTTGATCATTTCTCTGCTTTGTCGTCTAACGGAATGTGAATCGAAACCGCCGTGCCCGCGCCGGGCGCGCTGTCGATCAGCAGCGATCCGCCGATCGACCTCGCGCGCTCGCTCATGCCGAGCAGGCCATAGGAATAACTCTTGCGCGCCGCGTCCTGATCGAAGCCGCAGCCGTCGTCGCTGACATGCAGATCGAGCGCCGTCGCGGAGCGCGTCAGCGTCACGTCCGCTCGCGTCGCGCCGGCATGGCGCGCGACGTTGGTAAGCGACGCCTGCACGATGCGGAACACGGCAGTCGCGAACGCATCGGGAAGAACGGGCTCGCTGCCGTTGATCCGGAACTGGCAGGGCACGCCGGTCCGCCGGCCGAAATCCTCGACCAGCCACTCCAGTGCCGACACGAGCCCGAAGTTCAGCGCGGCAGGCCGTAAATGGCTCGCCACGTTGCGCACCATCCAGATCGTCTTTTCCACCAGTTCGCGCATGCTGTCGGCTTTTTTCAACGCCTCCTGGTCGCTGCCGAGACGCATCCTGAGCAGCGACACGTCCATCTTCAGCGCGGTCAGCAACTGGCCCAGTTCGTCGTGTATTTCCATGGCGATGCGCTTTCTTTCCTCTTCGCGGATCGCTTCCATATAGGCCGACAGTTCGCGCAGCTGTTCGCGCGACTCGAACAGCGCCTGCTCGATACGCTTGCGTTCCGTGATGTCGTTCAGACCGACATAGATAGCCGGCGCATCGTCATAGGTCGCGACCCGGGCCGTCGCGATTGCCCAGAACGCCGTGCCGTCCGGTCGCCGGAACTGGACTTCCGTATCGCGGAAACTGCCTTCCTCACGCAGATGCTGCACCAGCCTGTTGCGCTCCACGGGATCCGCATACAGGTCCACGATGCTGGAGACCGCGCGCTCACGCGCGTCGATACCAAATAGCTCCCGCAATGGCTCATTCGTATAGAGAATTTTTCCGGCCGGCATCGACGTGATGCACAGCGGCACCGGACTCGTCTCGACGATGGTGCGAAAACGCCCTTCGCTCGACAGCAGTTTCGCCTCGGCCCGCCTGCGCTCGTCGATCTGCGAATGGAGGCGGGCATTCGCCCGCGCCAGTTCGTCGGTGCGTTGCGCGACCCGCTCCTCCAGACCGTCGCGCACGCGGGACAGCGCCGCCTCGGCCTGCTCGCGCACAGCCACTTCGCTCTGTAGCTGCCGGTTGCGGGCAACGAGTTGCCGGTGCATGGCGCGCAGCGCCAGATGTGTGTCGATGCGCGCCATCATCTCGTTGATCCGCACCGGCTTCGTCACATAATCGACGCCGCCCGCCGCGAATCCCTCGACCATGTCCTCGCTGCCGGTGAGCGACGTCATGAAGATCACGGCGATATCGCGCGTCGCTTCGTTCATCTTGAGCCGGCGGCAGGTTTCGAAACCGTCGATGCCCGGCATTTTCACGTCGAGCAGGATCAGGTCCGGCTGCGAAAATTGCGCGCGCTCGAGCGTTTCCATGCCGTCGAGCGCGACCAGCACGCGAAACCCCCGGTCCGCCAGACTGTCGACGACCACGCCCAGATTCGCGGGTGTGTCGTCGGCGATAAGGATGGTGGGTGGCCCACTCGAGTGGGCGGATGAGTCGTTCATGGTGCCGGCCTGCGTTCGAGATGCTGCTCGACCAGTTGGAGAATCGCTTTCGACTGGTAACCTTTCGCCAGTTGACGAAGCTGCGCCGTGAACGACGCGTAGAGCGGGTTGAGCGCGGCGACACGCTCGGCCCACAGCACGATCTCCCGCATGTTGCCGTCGCGGGCGAGGCGATGCAGTTCGCTCATTTCCGCTGCCGGCACGGCGAGCTGCGGCGCCTGCGATGCACCGGGCACCGCGGATGGCGTCTGCGGCGCGTAAGTCCACGTCAGCGCCAGCAGGGCGGTCATCTGCGCGAGCAGCTTGTCGAAATCGAGCGGCTTGGAGAGGAACGCATCGACGCCGGCGGCAAGACTGTTTTTCTCATCGGTGCCGGACGAACTCGCCGACACGGCGATGACCGGCACGTCAGCCAGACCGGACAGCTGCCGCAGGCGGCGGGTGGTCTCGAGGCCGTCCATTTCGGGCATGACGATGTCGGTCAGGATCAGCGAGGGTCCCTCGCTTTGCGCCTTCGCGAGTCCTTCAAGGCCGGTCGCGGCCTCGACGGTTTCGAAGCCGAGCCTCGTCAGAAACTCGACGACGACCGCGCGATTGACCGGCACGTCGTCGATCACCAGAATCTTCCGCCGAGGGCCCAGGTAGCCCGTTTCGACCCGGGTGGCGGGTGCGGCGGGCATAGCGGCCGGTTCGGCAAGCGCAGGGGCCAGTTCGAACCAGAAGGCGCTGCCGTGCCCCACCCGGCTCTCGACGTGGATCTCGCTACCCATGGCGCGAACGAATTGCCGGCTGATCGCGAGACCGAGTCCGGTGCCCTCGACTCGCCGCTCGGCGCCGCCGACCTGTTCGAATGGCTCGAAAATCGCCTCCAACTGGTCGGCGCTCACGCCAATGCCGGTGTCTCGCACGTCGAAACGAACCTTCCCCGACGCGGCCCGCACGATATGCAGGCTCACCTCGCCGTGGTCCGTGAACTTGACCGCGTTCGCGAGCAGGTTGAGCAGGACCTGGCGTAGCCGGCGTTCGTCGGCGCGCACGCCGGACGGCACGCCAGGGGCGATCTCGCAGATGAATTCAAGCTGCTTCTGCTCCACCTTCACGCCGATGATCTCGCGAATCACGTCCACCATGGCGGCCAGCGGCACGTCGCCGATCTCGATGCGCAGTTTGCCCGCTTCGAGCTTGGTGAAATCGAGCGTGTCGTCGATCAACGTCAGCAGATGTTCGCCGCTGCGCTGGATCACCGCCACGCCTTCACGCTGCCGCTCGTTCAGCGCGGGGTCGCGCCGCAGGATCTGTGCGTAGCCCAGAATCCCGTTGAGCGGCGTGCGCAGTTCGTGACTCATGCTGGCGAGGAATTCGCCCTTGGCCCGGTTCGCCGCTTCGGCCGCGCGCCGCGCTTCGCGCTCGGCGGCGGCATCGCGCTCCTCGAGGTACCAGCGGTGGAGTCGCGCGCCCATATCGTTGAACGCGGCCACCACCCGGTCGAGCTCGTCCGGTTGGCCCGGAGGCCGGCGATGCAGGCTGAACGGCCGCGGCGTCTGATGGAAATCGTAGCCGCCGACGGTCCGCGCGATAGCGCCGAGGTGCCGCGTCACAAGCCGCGACAGAATGTAGATCGTGAACAGCGAAACCAGAAACGTATTGGCCGCCTGACTCACCAGAATCACGAGCGCGGTCTGCGCCAGCTCATGGTAGAGATTGGTCAGCGTGGCCTCGACGTAGAGCGTGCCGATGCGCTGCTCCTTGCCCTGCACCCGGTAGAGCAGCGGAAATTCGCGTGTCACGGACGCTTCCGCCACGCGCCGCCCCGCCGTCACGGCCATCGGAGACGACGCCGTGCCGGCCTCGCGAACCTCGGCGGCGCGAATGTCGGCCAGTCGCAGAATGCCGTCGAGTTCAAGTTGAAGCTGCGCCCGATCGAGGCGCCACAGCGCCTCGCCAAGACTGTCGCGATAGCTCCTGTCGATATCGGCAAGGCGCGTTTCGACACTTTCGATGCCGCTTGCATAATCGCGGTAGAGTTGGAATGCAGTCAAAACCAGCGTGACCACGCAACTGAACAGCAACACCGTCGCCAGAAGCCGCAGCACGACGCTACGGCGAAAGCGATTGATCGAACTCCACAAGGCGCCAAACGTGTTGAGAGCCATATTCCCCCGCGAGTGCTCTGGATCTCTTTTGCCCTATTCTGCGCCCGTCGCCGATTCGCGGTCTACCGGTGCCGCTGCCCGCTGCACCTCGCCTGGCTGCGCGAAATCCCGCGTCGGCGCCCTTTCCGCGCGCAGCTGGGGCGTCGCGGCCATCCATGGCCTGCTCGCCGGATTGTCGATCTGGGCCGTGCTGATGCCGGTGGCATTCGCGCTGGATATCGTCAAACCGCTCAAGTCGGAAGAATTCCTTGTCCGCTACGCCTACCCGTTCGAATTGTTGACGCAAGTGCTCAACCGTACCATCGCCGCGTATGGCCCCTACGCCGAACAGCCCTACACCGACACCATTTCGGTCGCCCGTTCGCATATGGAGGCGCTCAAGGGTGAACGCATCAACGTGATGATCAGCGACGCGGGCCACCGGGAATTCGACGAAGACATGATCCCGATTCCGTTTCCGATCGACAAAGGGCTGCTCGGCTACCGCGTCGCGCTGATCGCCGCCGACAACCAGCCGAAGATCGACGCGGTCCGCACACTCGACCAGTTTCGCACGCTGTCCATCGGACAAGGCAGCGATTGGGGCGACGTGCGCGTGTATGAGTACAACCATGTGCCCGTCAGGACGGCGGAAACGTACGATTCGCTTTTTCTCATGCTTCTGCATCGGCGTTTCGACCTGTTCCCGCGTGGTGTGACCGAAGCGCCGCAGGAATTACGTGCTTACGGGGCACGCTACCCGAACCTCGCGATCGATCGCCATCTGCTGATCAGGTACCCGTTTGCCCAGTTTTTCTACGTCAGTAAATCGGAGCCGCGCCTCGCCGCGCGCATTCGCGACGGGCTTGAGCAGATGGAGCGGGACGGCAGCTTCGATACGTTCTTCAACCTGCACTTCAGCCAGCAGTTGAGCGCCCTGAAACTGAAAGAGCGGACACTCATCGAGCTACAGAATCCGTTCCTGCCGGCGTGGGTCCCGCTGTCGCGCAAGGAGCTCTGGTTCGATCCCGCAAGCTTGCGCTAGCCGTTTGCCGTTATCCGCACGGGCACCGTTCCGTGCGCGAGTATCTCGTCCACACAATCGGCCAGTTCGCGCAATGCCAGCGACACGTCCCGGTCGAGTGCTTCGGGATGCGATTTTCTGAGCTCGCGCAACGTATCGCCCAACCGCCTCAACGCACGGGGCTCGCTACCCAGCAGCGGCCAACAATGCAGCAGATAACCCAGCGGTGTCACACTCCTGTTCTCGCACCATGTATCGAACAGGTGCAGGCAGAGCGAGTTGATGTGGTCCACCTCGTTTTCGCGTCCGGACAGATAGGGAATCATGGAGAGCCAACCGCATGAGACGATTTCGATATTCCATCGTATGCGGGCAAATGGCGCTACACAGTCAGGAAGCGTGGAAATTCGGAGCGACGTATCCTGAATCGCGTGTAAGGAAATCCCTGGGCCATTGCGCGTCGTATATGTTTTTGACGAAGCAATCCCGCAATAAGACGTCGTTACATTCAATGCGCTGTTCAAACAGCGGCACCGTCTGCACAAATGCGCGAACCAGATAACGGTATGAAAATTGATTGGTTCTGTCCGGAGCCAGGCATGCCGAGAATAGGCGATCCAGAATTCCGCCGATCCTTTCATGTTCAACGCACCGCACCGTATCACCTTCAACCGCGCTCTGCGCGCCTTCACTGTGCTCGCAGCATTCGCCGCCGGCGCCGCGCACGCGGACAGCACGCTCGACCGTATCCATCAGCGCCACAAGATCGTGATTGGCGTGATCCTGTCCGGGCCGCCGTTCGGTTCGCTCGACCCCGCCACGCAAAAGCCGGTCGGATTCAACGTCGATCTCGCCGAGGACGTCGCGAAGCGGCTTGGCGTCGAAGTGGAATTGACGCCGGTGCAGCCGTCGAATCGTGTGCAGTTCCTTCAGCAAGGCAAGGTCGACGCGTTGATCGCCAACATGGAAGTCACGAAAGAACGCGCGGAGATTTTCTCCTATCCGCCCACACCGTTCGAGGAAATCGGCGGCGCGCTCATCACGCGCAAAGACAGCGGCATCAAGACGTGGAACGACGTGCGCGGCAAACCTGTATGCGTCTCGCAGGGCAGCAACTACACGAAGCCGCTTGCCGAGCAATACGGCGCACAGGTGAAGGCCTTCCGCGGCCAGCCGGAATCGCTGCTCGCGCTGCGCGGCAATAACTGCGTCGCCGCGGTGCATGTCGCGCCCACCTTGCGCCTGCTCGTCGCACGCAATCCGGACTGGAAGGACTACACCATTCCTGTCTCAAACGATCTGATTCCGTCGCCGGCCGTGATCTGGGTACGCAAGGGCGAAATCGACACGCAGAACGCGCTCGATAAAATCGTGCAGGACTGGCATCGCAGCGGCTGGCTGATCGATGTCGAGCGCAAGAACGCGATGCAGCCCTCGCAGGCCGTGCTCGATCTGCACGAGAAGTACAAGGCGCAACGTACATGAGTTCGCCGCTTGCAGGCTTCTCCCAAGCCGCCGCGGCGCTCATCGATACCATCGGCAAGACCGGCCTGAACTACAGCTTCGTGCTCGACGCCGACGAACTCGCATCGTTCGTGCACGGCATGCTGGTCACGCTCGAGTTGTCGCTTGCCACGGCGCTGGCCAGTCTGTTTGCCGGCGTCGTACTGGCGGCGATGCTGACTTCACCGTGCGCCGCGCTGGCGCGCCCGGCCCGCGTGTTCGTCGAAATCACCCGCAATACCCCGACGCTCGTGCAGCTGTTCTGCGCGTTTCTGGTGATCAACATGCTGATCAGCGAGGCGCTGCGCAATCTTGGCGGCAATCCGTTGACGCCGTTCATCTGGAGCGCGATCGTGATTTCGCTTCACAAGGGGGCGTTTCACGCGGAAGCCTTGCGTGCAGGAATCGAAGCCGTGCCGCGCGCGACCCTCGAAGCGGCGCAGTCGCTCGGCTACAGCCGCCGCCAGCGTCTGTGGGGCGTGCAAGTGCCGCTCGCGGTGCGGTTCGCGCTGCCGGCGCTCGTCAACAATATGGTCGATCTCGTCAAGATCACCACCGTCGCGTCGGCGATCGCCGTCGGCGACATCACCTATGCGTCGATCATGATCTGGACGCAGCGCGACAACGTGCTCGAATTGATGATCCTGATTCTGCTGTTTTTCGGCGCGCTGACCTTCGCGATCAACCGCGCGGGGCGCTGGCTCGAAGCGCGCTTGAGGATGCCCGGCTATGGCCACTGAAACCCTCTCTACGCCCGCACGGAGCGAACGGCGCCGCCCTGCCGCACTGCTTGCCGTGGTTGGCGCCGCAGCCCTGCTTGCGGTGTTCGAGCATGAGATCGCCCATGCCCGCCACTACCCGACGCTCGCCGCGCTCGTCACGTGGGCGCCCGCGCTCGGCAAATCGCTGTGGGTCAACATCGAGATCAGCCTGCTCGCGATCGCGCTCGGCACGCTGGCCGGTCTCGTGCTCGGACCGCTGCTGCTGTCGCCGGTCCGGATCGTGCGCGTCGCGACGCGCGCCTACGTGCAGGTGTTCCGCAACGCGCCGCTGCTCGTGCTGATCTATTTTTCGACCTACGTCTTCCCGTTCGAGATCTCGATCGGCCATCAGACGCTGCCGTTCCCCGACTGGTTCAAGGTCACGCTCGGCCTCGCGCTGCCCGCGAGCGCAAACTTCGCGGAGATATTCCGCGGCGCGATCCAGTCGATCCCGCATGCGCAATGGGACGCCGCGCGTTCGCTCGCGTTCAGCCGCGCGCAGGTATTGCGCTGGATCATTCTGCCGCAGTGCGTGAAGCGGATGTTGCCGCCATGGATGAACCTCTACGCCAGCATCACGATGGCGACAGCGCTCGCGTCGCTAGTCGGCGTGCACGATCTGCTCGACACGGCACAGGTCGCGAGCAATACCGTGGCGCGTGCGGATTTCACGGTCGTCGTCTATGTCACCGTGCTCGGACTGTTCTTCGCGTACTGCTATCCGATTGCACGCCTCACCCGTTTCATTGAAAAACGCTATGTCTTCAGCTGACGCCACATTCGCAGCCTCGTTCGCCGCCGCCCCTTCCGCCTCTACCGCGCACCCGCTGGTACGGCTGCGCGACGTGCATCTTTCGTTCGGCGCCAATCCGGTGCTCAAGGGCATCGACCTCGACGTGTTTCGCGGTCAGGCCGTGTCGATCATCGGTCCATCCGGTTCGGGCAAATCGACGATCCTGCGTTGCATTACCGGACTGCTGCGCCCCCAGCACGGCGAGATCGAAGTCGACGGCACGCGCGTCGATCAACTTGCGTCCGAACGCGACGAGATCGAATTGCGCAAGCGGGTCGGCTTCGTGTTTCAGCAGTACAACCTGTTTCCGCATCTGAGCGTGCTCGACAATCTGGTCGTCGCGCCGGTGCGCATTCTCGGCCGCGACAAAGCCGCAGCGACCCGCACCGCTTACGATCTGCTGAAGAAAGTGCGCCTCGCCGATAAAGCGCATGCCTATCCGGGCGAGTTGTCGGGCGGACAGCAACAGCGCGTGGCGATCGCTCGCGCGCTCGCCATGCAGCCGGATCTGATCCTGTTCGACGAGGTGACCTCCGCACTCGATCCCGAGACCGTGGGTGAAGTGCTGACCGTGATACGCGATCTGGTCAGGGACGGCATGACCTGCTTGCTCGTCACGCACGAGATGCGCTTTGCCGAAGAAGTCAGCGACGCGGTTTATTTCACCGAGGCCGGGGTGATCGTCGAGCACGGTCCAGCAGAGCGTCTGTTTCGTGCGCCGACGAGTCCGCGCACGCGGGCGTTTCTGGCACACACGCCGGGTGCACTACCGGACAGCGTACCCGCAACGCAACCGCGCGTACCGCTGCAACTGGATCTGAGCCGCTTCGCGATCTGAGCATATCCGGCTCGCGCGCAACCGGCTCTTTGGAACTGGCCCAACGACGCGGCGCCTGTCCCACAGGCGCCGCGTTTTTCCTTGCCCGACTCAACGAGCCGCGTAACGGCTAACGGGCCGCTGCAAGCCGAGGTGATCGCGCAGCGTGGTGCCGCTGTACTCGGTACGGAACAGACCGCGCCGTTGCAGCTCGGGCACGACAAGTTCCACGAAGTCGTCGAGGCCGCCAGGGAAATACGGCGGCATGATATTGAAGCCGTCTGCGGCCTCGCCGGTGAACCACTCCTCGAGCGCATCCGCGACCTGCACCGGTGTGCCCCACACGATGCGATGCCCGCGTGCGCCCGCCACGAGGTAGTACAGTTCGCGCAAAGTCAGATTCTCGCGGCGCGCGAGATCGGTCAGCAGTTTGGCGCGGCTTTTCAACTGATCCGATTCGGGCAGTTCAGGCAGCGGACCGTCGAGCGGATACTTCGACACGTCATGGCCGAGCCGGTCGGACAACAGCGACAATGCACCGGACGTGTCGGTCCATTGCTGCAATTGCGCGTACTTGTCCTTCGCTTCCTGTTCCGTTCGGCCGATAACCGGAAACACGCCGGGCATCACGTGCAGTTGTTCGCCCTCGCGGCCGAACTTCGGCAGACGGCTCTTGAGGTCGCGGTAGAACGTCCGCGCTTCTTCGGTCGTTTGCTGCGCCGTGAACACCACTTCCGCAGTACGCGCGGCGAGATCCTGCCCCGGCCCGGAGGAGCCGGCCTGAATCACCACCGGATGTCCCTGCGGCGGGCGCGACGCATTCAGCGGCCCTTTCACGCTGAAGAACGGCCCTTCATGGTCCAGCGCATGGACCTTGGCGGGATCGAAGTAGACGCCGCGTGCCTTGTCTTTTACGACAGCGTCGTCGTCCCAGCTGTCCCACAGTCCTTTGACGACATCGACGAATTCGCCCGCCATTTCATAGCGCAATGCATGGTCCGGGTGATTGCCGCGCGTGAAATTCGCGGCCGTGCGGTCGTACGAAGTCGTCACCACGTTCCAGGCCGCGCGGCCGTTGCTCAGATGATCGAGCGATGCAAATGCACGCGCGACGTGATACGGCTCGCTATAGGTCGTCGACGCGGTGGCGGCGAGACCGATATGGCGCGTGCCCATCGCCAGCGCCGACAGCAGGCACAGCGGCTCGAACCGCATCGCCATCGACGGATGCGCATCGGGTCCGCTCGTCAGGCCGTCGGCGAGAAAGACCATGTCGAACTTCGCGCGCTCGGCGGTCTGCGCGATGCGTTGCATCAGCGCCAGATTCTCGCTGCCGGCCTGCGCATCGGGATGACGCCATCCGGCGACGTGGTGCCCCGCGCCCTGAATGAAGAGCCCGAGGTGCATCTGCCTGCGGGCGGCGTTACTGTTGGTCGTGGTCATACGCTGATCTGTGCGAAGGCTTTGAAAAGAGAAGCGAGATCGGCAGTGCTGTGCATCGTGTCGATCAGTGAAGGAACAAATGCGAGCACGCGGCTGTGACCGGTGGCATCCGCAAACTTCGCGTGTAAATCGTCAGCGCTATGGAGACGGCCCGTCTTGTGGCTCAGCACCGTACCGTTGCGCAGTTCGATCTCGACAGTCGAGAAGCGCGTGGCCGGATCGGTCGATGCACGCGCGGCAGTTTCATCATGACGGCGCGCCACGCGCGCGGCGAGCGCAATCAGGTCGTCACGCGCGGGTACGTCGGCGAAGGTCGCCACGCCCGGAGAACCGTCCGTCAGCGCGGCAGCCACCGCGTATTCGACGCTGAAACGCGCTTCGAGACCCGTTGCCGGCAGACGGTTCGCCAGCGGTGTGTCGCCGCCCGGCGGAAACGTCACCGTCACGCGCTCGACGTCGCGCGGCGTTAGCCGGTGCAGGTCGCGCAACGTCAGCGCGGCATGCACGGCGTAGTGCGTCGCCGTGCAGCACGCCCACGGTTTGAAATACAGTCCCGGCGTGACGATCTGCCAGGGCGCGCCCCATCCTTCGAGCACCCGCTCCGGTTGCGCAGCGCCACCGCTGAACACGGCGAAAAAGCCAGCCGGTCCATCGAGCGCGCCCGCAGATCCCTGCAAGCCAGCCGCCGCCAGTTCGGCCGCGAACACGCCCGCGCGCGCGGCGAGGCCGGCATGCAGCGGTTTTGCCTCGCTGCCGAATTGCAGGCGCAGTCCGGCCGACTGCGTGCCCGCCAGACCGAGCGCATTCTCGACGACTGCCACGTCGAGCTTCAGAAGAAACGACGCGGCCGCCGCGGCGCCGAGGGTGCCAAGCGTCGCGGTGTTGTGAAACCCCTGCTCGTAATGACGGCTGCCCAATGCCAGACCGAGGCGCGCCATCGTTTCGACACCGACAACGTACGCGTCGAGCAATTCGAGCGCACTGCTGCCGCGCGCCTGCGCGAGCGCGAACAGTGCAGGCAGCAGCACGGTCGCCGGATGGCCGCGCACGCTGCTATGCACGTCGTCGTAGTCGAGCGCATGTCCGGCGTAGCCGTTGAGCAAGGCGGCCTGTTGCGCCGACGCGCCGAACGCGCTGCCGATCACCGACGCTTCGCCGCGTGAATCCCGGCCGTTCACCGACAATAGCTTTCGATAGCCGGCGTCGCCGGCGCCGGCAAAGGCGGCTGCGAGGAAGTCGAGAACGCCGCGCCGCGCTGCGGCGATCGCGGCCGTGTCATCGGCAGGGACGGCGTTTGCGATTGCGGCTGCCAATTGTCGCGTGATGCCGGTAGCCGGTTCCGCTGGAATGGATGCGCTAAGGCGTGACATGTCGAAAGGGTGAAGTCGTAGAAGATCGCGTAGGGAGCGCTGCGTGCTACCGGCTCGACGTAAGTCTTGCCGCAGCCTTGCCGCCCGCACCCGGACGCGTCCAGGCGGCAACGCTCCAAACGCAGAATGCTAACGAAGCACCCGCTCGCCAACAAACAAGATTTCCCGCTTTCGATATCGCGGATTCAGCGTTGCTCCAGCAGACGGTGCTGCCCGCACCACATCCGGCGCGCGGGCAATAGCGGGCGCACACACCGCGCGACGACGCTGGAGACGATTGCACCAGGATGCTAGAATCCGGCGCGTGTTTACGTTCGCCCATCATGACACTACGCTCCCGCAACCGCATGACCGCATGGCTTGGCCTGATCGCCATGTGGCTCATCGTGTTCGCGCCGGTCGTCAGTCAGATGCTGGTGTCGGGGCGCACGCACGAGCCGCTCGCCGCGCTCTGCTCGGCGCTCCAGCCGCAGGATTCCCTACAGGCGAGCAAGGCCGGTCAGCCGCCGGTCCACCTGAGTCACGACGATGCATTCGGTGCGTGCGGCTACTGTCATCTGCTCGAGCATCACGTCGCGATGACAAACGTCGCGCCCGCCGAACCGTCGGTTGAGTTCGCGATCGCAAGCGCCGCGCCGCCCGCCCTCTCCACTCACTTCACGCCGCTCGGCGCGTTCCCCTCCGGACGCCCAAGAGATCCCCCAGCCGTTTCCTGAACGCTGTTGTTCCTGATCGCGCGTCTCATCGCGCCCGTCGAGGGCGCGCGCGATCGCCTGTTCAATGCATCCAGGAAACACCCATGCTTAACTTCGCTTTGCGAAAGCTGCCCTCGTTCGTGCGTCAGGGCGGCCGTCACGGCGCGCGTCGTGTCACATTCGGCCTGTCGCCGCTGTCAATCATTCCGGTATGCATGCCGGCGTTTGTCCCGGCCGCCATCCCATCACTCGCTCACGCGGAAAGCGCAACAGCCGACGCCATCCTGCCCTCGGTCACGATCAGCGCCAAAGCGCCCGCTGCTCCGCGGGCCGTCGATCCGAACATGCCGGCCTCGGTCGAAGCCGCGACACCCGAACAGTTCGACAACTGGAACGTCGTCAACACCGAGGACGTGCTGAAGTACATGCCGAATCTCGCGGTACGCAAGCGCTTTATCGGCGACCTGAACTCGATCATCGCCGTGCGCGGCACCAGCAATACGCAAAGCGCACGCGGCCTCGTCTACGCCGACGGGCTGCTGCTCAGCAATCTGCTCGGCAACAGCTATTCATTTCCGCCGCGCTGGTCGATGGTCTTTCCCGACGACATTCAACAGGTCGACGTGCTCTACGGGCCGTTCTCCGCGCTTTATCCGGGCAACTCGCTCGGCGCCACCGTGCTCATCAGCACGCGCATGCCCAAGCGCTTCGAAGCCAGCGCCGACGTCAAAGCCTTCACGCAGCATTTCAGCCTGTTCGGCGTGAATCAGAACTTCAACGGCAGCGAAGCGAGCGCGTCGATCGGTGACCGGATCGGCAAATTCTCCTGGCTGCTCGGCGTGAACCATCTCGATAATACGAGCCAGCCACTGCAATTCGCGACACTCGCGAAGTCGGGCATACCGGCCAAAGCCGGCGATACACCGGTCAGCGGCGCCTACCTCTACAACAACCAGACCAACACGCCGACCGCCGTACTCGGGGTCAACGGCGAAGGCATCGAGCACACGGTGCAGGACCAGTTCAAGCTGAAGATGCAGTACGACTTCACGCCCACGCTGCAAGCCGGCTTTACGCTCGGCTACTGGCATCAGACCTACAACAGCCAGACCTCGACGTTTCTGCGCGACGCCAACGGCAATCCGGTCTACAGCGGTAAGGTCGCGATCGGCGGCTACGAATACACGATTCCCGCCGCCGCGATGGCGCCGGGTCTGGGCCACAGCGAGAACTGGCTATACGGCGTTTCACTGAAAACGCGCAACGCCACCGGCTGGAACGGCGAAGCGCTCGCGTCGTACTACGACATCGGCAACAGCGTGGCGCGCACCGCCAATTCGGGTGCGCCGGGCAACGGTCCCGGCACCGTGATATTCGGCGACGGCACCGGCTGGAAGACGCTCGATCTCAGAACCACCTATACGCCGGCCACACCCGAGGCAGGGTTGGCGAGTCACTGGTTGAGCTTCGGCTATCACTACGACAACTACTTTCTCGAGAACGAAAGCTACAACACGCTGAACTGGCGGGACGGTGCGGCCACCACGTTTGCCAACGCGTTCTCCGGCAAGACGCAGACACAGGCGCTGTACGCGCAGGACGCGTGGCGCTTCCTGCCGCGCTGGAAATTCGTCTACGGCGTGCGCTATGAGGACTGGCAGGCCTATGACGGCTCGCAGGCGCGGGCCGGCACGAGTCTTCCCTATGGCAACGCGAGCGAGCACCACTTCTCGCCGAAGGCGTCGCTGTCGTTCGACGTCACCGACGATCTGACCTTGCGCGCATCGATCGGCCGCGCGTATCGCTTCCCGACAGTCAGCGAACTGTTCCAGGGGCAAATCAACGGCTCGTCGATCGTCAATAACAATCCGAACCTGAAGCCCGAAGACGATCTCTCGAAAGAGCTGACCGCCGAATGGACGCACTGGAGCGGACTATTCCGTTTCTCGCTGTTCCAGGACGACGTGAAGAACACGATCTTCACTCAGACCGATACGACCGTCATCCCTAACGTGATGAACTTCCAGAACATCGGCAAGGTGCGCTCGCGCGGCGCGGAGACCAGTTACCAAGGGCAGGATGTGTTTGTGCGCGGCCTCGATCTATTGGCGAGCGTCGCTTATACGCAATCGAAGATCATCGCGAATGCGCAGAACCCGGCGACGGTCGGCAAGTATTTCTACCGCATTCCGCTGTGGCGCGCCAATATCGCCGCGACGTATCACATCGACGAACGCTCGGCCGTCACGCTCGCCGCGCGCTACTCGGGACGCCAGTACAACACGCTGACCAACACCGATACGAACCCGGATGTATTCGGCGGCACCAGTACGTACACCGTCGCGGATGCCAAATTGACCTTCAGGCCCACGAAGCTGAGTGAACTCGGCGTCGGCGTCGACAACCTGTTCGACGCGCGTTACTTCGTCTACCACCCGTATCCGGGCCGCACCTTTTACGTCGAAGCGAAGTTGCGGATGTGAGCGCGGCGGCGCGCGTATATCCGTGCCTCCGTCCGTTCACGAAGCCCTGCGTGGCCCTGCGTGCAAACACGCGCGCCGCGCAGGGTGATTCGAAAGATCAATGACTGCCCACAGGGGGATCGAATGTCCACCACCACTGTTCAACGCACAGCTGCGCCGGCCAGCAGCGCCAACGCCGGCTATCGCACGCTATGGCGCTGGCACTTTTACGCGGCTCTGTTCGTCATGCCGTTCCTGGTGATACTCGCGATTACCGGAACGCTGTACTGCTTCCAGCCGCAAATCGAGCCGCTGCTTTATCCGCACCGGTTGATCGTCGAACCGCAGGCGACCCCAATGCTGACCCGAGATACGCTGCTGGCGAAGGCACGCGCGGCGATGCCCGCCGACGCAGCGGCGGTTACCGCGGTGATCGCACAAGTGCCAGACCGCAGCGCTGAATTCATCTTCCGCCTCGCCGACGGTGACAAGCAAAGCGTCTACGTGAACCCGTATAGCGGCAAAGTATTGGGCACGCTGAGCGTCGAGCACCGCTTCATGCAGGTGGACCGCATGCTTCACCGCAAGCTGCTGCTCGGCAAGCCCGGCGAACTGCTGATGGAGTTGGCGGCGTGCTGGACGCTCGTGATGATCGGCACCGGCGTCGCGTTGTGGTGGCCGCGCGAAAAGACGACCGCGAGAGACGCGCTGGTGCCGCGTTTCGCACTCAAAGGCCGCGCGCTGTGGAAGAACCTTCACGCGGTGATGGGCATCTGGCTCGCGCTCGGCGCGCTGGCGTTCGTGCTGACCGGCCTGCCCTGGTCGGGTTCGTGGGGCAAGCAATTCAAAGCGCTCGCGACCAGCGCGAATCCAGGTGCGCCCGCGGGCTCATGGGGTGGCTTGCCGCTACGCTCCACGCTGCCCCGCATGCACGCTGATAACGTCGGCGACACGCAGGCATCGACCCAAGGCCAACCCATCCACCACAGGGACAGCGCGCATGAATCGAAAATGGAGTCGATGCCGGGCATGGTGATGGACGACCTGCCTCTGCCTATCACGCCATGGGCCGTCGGCAACGCACCCGTACCGGCATCCGCCGATACGGGTGTGTTGCAAGCGCTGCCGCTCGGGCGGGTCGTCGCGCGGGTCGCGTCGCTCGGCGTGACCCGCGGCTATAACCTCGCGCTGCCCACGTCACTTTCCGGCGTCTATACCGTCTCGTACTTTCCGGACGACCCAAAACAGGAGCGCACGCTGTACATCGACCAATATAGCGGCGCGGTGCTGAAGGATATTCGTTACGGCGACTACGGCGCCGTGTCGAAAGCAGTGTCGTACGGCACGTCGTTGCATATGGGGCGCTATTTCGGCGTCGCCAATCAGATTCTCTGCGCGGCGATTTCGCTCGGACTCGCCGGGATGGCTGCGACCGGCTGCGTGATGTGGTGGAAACGGCGGCCGCAGCGTTCGCTCGGCGCACCGGCACGTGAGCGCTCAGCACCGCCGATGCGCGGCTGGAAGAGTGGCCTCGTGCTGCTCGGCATCGTATTCCCGTTGATGGGCGCCACGCTGCTGGCGGTATGGCTGGCCGACCGGACAATTTTCGGCCGCGCGTCGCGGCAAGCCGCATAACGCGCAGTTTTTCACTGTGAAATCGCGGAGAAAACCCAGCGACGGCCAGAAAGTCGTCGCAGCCTGTACCGTGAAAAGCGCGGGAACGATCGGTCATTGAGATGCGCACGGCGCGGACGGGAAGGACGAGGACGTCGTCGAGCGCCGTGGCGTTTTTTGAGGCTACCTTGATAACACCCTCGACCCGGGTTGCATGAAGTCTTTAAAGGCAGGCCGCAGAAAAGTCAGCCTGAAAGAATACCGGCAAGGCGCCGGCAGTGCGATCGGACGGCGTCGCCTCAACGACGATTGCGTCAAGGACTTGAAACGGGCGTCGCTCAGGCTGTTTTTCGACGCGGACGCGCACCAATGACGTTCTTCGTCTTGTAGGTGACACCGTGCTGCTCAAGGTATTCGCGAATCAGTTGCCGCACCACCTGCGAGGGCGTCAGGTCCTGCGCTGCGCACAGGTTTTCGAACGCCTCCTTCTTCACAGGATCGATCAGAATTGTGAATCGAGCGCTTTTCGTTTCCATGACGGGGGTGAAGTCCAAGTATGATAATCGAATTGTAATACACCGGACGACCCGAGTCATCTTCGTGGCGCCGAACGCCACCGTAAAAACCCATACCAGTGCCCAGCCATTGACCCGCTTGAGCGCATAGCGCACAGAGGCGGCGCCCTAAAGCTCCGCCCTGCTACGCAGAAAATGCTGCCCGGCCGCGGTGATCGACACCCCGCCTCGCCCGTTCGCGGGGACCGATACGAACCCGGCGTTACGCAGTTCCTGCGCGACCGACCAGTTCAGCGCCGGCGCACCGCGGCCATATCGCTGCTGCGCGAGACGCCCGAGAGCGCAGATGGCCGCGTGGGTCAAGCCGCTGCTTTCGTTATCGCTGCCTGCTGTCATCTTCCTTCCTCGATAATTCGTCTGCTTAAAAAGACCGGAAATGCGTGCGCGTCGCCGCCTGAACAAGGCAAATCAAGGCAATTGAATGTGCTTAAGACACCTGCCCATATCGGTTCCAGTTGAATTTCTTGCCGTACTCGATGCGCGTGACTGTCGCATGAAGATTCACCATGTGCCTCGCCGCAAGCACGCGCGCCCGATCGAGCATCGCCGCAAAGGATGGAAGTTCATCCGTTCCTTTCCAGGCAAAAACCGTCACGTTGTGTTCGCTGCCTTCCGACGGCGCCAGAGCCACCGCATTCGCGAAAACGTCCCTAAGCGATCGCAGATAGCGATGAAAATCCGACGTTCCTGCGCGACCGCGCTCAGTGCGTGGAACCTGCGACAACCCGGGCAAAGAAAGCACGTAGCAGTGGATCCCACGTTTCATCCCGCAACGCAATTTCGACCGTATCGAGTCGCCTCATGTCCCGATCCAGATACACCGCGCGAAGCGATTTTGGACGTGGCGGGCCGACAAAGAACTGACCGTCATCGTCCAGAAACAGACACGGCCTTTGCCTGTATCGCGCGCCGGATCGCGAGATCGCGTCCTGGACGTGGCGCGCCGACTCCTTCTGATAGACGAAGATGACATTGACCCCGCATGCTTCCAGGCGGTCGCAGATATCGGCAAACCGGTACAGCATCTGGAATCCGCGTTCGCCCGCCCTGCCCACACCGACGACGATCAATCCGCGACGTCCCATCACGTCCCGCAAAAACAGGTGCGTGTAGTCATGCGACAGCAGCGGCACGCTCGTGTCAATCACGGCGACCTCCCTGCCGAGCGCCGGCATAACCTGTGTATTTGCGCAGACTTGGCGCGACGTGACCAACATGCTTCTTACCCATGGGCGCAATATTATTACCATTTCAGCATAAGTCAATGATAGTTTCATTATCATACTATGCGATACCTCGTCGAAAACGGCCCCTCTCTCACGCCGCTTTCCGCACTTCCCGCCTATCGGTCGAGGCGATAGACCCGCGCACGCAGATCGTCGACGAGAGGTACGATGGCCAGCACGATCAGAACGGCCGCGAGCGGCACCGTCGACGTGTATCCGATGCGCTTGAAGCCCATCGCTCCCGTGATGCCGCCGACAAAGAACATGGCCAGCATCGTCCCGTGTACTTTCAGCTTGCAGCAAGCTGGCCTCGGGGACTCCACGCGCAGGATGAGCCCTGCATTGCCGATGTCCCGAACGAACAAGGCACGCTCTGCGCGCCTGCCGACAGATCATCGCGTGTGGAACCGTATCAATAAAGCTGCTAGGATGATAACTTCATTATCATCAATTGGTAACCGGATGTTGCTTGGCAAAGCGGCTCCATCGTGGAGGAGAACGACGCGCGGGAACGCATTGTTCGAAAGCGCGACCTGTGCCGACATATCGAAGAAATGGCAGGCCACTTCCGGGCGGAGCCGGTTTCGGGATACCCTTCATCCGACGTACTAGCGGTTGAACAAGACATTTGACGGTACCGGAGACAATACCGATGGAACATTTGCTGGTCGTCCATTACGTGCTGCTGGTGGTCGCCGGCTGGTTGGCCGTCGGGGTTCTGGGGCTCGCGAACCTGCACCGCACACGCGTGGTGGCGCATGTTCTGTTTCCACTCGGCGCCGTATTCGGCCTGCTTCTGTGCGGACTGGGCCTCGCGGGCGTTTTCTCGAATCCACAGCAAGCGGTCCTGCCGCTCGGCTTGCCGGACCTGCCGTTTCATCTGCGGCTCGACGGCCTGTCGGCGTATTTCCTCATGGTGCTCGGCGTGGTGAGCACGGGTGTGAGCGCGTTCTCCTCCGGCTATTTCCGCAAGGGCGAGGGCACGCCGCCCGGATTGCTCTGCTTCGAATATCACGTGTGCCTCGCGAGCATGGCGGTGCTGTTGCTGGCAGACGACGCATATTGCTTCATGGTTGCGTGGGAAACGATGACCGTATCGGCCACCTTCCTCGTGATGACCAATCACCGCTTCGCCGAGATCCGCCGGGCAGCCTGGCTCTACTTCCTGATCTCCCACGTCGGGGCGCTGGCGCTCCTGCTGTGCTTCGGCCTGTTGCAGGCCAATACCGGCAACTACACGTTCGCCAACATGCGTCTGCAGCATCTGGACGTGTTCTGGGCATCCGTCGCGTTTGTGCTGGCGCTGTTCGGTTTCGGCACCAAGGCGGGCATTTTCCCGCTGCATGTCTGGCTGCCCGAGGCTCATCCGGCCGCGCCGTCGCCGGTGTCGGCCCTCATGAGCGGGTTCGTCCTGAAGGCCGGCCTCTACGGCGTGCTGCGCACGGTGTTCGATCTGCTGCACGTGCAGATTGCGTGGTGGGGCGTGCTCATGCTGATACTCGGACTCTTCACCGCGCTGTTCGGCGTCGTGTTCAGCGCCATCCAGACGGACATGAAGCGGCTGCTCGCGTACTCGTCGATCGACAACATCGGCCTGATGTTCGTCAGCATGGGGCTGACGATCCTGTTTCGCGCGTACGGGATGAGCGCGCTGGCCGCCTTGTCGCTGACGGCTCTGCTCTACCAGATCGCCAGCCATGCGGCATTCAAGAGCCTGCTGTTTCTCGGCACGGGTTCCGTCCTCCATGCGACCGGCGAGCGCAATCTCGGGCATCTGGGCGGCCTGATCCGTTTCATGCCGTGGACCGCATGGGCCGCCCTCGTCGGCGTGCTTTCCAGTGCGGGGCTGCCGCCGTTGAGCGGCTTCGTCTCCGAGTGGCTGTTGCTGCAAAGCTTTCTGTTTACGCCGGGCTTGCCCGACCCGTTTCTGAACATGGTGGTGCCGGTCGTCGCCGCGCTGATCGCGCTCGTGGCCGCGCTCGCGGGCTACACGATGGTCAAGTTCTTCGGCATCGTCTTTCTCGGCCAGCCCCGCGAGGCGAAGCTACGCGATGCACGGGACGCAAGTCCGTGGGAGCGGGCCGGTTTCGCGTGGCTGGCAGCGATATGCGTGCTGCTTGGACTGTTGCCGGTGCAGTTCGTGGCCATTCTGGATCGCGTCACGCAGATGCTGGTAGGCGCCGGCATCGGCCAGGCGGTCGCGAAAAATGGCTGGCTGCTGCTCGCCCCGACGAGCGCAGACCGGGCCAGCTACATGCCGGCGGTTTTCCTGCTGTTCTTCTTCGCCTGTTGCGGGCTCGCGTGGCTGCTGGTACGCCGTCTTTATCATGGGCGCCTGCGGCGGGCGGCCCCTTGGGCCTGCGGCTTTCCTTTCGTGAATGCGCGCATGCAGGATACGGCAGAAGGGTTCGGGCAGCCGATCCGCGAAATCTTCGCGCCTCTGTTCAGGATCGATCGGCGGCTGCCCTCTCCGTTCGACGAACACCCCGCGTACAGCGTCACCGTGACGGATCGCGCGTGGACCCTGATTTACGAGCCGCTCGAACGGCTGACGAGGCGACTCGCGGCATTGGCCGGACTGCTCCAGACAGGCCGCATCGCAGTCTATCTGATGCACAGCTTTCTCGTGCTGATCGTGCTGCTGATGCTGGTGAGACGATGATCACACTCTCCGGACTGCTCTCCCAGGGGCTGGAGATCCTGCTCGCACTGGCGGCAGCGCCCTTGTTGACGGGCTGGGTCAACATGTGCCGCGCCAGGTTGCAGAACCGCCGGGCGCCGAGCATCTGGCAGCCCTACCGGATACTGCACAAGCTGTTCAACAAGGAGTCGGTCGTCGCCGACCACGCCAGTCCGATATTGCGCGGCGCGCCGTATGTCGTCTGGGCATGCATGACGCTCGCCTGCGCGATCGTACCTACGCTTTCAACCGAGCTTCCCCTGTCGCCGGCCGCGGACGCGATCGCCCTGGTGGGCCTTTTCGCGCTGGCTCGGGTGGCCATCTCACTGGCCGCGATGGACGTCGGCACCGCGTTCGGCACGCTCGGCGCGCGCCGCGAGATGCTGGTCGGCTTCCTCGCGGAGCCTGCCTTGCTGATGGTCCTGTTTTCGGCGTCGCTGATCACGAAGTCGACCTTGCTGACCACCATCGTCGCCACGCTCAGCCATCGCGAACTGGCGATCTACCCGAGCCTCGCGTTCGCGGGGATCGCATTCACGATGGTGTCGCTCGCCGAAAATGCGCGCCTGCCGGTCGACAACCCGACCACGCACCTCGAACTGACGATGATCCACGAGGCGCTGATCCTCGAGTATTCCGGCCGGCATCTCGCGCTGATGGAATGGGCCGCGAGCCTCAAACTGTTCGCGTACTCCTGCATCGGCGTTGCCCTGTTCGTTCCGTGGGGCATCGCGGAGGCCGGCAATCCTGCGGCGCTGCTGCTCGCCATCCCGGCGCTCTTCGTCAAGTTGCTGATGGGCGGCGCGGCGCTCGCGGTCGTCGAGACGACCAACGCGAAGATGCGCATTTTCCGCGTGCCGGAGTTTCTCGCGACAGCGTTCCTGCTGGCCGTCATCGGGATGCTCGTTCACTTCCTGCTGGGGGCGTGAATGCACGGCTTCGCGACACAGATCATCAACTTCCTGGCCGCCATCCTGCTGCTGCTGTCGTTTGCAATGCTCAGCCAGCGCCGGATCCTGTCGTTGATTCACCTCTATACGCTGCAGGGCCTGACACTCGTGTCAGCCAATCTGATTCTGGGATTCGTCACAGCCGACACGCACATCTATATCTCCGCGTTGCTGACGCTGGTGCTCAAGGTCGGCCTGATTCCCTGGATACTTTACAGACTCGTGCGGCGGCTCAACGTCAAAACGGACGTGGAGTCCCTCCTCAATATTCCCGCTACCCTTCTGATCGGCATCGTGCTCGTGATCGTCGCGTTCAATGTCGCGTCGCCGATCAGCCAGCTCGCCTCGTCGGTCGCGCGCGGCACGCTCGGCATCGCCCTCGCCTGCGTGCTTTTGTCGTTCATGATGATGATTACGCGCGCGAAGGCGATCCCTCAGGTGATCGGCTTTCTGTCGATGGAAAATGGTCTGTTTTTTGCCGCCGCCGCGGCAACGAACGGTATGCCGATGATCGTCGAACTCGGCATCGGACTCGATGTGCTGGTAGGCATCCTGATCCTTGGCGTGTTCATGTTCCAGATCCGCGAGCAGTTCGACAGTCTGGACATTCATCACCTTGAAAAACTCAAAGATGACTGAAGCCTGGGTACTGCTGCTGGTTTTCGGAATTCCGCTCTTCGCGGGCATGTGTCTGGCGCTGGTGGGACAGCATCATGTCGCGGCAGAGCTCAACGTCGGCTTCAGTTTCCTGACCTTTGCCGCCGCCATGCTGCTCGCCGTGAAAACCGTGGCGCATGGGCCCGCGTTTGCGCTGGGCAAGCTGTTCTTCGTCGATCCGCTCAACGTGTTTCTGGTCGCGCTGACGGCCTTCGTCGGCTGGACCACGTCGATCTTTTCGAGGCCGTACATGCGCATCGAGCGCGACCGCGGCAAGATGACCGGCCCACGCATGCGCCTCTACCACAGCATGTACCAGCTGTTCATCTTCGCGATGCTGCTCGCGCTGCTCACCAACAACATGGGCATCCTGTGGGTCGCCATGGAAGCCGCCACGCTCGCGACGGTGCTGCTGGTCAGCGTCTATCGCACGGCGGCAAGTCTGGAAGCCGCATGGAAGTATTTCATCCTGTGCGGCGTCGGCATCGCGCAGGCGCTGTTCGGCACGATCCTTCTCTATCTCGCCGCGAGCCGGCAGCTCGGCGGCGGCGAGGCGCTGCTCTGGACCAGTCTGAACGCGGTCAAGGGGAGTCTCGACCCGACCATCATTTCGCTCGCGTTCGTGTTTCTGCTGATCGGCTACGGCACCAAGGTCGGCCTCGTGCCCATGCACAACTGGCTGCCCGATGCCCATGCCGAGGGTCCTACACCGATTTCGGCTGTGCTGTCCGGTCTGCTGCTCAACGTCGCGCTCTATGCGGTACTGCGCTGCAAGGTGCTGGCCGACGGCGCACTCCAGAACGGCCTGCCGGGACACCTGCTGGTCGGCTTCGGATTGGTCTCGGTACTGATCGCCACCTTTTCGCTGTTCCGGCAGAAAGACGTCAAGCGGCTCTTTTCGTATTCGTCGATCGAACACATGGGCCTGATGACGTTCGCCTTCGGGATCGGCGGCCCGATTGCGACCTTTGCGGGTCTGCTCCACATGACGGTGCATTCGCTGGTGAAGTCGGCGATCTTCTTCACCGTCGGGCATGCGGCCCAAAAGGCCGGCACCCAGGCGATCGACGACATCCGCGGCTTGTTACGCGTGAGCCCAACCGTGGGATGGGGCATGATGCTCGGCGCGCTCGCGATTCTGGGCATACCGCCATTCGGCGTCTTCGCGAGCGAGTTCCTGATTCTGACGACCGCGATGAGCAAACTCCCGTGGGCCACGCCCTTCCTGTTGCTCGCGCTTGCCGTGGCGTTCGCGGCCATCTTCGTGCGCGTGCAGGGCATGGTGTTCGGCGACACGACGGCCAAAGTGCTCGAACACCCGCCGGCGTTGCTGCCCGTGTTCGTCCATCTCGGCGTCGGGTTGATGCTGGGACTCTACATTCCGCCTTATCTTGCGACGTGGTATCGGCAGGCGGCGGCCATGATCGCGGGGTGACACATGCGTATCGAGGCATTCGGGTTTCCCAGGCTGGTTCGCCTGTCCGTGTTTGCGGGCAGGTCTTCGGCGTTTCTCGCACAGGTCGATCATGACACGTGGACCCGCACCGCCGGCACGGTGCGCGAAGCGGGTGGCCGCCTGATCTCCGTGTGGGGTGCCGAAGAGGCGCCAGGCACATTCGCGATCTCCGCCGCATATGCACTGGAAGACGGCATCTTGTGGCTACAGTCGCCCGCAGGCGATATGCATGCGAACGGATACCCGGACCTGTCGACCGTTTTTCCATGTGCGACGCGCATGCAACGCGCCGTCTACGATCTGCTGGGACTGCGTGCAATCGGCGCCGAAGATACGAGGCCGTGGCTGAACCACGGTAACTGGCCTGCCGACTACTATCCGCTGCAGAAGCTGTCTTCCGGGGCCGAGCGGTTCGAATCGCAGGAAGCGGACTATCCGTTCGTGCCGGTCGCCGGGGACGGCGTCCACGAGATCGCCGTGGGTCCGATCCATGCCGGCGTGATCGAGCCGGGACACTTCCGCTTTTCGGTCGTCGGTGAAAAAGTGCTGCGGCTCGAGGAGCGGCTCGGTTACGCGCATCGCGGCATCGAAAAGCTGTTTCAGCAAACGCCTCTGTTGCTCGGGCATCGTCTGGCAGGACGAATCGCCGGGGATTCCACTGTCGCGTTCTCGTGGGCGTACTGCATGGCGGTCGAACGGGCACTCGATGTCCAGATTCCGCCACGCGCGCAGTGGCTGCGCGCGCTGCTGCTCGAGCGTGAGCGCATTGCCAACCACCTCGGCGATCTGGGTGCGCTCGGCAACGATGCCGGGTTCGCCTACGGGCTGGCCGCGTTTTCTCGCCTGAAGGAAGACTGGCTGCGCCTGAACGACCGTGTCTTCGGACACCGCTATCTGATGGATCAGATCGCTCCAGGTGGCGTGGCAACGGAGATCGATCCACATTTCGTCGCTGCAATAGAGTCGCAGTGCGAGCAGATCGACGCGCAGGTCCGCGTGATGCAGCGTATCTACGACGATCAATCGGGACTGCAGGATCGCTTCGCGGGCTCAGGGATACTCTCCGCCAGCGTGGCGGAGCACTTCGATGTGTGCGGGCTGGCCGCGCGTGCCAGCGGGCGGAAAATCGACGTGCGGGTCGATCATCCTTACGCGCCCTACCATGAGGTTCAGGTGCAGATGGTCAGCGACGAACGGGGTGACGTGGCGGCCCGCGTCGCGGTCCGTTTCGGCGAGGTTTACGAGTCCATCCGGCTGATCCGCGCCCTGCTCACGGATCTGCCGGACGGCGCGATTGCCGCCGGGATTGAACGCGGAAATTCGCCGTCCTATGGCGTGGGCTGGATCGAGGGCTGGCGGGGCGACGTGTTCGTCGCGATCGAGAGCGGCGCCGACGGGACTATTGCGCGCTGCCACTGCCATGACCCGTCGTGGCAGAACTGGCCAGCCCTGGAGCACGCGATCATCGGCAATATCGTTCCCGATTTTCCGCTGATCAATAAGTCGTTCAACCTGAACTACGCGGGACACGACCTGTAATGTGGCAACTTCTCAAACAGATCGCGACGACCGGCACGCCGACTCTGCGCGTGCCCGAGGGCGATGACGCATGGCGGGCCGAAGGCCACCGGATCCAGCAGGACATACTCGACGTGCTCGGCCGGGCGCTGTGCATTCGCGAGGTCGATGCGGGCTCCTGCAACGGCTGCGAACTGGAAATCCATGCGCTCAACAATCCGTACTACAACATCGAGGGTCTGGGTATCCGGTTCGTCGCGAGCCCCCGCCATGCCGACATGCTGCTGGTCACCGGCCCGCTCACGCTGAACATGCAGGAAGCGGTATTGCAGGCCTACGAGGCAACGCCGCATCCGAAGCTGGTGGTCGCCGCCGGCGAGTGCGCCTGCACGGGCGGTATTTTCAAGGACAGTTACGCCGTGCGCGGGCCGCTATCGAATCTGCTGCCGGTCGACGTGACGATCCCGGGCTGCCCGCCGCCTCCCATCGATATCCTGAGGGGCATTCTTGCAGCGCTTCGTACGAAGCACACACCGGACCGACAACCGCCCACCTGATTCTGGCGTCATGGGTTGCTGAACCTCGATCACCGTCAACTCATGCTTTACTCAATACGCGTTCGTTCACCGAGCGTCCTCACGAAAATCTGAAATGACGCCCGTCAAGTTCATTCTCCGCTACACCGCAGTGCCGTTGATGGCGATCATCGCCGTTGTCTTCTGGACCACTCAACACTCATCCGTTGAAATCGACGCGCGACAGTACGCTGCGCTGTCGGCAGCCTATGCGAGCTTTCCCGCGGAGCTCAGGCGCGATGTTGCGCAAGCCATGAAATCGGGGAAATTGAGCAAATGGGATTATTCGTCGCTGGTACGGGAATCGCTCGACGACGGCATTACGCTCGACTGGCCTGCTGACGAAGGCATAAACGTCACGACAGAACGTGCCAGGCTCGCCACGCTGGTCAGAACAGACGGGCTCTGATGCTTGCTGTCCTCGCCGGCGGCTGTTTTGATATATTGATCGTTCCACTCTCGATTTCCCCTCCAGATGCGCGTTGGCCGTCCTGTCAAAGCCCTTCCCCAACCGATCTGCAACTATTGCGGCGCGAAGGCCGTGCTCGTCAGACCAGATGAGGACGCCTATCCATACCGCGAAGACCACGGGCCGCTCTGGATTTGCGCGCCATGCGAAGCGTGGATCGGCATTTTCGCGCGCAGCACACGCAATCTGCCGCTCGGGCGGCTCGCGAATGCCGAGCTACGCGAATGGAAAGCCAGACTGCACGCGGCGCTCGAACCGATGGTCGAAGCGAAGGTGCGCCGCGACGGCTGCAACACGTTCGAGGCGCGTTCCAAAGGCTACAAGTGGCTCGCGGACAGACTGAAAATCGACGAAAAGAAGTGCCACATCCATCTGCTCGACGTCGACCAATGCAAGGCGGCCATCGAGATCATCGAAAGCTTCGAGCGCGAACGGCGCTCCGGTGAACGCCGGTAAGGACGATCGCCGCCAGCTTGACCATCTCCATTTATGAAGGTAACCTTCGCAGGTCACCTTCATATTTCGAGACGGCATGACCAGCAACAAGCTACCGCCCGACCCCCAAGCCGCGCACGCAATGGCGGAAGACCTTCGCGTTCTCGTCGGCAAACTGCGCCGCCGGCTGCGTGAGGAAGCGCATGTAGGCGATTTCACGCCGTCGCAGGTGCAGGCTCTCGGTCTGCTGGAGCGCGACGGCCCGGCAACGGTCACCGCGCTCGCGCGAGCCCAGGGCATGCGCCCGCAGTCAATGGGCGAGACGCTGTCGGTTCTGAAAGCGGCCGGCCTCGTCAGCGGCGCGCCCGACCCGAACGACGGGCGGCAAACCGTTCTCTCGCTCACTCCCGCTTTTCGCAAGAAGGTCAAGGCAAGCCGCGCGGCCCGCGAAGACTGGCTATTCCGCACAATCCAGACCCGCTTTACGCCAGCCGAGCAGCAACAACTCGCAACCGGCGTCGAATTGCTCAAACGCCTCGCCGATTCATAACCAGGAGCATTCCATGGCACTGACAACACTCGACGCAACCACCGCACTGGTCGTCATCGATTTGCAGCAAGGCATTGTTGCGCTGCCCACCGCCCATCCCACCGGCGAAATCGTGAAGCGTGCCGCCGTCCTGGCCGATGCCTTTCGCCGCCACGGCATGCCGGTGGTGCTCGTCAACGTCGCGGGCGGTGCGCCGGGCCGCGCGGAACAGGCGCGCAACCGCGGCGAGTTTCCCGCCGGCTTTGCGGATCTGGTGCCCGAACTGAACCAGCAGCCTTCGGATCATCTGGTGACCAAGCGGACCTGGGGCGCGTTCACGAACACGGACCTCGAAGCCTGGCTGCGCGAGCAAGGCGTCACGCAAGTGGTGCTCGCCGGCGTATCGACCAGCATCGGAGTCGAATCGACCGCGCGTTACGCACACGAACTCGGCTTCAACGTCACGTTCGCGCTCGACGCAATGACCGATCTGCACCTCGACGCTCACACCAACAGCATCGCGCGAATCTTCCCGCGGCTCGGCGAAACCGGCACGACGCAGGAAATCCTCGACCTGCTCGACAGCACGCGCGTATGAGCGTTCGTTCGTACAACTGCGCGACACGGCGCGCTCGTACGGGAATGACGCGGTGAGCGGCACGTTCCGTTCGCTGCGCAATTTCAATTACCGGGTCTGGGCGAGCGGCGCGATCGTCTCCAACATCGGTACGTGGATGCAGCGCACGGCGCAGGACTGGCTCGTGCTCACGGAACTCACGCATCACAATGCGACGTCCGTGGGTATCGTCATGTCGCTGCAGTTCGGGCCGCAAATGCTGTTGCTGCCGCTGACCGGCTATGCGGCCGATCACTTCGACCGCCGCAAGCTGCTGTTCGCCACCCAGGCTGCAATGGGCACGCTGGCTCTGGGCCTCGGGATGCTCACCGTCACCGGTATCGTGCAGTTGTGGCAGGTTTATGTGTTCGCGTTGCTGCTCGGCTGCGTCACCGCATTCGATTCACCGGCGCGTCAGACCTTTGTCTCCGATCTGGTCGGAGAAAGCGATCTGTCGAATGCGGTTGCGCTGAACTCCACGTCGTTTAACGCCGCGCGCATGATCGGGCCGGCCGTCGCGGGCCTGCTCATTGCCTCGGTGGGCAGCGGCTGGGTGTTCCTGATCAATGCGATCTCGTTCGTCGCCGTGCTCGGTTCGCTGCGCATGCTGCGCACCAGCGAACTGCAACTGAAGCCTCGCGCGATACGCACGCGCGGCAGCTTCATGGAAGGTTTCAAGTATGTGTGGAAGCGTCCCGATCTGAAGGCTGCGTTGCTGATGCTGTTTCTGATCGGCACGTTCGGGCTGAACTTTCCGATCTTCATCTCGACGATGTCCGTCACCGCATTTCATGCGGGCGCGAGTCAATACGGGGTGCTGAGCTCGGCCATGGCGATCGGCTCCGTCACCGGTGCGCTGCTCGCCGCGCGCCGAGCAAAACCCCGCATGGCGATTCTGCTCGGCGCTGCGGCGGTATTCGGGGCCGGCTGTACGGTTGCCGCGGTCATGCCGAACTACGTGCTCTTCGGCATCGCGCTAGTCGCGATCGGCGTGTCTACGCAAACGTTCACCACCTCGACGAACAGTCTCGTGCAACTCTCCACGGAGCCCGCGATGCGTGGCCGGGTGATCGCGATTCTGCTGGCCATCGCGTTAGGCGGGACGCCGCTCGGCGCGCCGATCGTCGGCTGGGTCGCCGACCGGTTCGGCCCGCGTTGGGCACTCGGCGTCGGCGCCGCGTCGGGGTTTGCGGCGGCAGTCGTCGGCGTGGTCTACCTGATCAGGTATCGCCAGTTGCGCGTGTATGTCGAGAGTGGCCGTCTGCGCTACAGCATCGACGAGCCACATCAGGCAACGCCTTATGCGGTTACTTCGCCACCGGCATCGTAAATTCAGCGCCCTTGGCGATGCTGTCCGGCCAGCGCTGCATGATGCTCTTGTAGCGCGTGTAAAAACGCACGCCTTCTTCGCCGTAAGCGTGGTGATCGCCGAACAGCGAACGCTTCCAGCCGCCGAACGAGTGCCATGCCATCGGCACCGGAATCGGCACGTTGATGCCGACCATGCCCACCTGAATCTGCCGCCCGAATGCGCGCGCCACGCCGCCATCCGACGTGAACAGCGATACGCCATTGCCGAACTCATGCGCGTTGATCAACTCGACCGCGCTCGCGAAATCGGGCACACGTACCACTGCCAGCACCGGTCCGAAGATCTCTTCCTTGTAGATCTTCATGTCCGTGCCGACCTGGTCGAACAGCGTGCCGCCGATAAAGAAGCCGTCTTCACCCGCCACCGGATGCGCGCGGCCATCGACGATCAGCTTCGCGCCTTGCGCCTCGCCCGACGCGATATAACCCGCCACCTTGGCCTTATGTTCGGCGGTAACCAACGGCCCCATTTCGGCGTCGAGGTTCTCGCCGTTCTTGATCACCAGCGACTTCACGCGCGGCACCAGACGCTCGATCAGTTCATCGGCGACATGGCCCACCGCCACCGCCACCGAAATCGCCATGCAACGCTCGCCGGCCGAGCCGTAAGCAGCGCCGATCAATGCATCGACTGCCTGGTCGAGATCGGCGTCCGGCATCACCACCAGGTGATTCTTCGCGCCGCCCAGAGCCTGCACGCGCTTGCCGCGCTTCGATGCTTCCGTATAGATGTATTCGGCGATCGGCGTGGAGCCGACAAACGACAGCGCCGCGACGTCCGGATGCTCGATCAGCGCATCCACCGCCACCTTGTCGCCGTTCACGACGTTGAACACGCCATCGGGCAGACCGGCCTCCTTCAGCAGTTCGGCGAGCCGCAGCGACGCCGACGGATCGCGCTCCGACGGCTTCAGCACGAACGTGTTGCCGCAAGCAAGCGCGACCGGGAACATCCACATCGGCACCATCACCGGGAAGTTGAACGGCGTAATGCCGGCGACCACGCCGAGCGGTTGGCGCAGATTCCAGTTGTCGATGCCGCCGCCGATCTGGTCGGTGAAATCGGTCTTCAGCAGATTCGGAATGCCGCACGCAAACTCGACGACTTCGATGCCGCGCACCACTTCGCCTTGCGCGTCCGTGAACACCTTGCCGTGTTCGCGCGTAATCAGCAGCGCGAGTTCGTCGTGATGCTTGTTCAACAGTTCCTTGAACTTGAACAGAATGCGGGCGCGCTTGATCGGCGCCGTTTCGCTCCACGCGGGAAAGGCAGCCTTCGCGGCCTTGACCGCGGCGTCCACTTCTTCGACCGAAGCGAGCGCGACCGAGCCGGTCACCTTGCCGGTGGCAGGATTGAACACGTCCTTGAAGCGGCCGCTAGTGGCCGCAGCCGGCGCGCCGCCGATGAAATGGCCCAACTGCTGCACCGACAGATTCGCTTGTTCGTTCACTGCATTCATCTGGTTACCTCGGGTTCTGGATGGTCCGGTACGAATGACCACCGGGCCGTAAGCAAAAAATCAGGCTGCGTTGCGCAGCACATGGACGGAGGTCCGCTCATCGGCAGGCTCCATGAAGACCTCCCAACTGTATCGACGGCGCCGGTTATATTCCCGATACAGCACAATAAAACCGCACCTCACTGTATTGTTTTTTGCGTTACAACTGTATTGGAAAATGCGGCGCGGCGCCCAGTTCTTTGCCAACGCTCAGCGCCATTGCCCGGTCAATTCGTTGGCAAGCACCATCTTCTCGCGAGCCAGTTCGATGTGGTTCGGCGACGCCCCGCCTTGCGATGCCATGAACTTCAGCGCGGCGGAATGAACGGCCCGCATCGACCGGCCGTCGACCCCGGCCATGCGCCCCGCACTTCGCGCGGTCTCTTCGACAAGGTCGCGTGCGCCGCTGAAATCCGGCGACAATCCGCTCTGCGCCTGGAACGCGGCGCGCATTTCGGCCGCGTATTCGCGAGAGTGCCCAAGCCGGTCAACGTCGATCACCAGATCGACGCCATCAGACAAACGCGACGCGCAGAGAATCCACAGCGCAATGAACGCCCGATACGCGTTGTTGCCTTCAGCCGTGCGCGCATACTGCTCGCACGCCATTGCGTAGGCGTCGTCCGAAGTGGGTTGCGCAGGCGGCAAGCTCACACCGCATGCTTCGATCGCCTGCCTGACCACGGGCTCCGATTGATTGAGGCCCAGGACGCGAAATGGCGCGGCGACAAAGAACGGATTGCTCCACTGCTGATTGAGCAGCCACCCCGATGCAAACTGCGATGCGGGATTTCGCAGCACGGCCGCGTGCATGGCTTGCGGAAACGCGCGCCTGAGCCAGGGCAAGCGGCCGGACGAGCGGCAAAACTTGAAACCCGGCACCTTGCCTTGCGCGACCGACAGCTCGCACAGACGCCGCAAATAAGCCTGCAATGCGGGGAATTCCGCGTCGGGTGCGCTTGCGAAACGATCGGTGCCGAAACGTTTCCCGTACCCAGGCACACCGCGAGCGCTCTCTTGCAGAAGTGGCCGGTACTCTTCGAAGTAAGGCGCGGTAAGCGGTGGATGTCCCGAAGTCAGTGTGGGACGGCAGGCCGAAACATCGGTGAGACCCAAATCGGCCAGTACATTGCTCAGCGGCTCATAGAATCCGCTTACGGAATCCAGCGCCCGCAGACGCGACCAGATCCAGGTTCCCGCGCTGCGCCAGCCCGTATGCAAGAAAATTCCCTGTTTCAAGCCATTTTGTAGCGTGGCGGCATGCGGCTGAGGAGCCGGATCATTCGACATATGAGTTTGGCCGTTAGCGACGCTCGACGAGCCGCTCGACGGACCGTGCGACACAGGCATGGGTCTTCTCTTCAAATGAAAGCAACAACGAAACGATGGACGGCAGGTGCTGCGCGCTCTACGCTGTTCAAGCGCACACTTTAGCGGGTTGAGCCGTAGACTTCGTTACGGAAGATTTCAACTGACCAGCGATGACGTTCATTCTGGAACAGCGCATGTAAACGCCTTAAGCTGACGACGGCTGATTGGCGATGCAAATGTCGAGCGGGAGCACGAATCGGCAACGCGGTGCAAAACTCTTGCTATAGGCGCCGCGTTTGCTCACACGGCAAGATCAGTCACATTTCCCTTCTGGGCTCAGGGTCTATACAGGCCAATCCCCTGATGCCTCTCGAAAGCAAAAGCAATGCCCCGGACGCAGTGAACCCGATCAGGCATAAAAGCAATGTGCCTCTCGCTCCGAGAACCGAGCTGGCAGCTAGTCCTCCGAGCAGTGCGCCTATTGGGTCGGCCCCCCAGCTAACAAACCTCACTGTCGCGGTCACGCGAGACAGGTGACGGTTTTCAATCATTGTTTGGCGCAGAGTCTGCTCGACGATGACGTGCACGACGATCGCGAAGTCCCATGCCGCGATGCTGGCCGCAATAACCGCGGCTCGATACGGGAAAGGAAGCTGTTCCGCCAACAGGATGGGAACACCCAGTGGTCCGATGATTAACAGAGAACCGACGAGCGTGGTGCGTGGACCAAGCGCTTCGACGAGCTTCGGTGCACACAGTGCACCGAGCAGGCCGAAGACCCCGACGACGGACACCATGGTCCCGAACATCGCGGCGCTGAATTCAAGTTGCTTTAGCGCAAAGAAAGTGAACACAGTGAAAAACGCCGTGTGGAAAAGATTGAATGCACCTGCAGCTATTGCGATGAACCGCTGAATTTCATTTTTCCAGAGAAGCCGAACGCCAACGCCGATGTCAGCAAAGTGCGATTGACCCACGTTAGCGGCGGGCAAAACGGGGGGACAGGAGGCACCCTTGAGACTTATCGTGCTGCACAGGTAGAGTGCTGCGGTGAGTACGAACACGGAGGCCGCCGATACCGCCTGTACAAGCCCGCCTGCAATTGCAGGGCCGAGGGCGGCCGCGGTCGAATTGATCACACAAAAGCGCAATGTTCAACTTTCCGATATAAAGCAGAATGGGCACAAGCCCAACTATCAGCAACCGTGCAAGCCCACACCAGAGCAATGTCCTTTTTCGGTCCCAGCGGTCCGCCAATGCACCCGCGGAAAGCCCGAAGAGTAAAGGGGCTGCGGTGCCTGATGCCGCGAGGATTCCAACGTCCGTTGCGTCGGCGTGGAGGGTTGTGATCGCAATCAGCGGCGTGGCGATCATCAGGATCGAACTGGCGGTCGTATTGAGCGTCTCTGAAGCCAGGATGCGAAAAAATGAACTTCTGCTTCCTGCGGATATGTTTTGCATTGCGCGAGCCCGGATTCAGAATGTCGAGTTGGTTATCGGTGTGCGCGGCCGTCAGGCTTCTTGCCGCAAGTTGTCCGCAGCAGCCTCGTTGCACCTGTCATCGGCCTCCACGATTCGCCATCGCGCCCACGCCGGGCGAATGAACCTCTAACTCACTCTTCTTCCTCTTCGAGCCCGGCAAGCAGATCGTCGACCGCGCGATACACGCGCTCGACGATTTCCGGCCCGACCTTGCGCTCCAGCTCGCGATAGTGTGCTTCGAGATCCTTCGAGATCACCCGCACCAGTTCCTCGCTCGTCGGCGTCAACGACACCAGTACGCGGCGCTGGTCTTCCGCAAAACGCGCCTTCGTCACCAGTTCCATGCTCTCCATGCGGGCGAGCACACCGGCCATGCTCGGGCTCGAAATCGTGCAGATATCGGAGATGTGGCGCGGCTCCATCGGGCCGTGCTCGTTGAGCGCGCGAATCACGCGCCACTGCTGTTCTGTCAAGCCGTGCGCGGTAATCAACGGGCGGAAGCGCTCCATCATTTTTTCTCTGGCGCGCAGCAACAGCATCGGCAGATTGCGGTGCAGCACTCGGGTAGCAGCGGAAGCGGACATGGCGGAAGATGAGTAAGAGCAGCGGTCAAAGCTTAAGGGAAAACCCGCGATCAGCCGACAGGCTATTGACCGTGGATGATATCAAGCGCAATACTACTAACATGTTAGTGTTTTTGCCGGGGAGACAGCCAGTTTATGTTTGCGCTTGCCGATCATCTGCTGCATCCCGAAGGCGACGCGCTGCCTCGCGACGTGGATGCGCGCACCGTTGCCGCGCTGCTGGCACGCGGCATTGCCTGTCGCGCGCCGGTTTCGGGCGCTGTCTATGGAACCCTGCTCAACGACCGGGCCGCATTGGACGCGCTGGGCGATGCCGTGCACGCCGCGCCCTATAAAGCGCCGCCCAAAGCGCCGGTTCTTTATCTGAAGCCGCGCAACACGCTGGCCGGGCACCGCGCGCGCGTCGTCGTGCCTGACAACGAGCTGGGCGTGGAGGTCGGTGCGTCGCTGGGGATTGTGATCGGCCGCACTGCAACGCATGTCAGCGCGGATCACGCGTTCGACTATATCGCCGGCTATACGCTGGTCGCCGATCTGAGCGTGCCGCATGCAAGCGTCTACCGGCCTTCGGTACGGTTCAGGGCGCGCGACGGTTTTTGCGTGGTCGGGCCGGCCGTGGTTGCGGCGCGTCATGTTTGCACACCGGACGCTTTGACCATCAAGGTTCTGCTGAAGGGACATGAGCCCTTCACCGCGAGTACCGCATCGTCGGTACGTAACGTGGCGCAATTGATTGCGGACGTCACCGACTTCATGACGCTTCGCGCCGGCGACGTCATCACGCTAGGCGTGCCGCATGGTTCGCCGATCGCGCATATCGGCGACACAGCCACGCTATCGATCGGCAAATTGCCGCCGCTTGAGGTGTCGTTTGTCAGTGCACAAGAACAAGATGGAGAACAGCCATGATGCGCGGCCGTGTTGCGTATGCAGGAGCGATTCACGAAGCCTGGCCGGACGCCGACGGCGTGCGCCTCGCCGATGGCCGCGTGCGTCGCGAGGATGAAGTCGTGTGGCTCGCGCCGATCGAGGTCGGCACGATCTTCGCGCTCGGCTTGAACTACGCCGGGCATGCCAGGGAACTGCAATTCGCGAAGCAGGAAGAGCCGCTCGTTTTTCTCAAAGGCCCCGGCACGGTGATCGGCCATCGCGGCGTGACGCGCCGGCCTGACGACGTCACCTTCATGCACTACGAGTGCGAACTGGCTGTCGTGATCGGGCAAACCACGCGGAACGTCAAGCGCGAAAACGCCATGCAGCATGTGGCCGGCTACATGATCGCCAACGACTACGCGATCCGCGACTACCTGGAAAACTACTACCGCCCCAACCTGCGTGTGAAGAATCGCGACGGCGGCACGGTACTCGGCCCCTGGTTCGTCGATGCCGCCGATGTCGCAGACGTCACGCAACTCGAATTGCGCACTTATGTGAACGGCACGCGGCAACAGCACGGCAACACGCGGGATCTCATCACCGACATCCCGGCGTTGATCGAATACCTGAGCAGCTTAATGACGCTCGCGCCCGGCGATGTGATCCTGACGGGCACGCCGGAAGGCATCGTCAACGTCGATGCGGGCGATGAAGTCGTCTGCGAAATCGACGGCCTCGGCCGTCTCGTCAATACGATTGGTTCCGACGCGGAGTTTGGCCGCGCCTGATCGACAGCTTTGCATGGGATCGGAGTAAGCGCTATGGGACCAGAGTAGGCGCTAAAGCGCCAACTTTGGTCGACACGCTAACTCCGATCGACAGCTTTGCATGGGATCGGAGTAAGCGCTAAAGCGCCAACTCCGATCGACAGGGAAAAGAGAAAGGACAAGGCAATGCGAATCGAGCATCTGATCAACGGCAAGTCGAGCACGGCGCGCGACTACTTCGAAACGGTCAATCCCGCGACGCAAGGCGTGCTCGCCGAAGTCGCGCGCGGCACTGCTGAAGAAGTCAACGTCGCCGTGCGCGCGGCGAAAGACGCGTTTCCGGCATGGGCTGGCAAACCCGCTGCGGAACGCGCGAAACTGCTTCGCAAGCTCGGCGAGCTGATCGCGAAGAACGTGCCGGAAATCTCCGAGGCCGAAACGCAAGACACCGGCCAGACGATCTCGCAAACGCGCAAGCAACTCGTGCCGCGCGCAGCCGACAACTTCAGCTATTTCGCAGAAATGTGCACGCGCGTCGACGGCCATACATACCCGACCGATACGCATCTGAACTACACGCTGTTTCATCCGGTGGGCGTGTGCGCGCTGATTTCGCCGTGGAATGTACCGTTCATGACGGCGACGTGGAAAGTCGCGCCCTGCCTCGCGTTCGGCAATACGGCCGTGCTGAAGATGAGCGAACTGTCGCCGCTGACCGCGTCCATGCTCGGCAATCTCGCGCTCGAGGCCGGCATTCCGGCCGGCGTGCTGAACGTCGTGCACGGCTTCGGCAAGGAAACCGGCGAACCGCTGGTGGCGCACCCGGACGTGCATGCCGTGTCGTTCACCGGATCGACGGCGACCGGCAACCGCATCGTGCAAGCTGCGGGGCTGAAGAAATTTTCGATGGAACTCGGCGGCAAGTCGCCGTTCGTGATTTTCGACGACGCCGATTTCGAACGCGCGCTGGACGCCGCGATATTCATGATCTTCTCGAACAACGGCGAACGCTGCACGGCGGGCTCGCGCATTCTCGTGCAGCGCTCGATTTACGCGCGCTTTGCCGAGCGCTTCATTGAACGTGCGAAGCGCTTGGCCGTCGGCGATCCGCTTGCCGACAGCACGATTGTCGGTCCGATGATCAGTCAGGGGCATCTGGCGAAAGTGCGCAGTTATATCGAACTGGGTCCGAAAGAAGGCGCGACGCTCGCATGCGGCGGACTCGACACGCCCGATCTGCCGGAAGCGATGCGCAAAGGCAACTTCGTGACGCCAACGGTGTTTGTCGATGTCGACAACCGCATGCGGATCGCCCAGGAAGAAATCTTCGGGCCGGTCGCCTGCCTGATTCCTTTCGACGACGAAGCCGACGCGATCAAACTCGCCAACGACATTTCCTACGGCTTGTCGAGCTACATCTGGACCGAGAACACCGGCCGCGCGCATCGCGTCGCGGCGGCCGTCGAAGCCGGCATGTGCTTCGTCAACAGCCAGAACGTCCGCGATCTGCGCCAGCCGTTCGGCGGCACCAAGGCATCGGGCGTGGGCCGCGAAGGCGGCACGTGGAGCTACGAAGTGTTCCTCGAACCGAAAAACGTATGCGTGTCGCTCGGCTCGCATCACATTCCGCGCTGGGGTGTCTGAGGCGCGAGGGCGCGCCGGGGCGTTGTTCTACACGCGCCGCTGTATCACGCTTCACGCCATACAGAACAGGAGATCGCGATGGGCAAACTCGCATTGGCAGCAAAAGTGACTCACGTCCCGTCGTTGTATCTATCCGAACTCGACGGTCCGCATAAAGGCTGCCGTCAGCCCGCGATCGACGGCCACCATGAAATCGGCCGGCGCTGCCGCCAGCTGGGCGTCGATACGATCGTCGTGTTCGATGTGCACTGGCTGGTGAACAGCGAATACCACATCAATTGCGCGCCGGGTTTTGAAGGCGTCTATACGAGCAACGAACTGCCGCACTTCATCAAGAACATGCCGTATGCGTATCCCGGCAATGTCGAACTCGGCAATCTGATCGCGGAAGTCGCCAACGAAATGGGCGTGAAAAGCCGCGCGCATAGCGAGACCACGCTCGACCTCGAATATGGCACGCTGGTGCCGATGCGCTACATGAACAGCGACCAGCACTTCAAGACGGTGTCGGTGTCGGGCTGGTGCATGTGGCACGACCTCCACACCAGCGCGCGTTTCGGACTCGCGGTACGCAAAGCGATCGAGGAACGTTACGACGGCACCGCGGCGATTCTGGCGAGCGGTTCGCTCAGCCATCACTTCGCCAACAACGGCACCGCCGAGCAGTTCATGCATAAGGTATGGAACCCGTTTCTCGAACAGATGGACCGCAGGGTCGTCGAGTTGTGGGAAGCCGGCGACTGGAAAACCTTCTGCGAGATGCTGCCGCTCTACAACGAAAAATGCTGGGGCGAAGGCGGCATGCACGACACCGCGATGCTGCTCGGCGCACTCGGCTGGGATCGTTACGAAGGCAAGGTCGAAGTCGTCACACCGTATTTCGGCAGTTCGGGCACCGGCCAGATCAATGCGATCTTCCCTGTCACGCCCCTGCCCGCTTAAGCATCGAGGAGCCCGACGTGCCGCACCTGACACTTGAATACAGCGCCAACCTGGCCGGCGAAGACAGCATCGGCCAACTGTGCAAGACCCTGGCCGATTGCCTGGCTCATTGTCGCGATACGCAGCCTGAGAACGAACAAGGCGTTTATCCGCTCGGCGGCATCCGCGTGCGCGCATTGCGTTGCGAGCAGTACTGCATCGCGGACGGCCGGTCTGACGCCGCGTTTCTGCATGCGAATCTGAAGATCGGCGCTGGCCGCTCCGAGGCGGTCAAGAAGGCAACCGGCGACGCGTTGTTCGACTTGATCAAACAACACTTCGCAGCGGATTTTGAAAAGCACGGCTTGGCGTTATCGCTCGAAATCAATGAATTCAGCGAAGCGGGCACGTGGAAGCACAACAATTTGCACGCGCGCCTTAAAGCCGGGTAACCATGGCCTGGCAGCGGCTAATAGAGAATCGATCATGCTAGATGAACAGACTATCCGCGATCTCGCGGCACAACTCGACAATGCCGAGAAAACGCGTACGCAACTACGCCACTTCTCGGCCGCCTATCCGCAGATGACCGTACAGGACGGATACGCGATTCAACGCGAGTGGGTGAAGCTCAAACTGGCCGAAGGGCACGTGATCAAGGGTCGCAAGATCGGGCTGACGTCGCGCGCGATGCAGCGTTCGTCGCAGATCGACGAACCTGACTATGCGCCGCTGCTCGACAGCATGTTCATTGAAAGCGGCCAGGACATTCGCGCCGACCGCTTCATTGCCCCGCGCGTCGAGGTGGAGTTGGCGTTCGTCTTGAGCAAGCCGCTCAAAGGTCCTGGCGTCACCCTGTTCGACGTGCTCGACGCGACGGCCTACGTAAGCCCGGCGGTGGAGATTATCGATGCGCGCATCGAGCAATTCGACCGCGAAACGAAGGCGCCGCGCAAGGTCTACGACACCATTTCGGACTTCGCGGCGAACGCGGGAATTATTCTGGGCGGCCGTCCGGTGCGTCCGCTGGACGTCGATCTGCGCTGGGTCGGCGCGTTGCTGTACAGGAACGGCGCGGTGGAAGAAAGCGGACTCGCAGCGGCGGTGCTGAATCACCCGGCCACGGGCGTCGCATGGCTCGCGAACAAGATCGCGCCTTACGGCGAAGTACTGAACGCAAACGACGTGATTCTGAGCGGCTCGTTCACGAGCCCGATTCCTGCGCGCGCCGGCGATACGTTCCATGTCGACTATGGTCCGCTCGGCGGCATTGGTTTGAACTTCATCTGAGTTTGCCGACATGTCTCTACCGCATAACAGTTTCAAGCGCGCCTTGGCCGAAGGCAAACCGCAATTCGGCCTGTGGGCCGCACTTGTGGATGCGCTCCACCGCGTCGATCGGGCGCTACGCGCAAAAACTAGTCGTTCGCCGGCCAGGGCAAGCCCACAGAAGACCAATCCAGCTCGACCCCGACAACAGACCGCTCTCTAGCCAACTGCACAGCCAAAGTAACAGCAATACAAGGCCGGCCACTGGCCAAAGAAAGATAAGGATTGCTAGCCACAGGCACACCAGGCAACAAAACCGCGTTACGAAAATAGGGCCGATGATCCCATCGGGCATCGCGCGGATTAGCAACAGGAAGCAACGAAGCCGCTTCGCTACGCCACGCCGGCCCACGCAATTCAGGCCCGATCTGCCGCCCCGAATCGTCCAGAATAAAACAGCTCACACACCGCTCAAACGTAGCGAGACAGGCAAACGCCTCATCCATCACCACGCCGGCGATCAATTCATCAGCCGCGCGGCTCAAAGCCAACCGATAAGGCTCGATCTCCGACTCGAACAAAGCATGCTGATGCGCACGCCCCTGTGCAATCACATCGAACGCATCGTCGATTCGCCGCCGCACCGACTCCGGTGGCGCCATCTCGGCAGCCGGCCGCCCGAGCAAATATCCCTGGGCGAAATCCACATTCGACGCGACCGCGAGAATCAACTCCTCGGTCGTCTCGACACCTTCCACCACCACCAGCATCCCCGCCTGATGCAGCAGCGATACCAGCTTCGGCAAGATCGGCTGCTCAGTACCGGGACTGGTCGCGCGAATCAGTTCGCCGTCGAGCTTGACGAGATCCGGCCGGATCCGGAACAGCCGGTCGAGATTCGATTGACCCGCGCCGAAATCGTCGACGGCGATCAGGAAACCGTGCTCGCGGTACAAGGCCGCCGCCCGCGACATTTCTTCGACGCTGCCGCCATGCGACTCGAGAATCTCGAGAATCACCTGCTCCGGTTCGAGCCCCACCGCCCGCGCAATCGCCGCGAGCTGATCGGCATAACCGTCGGCGATGAACGTGGCGGGCAGAATGTTGAGGAAGAGCCACGCACCCGAAGGCAGCGACCTGCACGCATTGCCCAGATGCACGACGTGACTCGCGCGATCGAGCGCGCCTGCGTCGCTGCCGGGATTCGGCGCAAACAGCACGACCGGCGGCACCAGCGTGCCGTCAGCCTGCTCGCCGCGCAGCAATGCTTCAAATCCCACCTGCTTCTGATGCGACAAGCTGTAAAGCGGCTGGAAATGCGAGGTCAGGTAATAGTCGTCCCATTGCAGCCTGGACGGCACCGCCCCGCCCTCTGCATGCGCCGCGCCGGGCACGAATTGCAGAGCTTCGCCCGGTAGCGCGCGTTCGGCACATACGCGGTTTCTGCCCAGGTACTTGGCGCGCAGCAGCGCTTCGTCGGCGCGGTCGAGCAGCATCATGATGCTTTCGCCGCTGCGGTGTTCGGCCACGCCGAAGCTCGCGCTCAGCTTTCCGTCGGGGCGCTCGAGCACCGCGATCGCGCCGCGCAAGCGCTCGGCCAACGCGAGCGCGCCGGTCAGGCCATCGCGCAGCAGCACCGCGAACTCCTCGCCGCCGATCCGGCTTATGCTTTCTTCCGCGGTCGTGTGTTCCATCAGCGCCTGGGCGACCTGATGCAGCGTATGGTCGCCGACCGCATGGCCGAAACGATCGTTCAGCGATTTGAAACTGTCGATGTCGAGAAAAATCGCGCTGACCCGCGTATCAGGCGTCATGGCTTCAAGGCGGCGCTCGGCCTGCTTCACGAACGCGCGACGGTTTTGCAGGCCGGTCAGCGGATCGGTCGCGGCGAGTTGCGCCAATTGACTCTCGAGCAGGAAGTGGTTGCGCCGGAACCGGTAGAAGCCGAAGTGAAACACCGCGGATGTCGGCATGCCGATCGCCACGATCCACATCCACGTCACAACGCCGGCGCCGTGCGTGCCCGGCTCGCCGAACAGCAAGGCGAGCGCCGTCGCATAGAAGAGCGCACTGCCGGCCAGAAAATGCGTCGGCGTGAGCCACAACGGCGCCGCGCAGATCGGTATCGCCACCACGGCGGGCAGCGCCCAGAGCAACGGCTGATCGACCCCGGAGATGTTCAGCGCGAGACCCACCGCCAGCACCAGCGAATACGCGACGCCGATCGCGCCGAATACAAAGGTCGTTGCCGCGCGCGGAATCGCCAGCACCAGCAGGCCGAGCACCAGTGCGCAAAGAAGCCGGTACGGCAGCGGCAGCGCCGGCCCGCCGACGAAGTTGCGCGCCCCCACGAAGAACAGGAATGCGACCACGGTAAACCCCATCGTGACCGTCGCAAGCGGACGTTGGTGTTCCAGCGATCGTCGATGGAAACGCTCGCGCAAGCCGGAATCGGCCATTTGCTTCGTCGAGGTGGAAAGCATATTGATCGTTATCAGACGGGTTCCGGTCACGCTGCCAATGTATAACGGCAACCGTCTGACAAATGTTTATCCCTTCCGCTCAAATAAGTTTGAGGCGCGGCGCGGCCGTCATCGATCACAGCCCGAAGACCTCGACACACCGTGCCGGCAAACGTTTGCCGGTCGAAACGACACCGGCTCGTCACTTTTCGTCCGGCACCGCCGCTGGCCGCTATGCCGCCATCACGCGATCGCGGCCTGACGCTTTGGCTGCATGCAGCGCGCCATCCGCACGCGCCATCAGTTCGGCGAGCGGCTCGTCCCACCGACGCTGGTCCACGCCGACGCTGAAGGTGTACCTCAGCCCGCGCGGCAATTCGGTTTGCGCGGCCGCGGCCAGCCGGCCCCGAATCCGCTCCAGCAGAGCTACCGTTTCGGCGGCGGTGGTCGCCGGGCACAACACGCCGAACTCCTCGCCGCCCAACCGCCCGAACACATCGCCGACGCGCAGGTTGGAGGCGATGAACGCCGCGAAGTGGCTCAGCACCTGGTCGCCGACGGCGTGGCCGTGGCCGTCGTTGATGGCCTTGAACGAGTCGATGTCGATGATCGCCAGCGCCACTGGGGAGCGCGTGCGCACCGACGCGTTGAGCAGCACGTCGCCGATCGCCAGAAAGGCGTGGCGCGACAGCGCGCCCGTCAGTTCGTCGACATTGGCAAGCCGCTCGAGCCGCTCGGCGAGGCGATCGTGCACCAGCATCACCACGCCGATCGACAGGGCCGGCTGCGCGAGAATCCCGAGCACGAGGTATGCGATGTTCGGCGCCGTCGCCTGCATCAAGCTGCTCTGCACCACCATGCCGAAGCCATACACGATGCAGCGTGTGATATGCCCGGCGCAAAACAGCGCCGCCACAACCGCGAGGAAGTAGTAGCTGTAACGCGGCCGGTTCGACGGACGACCACGCCGCATCGTCACGGCGAGCACCGCATAGAGGCTGGCATGGAACGCCGAAGTCACGGTCACCCGCGCATTGAAGTTCGGCGAGACAAAGGTCCAGTAAGCGATGCCGATCAACACCGCGACCGCACCGGCATACGCGCCCCAAGGCCGCGTGCGGCGCCCCAGAAACCGGTAGCAGCCTTCGAGCATCAGCAGCAGCGCCATAGCCAGCAACTCGTTGGCGGCAACGAAGGTCAGCCAGCGCGAAGCGTGCCCTTGCAGGGCGAAAGCCAGCAGCGCCATGATCGCGATCGCATTGGCCGCGATCCAGTAGCCGACGCCGGGTATTCCCGCACGCCACAGAGAGCCGAGCACGGCCATCGCCATGACACCCGACTGGTGCGCCGCACACGAGCAAGATCCGGCAAAGGATTGGATTCTTTTAAGGCCGGCGGCTTATTGCGTCTGCATGGACGCAAAGCGTATGCGTATCGCGGAGCAGCTCGCCGCGGTGTGGATGCGCTACCGCGTCAGTAAGTAACGGCATGCAGCCGTTTTGCCGACGGCGAGCCGCTACGCGCAAATAAACCCTACAATTATCATTGCCGTGCTACCTAAAGTATCGAGAACCGCCATGCCTGCCGAACCCGAAAAGGTCCCATCTGCCAGCACCACGGACAACCGGTCAAAACGCAAATCACTGCCCATCGCGGTACGCAACCTTCTGATGGTCGCTGTCGGCTTAATCGTGTTCGCAATCGTCTCAGGCCTCGTGCTATACGAGCCGTTCGCTTATGGCGACCCCGTTCCCAATTTCGGCATCATCCTGATGATGACTGTGCCGGTTATCGCCGGTGTGGCGTTCCGGGTCGGCCTGGATGCGTGGCTGGATAGAAGCTGATCGGATTGGAACAGGGGCACTGGCGTTGCATCGCACCGGGCGATAGCTTGTTTTAACGACATGATTCATACAGGCATGGACGCAGAATCGATTTTTCGTGCCTGATCGGCACGCCAGCCTCTCGTTGAAGCAGTGCAGATTTTCAACGACGACCAGGCAAAAAACGCCATCGGCATCCGCTTGGGCAGTTCCCAGTTCGGCGACAAACCGCTCGACCAACCATCGGTTTCGCTCGAAGGCGCCACCCGCGAGGTGGGCTCGCGCCCGTCGCATTCCCGCTCCCGCGCCATGGGCAAAGGCCCGGACCGAGCGGCAGCGCTGCATCAGACAAATAGTGACACACCGAAAGCAAATCGTCAGCTCGCCACTAACGGGGTGTGGAACGCGCCTTGCGGTGTCTTTTTGCGCCAGCCGTGTCCGACCGCTGGACGCATCGGCCGAACTGCCGGGCATCCCGCCCGCAGCGCCAGCAGCGGATCGGTCTGCGAAACATCCGTCTGCCGGGCCGATATCCGGGGAAGCGGGTTCGCGAACCGGAATATAAATGTGGCCCGCTCCGTTTTATTGCCAACGGCCGCGTGTCGCGGCGGCACCTGCATGGCACACCGCCGTGTTGCCGATCCACTTACTGGAACGTTAAATGAGCTATCAGGACATTGACAAAGAGATTGCCCACCTCGAACTCGTGTTCGAGCTGATTTCCACCAACGATCGCATTCCGCTTTCGTACTGGCGCAATCGCCTCAGCAAGTTTCCGAAGCCGTGGCTGATGCCGACGCAGCGCGAGCGTCTTGCGCGGCTCGAAGCGGCGCTGTATGCGCTCGAACAGTCTGCTGAAATGGAGGACACCGCGCTACCGCTGCGTTTGACCGGCACGCGGTCATGACCCGCGCCTCTTAAAGGAGAAACACGAAGACATACCTGACGAAACCGCCGTCGACGCCCCCACCGCGCACTTGCAAGATGCCGACAGCGGTTCGCCGCATCTGGACGAGGGCGGGGGCGATCAGGAGCCGGCTCCTGTCAACCGGTCAGAATCCGCGCGGCGAGCGCCAGTGCGAGGGCCGGAAGCATCACCACGACGCCGACTTTCAGGAACTTCATAAAGCTCACGTCTTCGCCCTCGCGGCGAATCGCGTTGAGCCAGAGGATGGTCGCGAGCGAGCCGGTAATCGACAGATTCGGGCCCAGATCGACGCCGATCAGCAGCGCGTCGATCACACGCTCGGCGCTGTGCGCCTGCATCACGGTCGAGCTTGCGATCAAACCGGCCGGCAAGTTGTTCATCAGATTGCTGACGATCGCGATGATGCCGCCGGCCGATGCCGCCGTCGCCAGGTCGCTGTGTTGCGTCGCGCGTTGCACGGCACTCGCCAGCGTTGTGATGACGCCTGTGTGACCGAGCACCTCGACCAGCACGAACAATGCCGCCACCAGCGGCAACACGCTCCACGAGATTTCCTTGACCATTGGCAGCGGCGACTTGCGCTCCTGAATCAGCACGACCGTGGCGGTCAGCGCGCCAAGTATCGCGGTGGGCAGGCCGAGCGGCATATCGTACGCGGAGACCGTCAGCAAGACGACGGCGGTGACCGCGATGCCGGCGAGCGCGACGCGTCCGCTCGACGACAATTCGAGCGGCTTGAGATCCGCCTCGCAAACGCCGGCGAGCGCCTCGCGCTGGGTCCAGCGCAACAGCACGTAGGTGGCGGCGATCGACAGTAGCGACGGCAGCGTGAAACGCATCAGCCAGGGGCCGAGTGCTGGCGTGTGGTTGCCGTACAGCACCAGGTTCGCCGGATTCGAGATTGGCAGCACGAAGCTGGCGGCATTCGCAATGAACGCGCACACGAACAGCAGCGGCAGAGGATGCGTTTTCGCTTTCCTCGCGGCGGCGAACACCGCGGGGGTGAGGACGACTGCGGCGGCATCATTGGAGAGGAAGGCGGTAATGACCACGCCGACCAGATAGACCAGCAGGAACAACTTTCTCGGCGAACCCTTCGCGTGGTTGACCGCCAGCACGGCGACCCAGTCGAACAGCCCTTCGCGGCGGCCGACTTCGGACAGCACCATCATGCCGAAGAGGAACAGATAGACGTCCGTGCCTTTTTCTATGGCCTGGATGGCCAGGTCGACTGGCAATAATCTGAGCGAGACTAGCAGTAGCGCGCCGCCTACGGCCCAGATGGCTTCAGGCCATTTGAATGGCCGGGAGATAACGCCGGCCGTGGCGGCTGCGGCGATGCCCCAGGAGAGGAATAGGGTACTCACTATGATGGTTTGACGCGTGGCGATTTGGGGGTGAATGCGGCAGCATACCTGATGTTGTCTGTATGCCTGCGGTGTTGGTTTCGGTTTTGTTCTTCTTGCCTTTGGCTCGCACAGGCAAAAAAAACCATTACCTTCACTACGACAACAATCTGTTCTCCCCCACCCGCCTATTCAGTTTTCATTGTCTTACCTACTATCCGCATTCGCACGCGGCACGCGGCATTCGCACGCGGCACGCGGCACGCGTAACAACGCCCCACACCAGGTAAGCATGAAAAAACCGAACCCGGTCCTTCGGACATAACCCATTACAGCGCGCCGGATTGCTCGCGCGCATGATTCCGCTCCTCAAGTAAGGAGCGATTCGCTCCAGCATGTTGGCAATCTAATTCCCAGCGGTGTTCAATCAACGCGCGCGGGTTCGATAGGATGCATACCACTATGAAATCAAACCTTTATCACTCGATTCTCGCCGGCGTCGCCGCCCTGTCCTTGCTCGGCGCCAGCCTCGCGCACGCCGATGTCGACGCAAGCAAAAGCAGCGTCATCGCAACGACCAGACAGATGAACGTGCCGGTGGACGGCAAATTCAAGAAGTTCTCGGCGCAACTGAATTTCGATCCGGCCAGGCCCACTGCCGGCAACGCCAACGTGTCGATCGACACCGGCAGCTACGACCTCGGCGCCGACGACTACAACAAGCAGGCTCAAGGCAAGGAATGGTTCGATAGCGCGACCTATCCGGCCGCGACCTTCGTGTCGAGCGCGATCGCGCCGGCCGGCGGCAATCAGTACAAGATCACCGGCAAGCTCACGATCAAGGGCAAATCGCAAACGGTCGTGGTGCCGGTCACGATCGCCAGCCAGGGCACGACGCAAACCTTCGACGGCGCGTTGCCGATCAAGCGCTCGCAGTTCGATGTCGGCACCGGTGAATGGAAAGACACGTCGGTCGTCGCTGACGAAGTTGTCATCAAATTTCACATCGTTGCGGCGAAGAAGTAACTGACGCGAACAGGCGACCTGCACTTTTTTGCGCCTCTTTTTTCGCTTTTTTGAATCACCTGGAGAAGAACTTGAAGAAACAACTTTTGCTCGCCGCCGGCGCGCTCGCCGCAGCCACGTCGTTCAACGCAATGGCCGCCGACACCTATCAACTCGACCCGATGCACACGTACCCGAGCTTCGAAACCGACCACTTCGGCGGCCTGTCGATCTGGCGCGGCAAGTTCACGAAGAGCAGCGGCACCGTCGTGCTGGATCGCGCGGCGAAGACCGGCACGGTCGACGTGACGATCGATATGAGCTCGATGGATATCGGTAACGGCAAGCTGGACACGGAACTGGTCACGGACAAGTTCTTCGACGCCGCGAAGTTCCCGACCGCGACCTACAAGGGCACGCAGATTCGCTTCGACGGCGACAAGCCGGTGGAAGTGATCGGCACGCTGACGATGCATGGCGTGACCAAGCCGGTCAACCTGAAGATCGAATCGTTCAAGTGCATCATGAACCCGATGCTCAAGCGCGAAGTGTGCGGCACGGAATCGACCGCGACGTTCAACCGCGACGACTTCGGCGTCGACTTCGGCAAGACCTACGGCTTCAAGATGCTGACCACGCTGAATATCCAGGCTGAAGGCATCAAGCAGTAATCGCGAGCAGCACGGTGCCTTGCCCAGGCGGAGCAAGGTACTATGACGGTTTGGCATCCGGCGCGCGGCGAATCACGCCAAACGCGTCCGGACGCCCGACGCAGCGAGCCATGCGCGGGGCAGCACCGGCGCGGCGCTGACGTTCTCCGCCCGCTGCTGTTATCCGTTTCCGCCATCCATGAGTTCTGCAAGCCGCCGTATCGCGCACCTGGACATGGACGCGTTCTACGCGTCGGTTGAGCTTTTGCGCTATCCGGAACTACGCGGCACGGCGGTGGTGATCGGCGGCGGCCGCAACGGCGCGCCGCAAATGCTGGAAGACGGCACGCGCCGTTTCGCGCGCTTGCGCGATTATGCGGGTCGCGGCGTGGTCACCACGTCGACTTACGAAGCCCGCGCGCTCGGCGTGTTCTCGGCAATGGGCATGATGAAAGCCGCGGTGCTCGCGCCGGACGCGATTCTGCTGCCCACCGATTTCGACTCGTATCGCCACTACTCGCGCCTGTTCAAAGCGGCGGTCGCCACGTTTACCGACCGGATCGAAGACCGCGGAATCGACGAAATCTATATCGATCTCACTGAGGTGCCCGGCGAAGCGCGCGAGATTGCCGCGCAAATCAAGCAGGCGGTCAATCAGGCGACCGGCCTCACCTGCTCCATCTGCGTGGCGCCGAACAAGCTGCTGGCGAAGATCGGCTCCGAACTCGACAAACCCGACGGCCTCACGATTCTGACGCCCGCCGACGTGCCGTTGCGGGTCTGGCCGCTGCCGGTGCGCAAGGTCAACGGAATCGGGCCGAAGGCGGCGGAAAAGCTGACCGCGCTCGGTTTCGCCACCGTCGGCGATCTGGCGGCGGCGGACCCGGCGCTGTTGCAGGACAATTTCGGCCGCAGCTATTCGGCGTGGCTCGCGCAAGTCGCGCAAGGCCACGACGAGCGGCCGGTGGTGGTCGAATCCGAACCCAAGTCGATGAGCCGCGAAACGACCTTCGAGCGCGATCTGCATCCGCGTCACGACCGGCCGGCGCTGTCGACTTCGTTTACCGGCTTGTGCGTGCGGGTCGCGGAAGACCTCGTGCGCAAAGGCTATGTGGGCCGCACCGTGGGCATAAAGCTGCGCTACGACGATTTCCGCACGGTCACGCGCGATCTGACCCTGGACGAGCCGACCGCGGACGCGACCGAGATACGGCGCGCGGCGACCGAATGTCTGAGACGGGTGGAGCTGAACCGCAAGCTGCGTCTGCTAGGGGTGCGCGTGAGCGCTTTGACGCCGGCCAATGCGCAACCCGTGAAACGGCGTGTGCCGGTTCAGGCCGATTTGCCCTTTGCCAGCGACGAGTAACTGGCGGCTTCAGCGGGAACCGGCACGCCCGCATTCGAGCGCGCCGCCGGCAGCTCGCTCTCCGTGCGCGGCGCCGCGATCGAAAACGCAAACGTGTTGATGCCGTGCGCGCATTCCACCGACACCGTGCCGCGATGCATCTCCGCGATCGCCTTCACGATCGCCAGACCCAGCCCGTGGTTTTCGCGGCTATTGGTGCGCGACACTTCCGCGCGATAGAAGCGGTCGAACAGATGTTCAAGCACAGCGGGCTCGATCGGCTCGCCAGGATTGGCCACCGCTACCCGCAATCGATCCGCTTCACGCGCGATCGTCACCGTGATCGCCGCGCCCGGCGCGCAGTGCTGGATCGCGTTCATCAGCAGATTCGTGCACGCGCGGCCGAACAGCGAGCGGTTCACGCGCGCCATTGCGTCGCCGCGCAACTGGGCATGCACGCGCGCCTCTTCCAGCGGAATCTCGAGAAACTCCAGCGTATGTGCGACTTCCGCGGCCAGCGACACCTCGACCAGACCGGTCGCCCGCTCGCCCTGATCGGCGCGGGCGAGGAACAGCATGTCGTTGATGATCGTGCGCATGCGTTCGAACTCTTCGAGATTCGATTGCAGCGTGTGGCGCAAATCGTCGACCGAGCGGTTACGCGTCAACGCCACCTCGGTTTGTCCGATCAGAATCGTGACCGGCGTGCGCAATTCGTGCGCGACGTCCGCATTGAACGATTCGAGGCGGCCATACGCGCCGTCCAACCGCTCGAGCGCGCCGTTGAACGAGTTGGCGAGGTCGTTCAGCTCGAGCGGCAGCGAGGCGGTATTCAGGCGCTGCGAACGGTTGTTCGGGCTCACCGCGGAGGCGTCCCTCGTCAAGCGCGTCAACGGCGCAAGGCCCAATCGCGTCACCGAATAACTGAGCAACAGCACGGCCAGACTGCCTAACGCCGACAGCGCGCCGAGCGCAAGACCGAACACACGCATGGTGATCACGTTGGGCGAACAACTGGCGGCGACTTGCAATTGCACGGGCGGACGCGCGCCGTAAGCGGGTATCGGTTTCGTAATGGTGAGCATGTCCGCGCCGCCGCCCACTGGCGAAACGCGCGCGTAGCCGCCCTGCCAGCTCTTCACCGCCGGCCCCTCGACGGGCTTGCCGTAGTGGAAATCCGGATCGGCGCTCGACACCGAATACGTCGTGCTGCCGTCGTGCGGCGTCATGTCGGTGAGTTTTTCGCGCGCCATGCGCCACTTTTCCGGCGTCCCCGCGTGATAAACGATGATCCGCGCGATCTCCGTGCGACCGTCGAGCGACTCGCGCAGGTGACGTTCGAGTTGCGTGCGCAACACCAGAAACAGCCCTGTTCCGACCAGCGTGAACACGAGTAGCGCGACGAGTGCGAACATCAACGCGAGGCGGCGGGCGATCGAACGGTTCATGGCAGTTCGGCCTCTTCACGCACTTCGAGCACGTAGCCCATGCCGCGCACGGTGTGCAATAGCTTCGAAGGAAACGGGCCGTCGAGTTTGGCGCGCAATCGTTTGATCGCGGTTTCGACCACGTTCGTATGGCTGTCGAAATTGACGTCCCACACCAGTTCGGTAATCGCGGTTTTCGACAGGATGTCGCCTTGCCGGCGCGCCAGCACGCTAAGCAACTGAAACTCCTTGGCGGTCAGGTCGAGGCGCACGCCGTCGCGGGTCGCGCGCCGGCCGATCAGATCGACGAACAGATCGCCGACGGAAATCAGTGTCGATTCCTGCGCACGCGTGCGGCGCGCCAATGCATGCAGCCGCTCGACCAGTTCGAGGAACGAGAAGGGTTTGGTGAGGTAGTCGTCCGCGCCTTCGCGCAGGCCGCGCACGCGGTCGTTCACATGATCGCGCGCGGTCAGCATGATGACCGGCGTCGACTTGCGCATCCGCAGCGCCTTCAGCACGCTGAAGCCGTCGCGTTTGGGCAGCATCACGTCGAGGACGATCACGTCGTAATCGAATTCGGTAGCCAGATACGTGCCTTCCTCGCCGTCGAGCGCGACGTCGACGACCCAGCCTTGCTCTGTCAAACCGGAGCGCAGGTAGTCCACCACCTTATGCTCGTCCTCAACGATCAGCAATTTCATGCGCGTCCCCATGTGTTTGCATTATACGAAACGCCTCGCCGCGATCTTTCCTGGCTGGCCCTGCCATCTTTTATCCAGCTCACTTCGCGGAAGCCGTTGCATCCTTCGTCTCTCTCGCCGCCTGATTGTCGGCCGCGCTGGCGGAAACATCCCAGCCGCCGCCGAGCGCTTTCACCAGCGCGACCGACAAGGTCATCTGCTGACCGTGGATCTGCACGTCCTGGCGCTCGCTCGTCAGCAACGACTGCTGTGCGGTGATGACGTCGAGGTAAGCGACGAGGCCACCCGAATAGCGGTCGTTGGCGAGCGACAGCAGATGCTGCGCATCGGTCACCGCTTCGTGCGATTCCTTCGCCGCGCCGTCCAGCACCGACAGGCCGGTGATGCCGTCCTGCACTTGCTGGAATGCGTTGAGCACGGTCTGCCGGTAGTTCGCCTCGGTGGCTTTGTAGCCTTCGCTCGCGAATTCGACGTTCGCCGCGCGGCGGCCGCCGTCGAACACTACCTGGCCGACCGCCGCGCCGAGCGTCCACATCAAGCTGGGCGCGCTCAGCAAACTGGCGAACTGCGTGCTCTCCCAACCGATGCCCGGCGTCAGCGTCAGGCTCGGAAAGAACGCCGCCTTGGCGACGCCGATCTGCGCATTCGCGGCGGCCATCGCGCGTTCCGCCGATGCGATATCGGGGCGGCGCTGCAATACGTCGCTCGGCACGCCGAGCGGGATCGACGGCGCCTGCGCGTCGAGAACCTTGGGCTCGATCGCGAACTGCGGAGCGGGTACACCGACCAGCGCGGCGATCGCGTGTTCGAATTGCGCGCGCTGATTCAGCAGCAATTGCGCCTGCACGCGTGTCGAATCGAGTTGCGACTTTTGCTGCAACACGTCCAGCCCGGAAACCGCGCCGAGGTCGTGCTGGGCGGTGACATAGTCGAGCGCCTGCTGCTGCAATTTCACCGAACGATTGAGCACGCCGATCTCGGCGTCGAGCTCGCGCAGCGAGAAATAATCGGTCGCGAGGTCAGTGCTCAGCACGAGCCGCGCGTTGGCGAGGTCATCGGCCGATTGCTCAGCCGAGGCCGTCGCGCCTTCCACCTCGCGACGTATCCGGCCGAATAGATCGGTGTCGTAGTTGATCGTAGCGCCGAGTTGAAGATTGTTCTGTACCGTCGACTGTGTCGGTATCGCGTAGTTGGTGCGCGGACGGTCCTTCGAAATCCTGAAACGCGATGCCGATGCCGCCAGATCGACCTCGGGAATCCGCTGCGCGCTGGTATTGGCGAGCGTCGCCTTGGCCTGCGCATAGTGGGCGCTGGCCGCGGCCAGCGTCTGATTCTGGGCGAGCGCCTGGGTTTCCAGCGCGGCCAGCGTCGCATCGCCGAAGCCGCTCCACCAGTCAGGTGAGATCGGCGCGTGCGAAGGAACGGCCACACGCCAGTAAGAATCGGTTTGCCACGCGGGCGGCACCTCGGCCTGCGGCCGCTGATAGTCCGGCCCGACCGTGCACGCGGCCACTAACGCCACGCTCGCGGCGCTCGCAGCGGCCGTCAGCATGGTGCCTGCCCGGCAGGTGACTGCCCGCTTCACGACGCCCCCTTGCCGTTTTGCTGCGGCTGCGCGATCTGCACATGATCGCCGTCCGCGATCGAATCGCTCGGGTTGACGATGATCCTGTCGTTCGCCTCGACACCGCTTTCAATTTCGAGCGACTGCCCCAGATCCCGCGCGATCACGACTTTGCGCAACTGCACGTTGCCGTTCTGATCGACCACGGCGACCCGCGGACCTTCGGCGCGAAACAGCAGCGCGTTGCCCGGCACCATCAGCCGCGCATGCGCGGCCGCCGGCAAAGCGACCTGCACATACGCGCCGGGCCGCAGCTTGCCATCGGGGTTCGGCAGCGTTACTTCGACTTGCAGCGAGCGGGTCGGCACGTCGATCGCGCCGGAAATGTGCGTGATCGTGCCGTGAAACTGCTGCCCCGGCAATTCCGCCTGGGTCACGATCACCGCCTGTCCGTCGGTGACGTTCTGCGCATACGCCTGCGGCAGTTGCACATAAACCCGCAGCGGGTCCGACTGCGCGAGCGCGAACAACGCGCGGCTCGTGCCGCTGCCCGCGTCGATCAGATCGCCGACATCGACATTGCGCTGCGTGACGACACCCGCGAACGGCGCGACGATGCGCTTGAACGATTCCAGTTGCCGCAAGCGCTGAACGTTGGCGTCGGCGGCGGCCAGATTGGCGAGGTCCTGCGAATAGGCGCTTTGCCGTTCGTCGAGCTCCTGCTGCGAGACCGCATCGCGCTGACGCAATTGCTGCCAGCGTTCCAGCGAACTCTTCGCGAGGCCCAGGATCGAGCTGGTTTGCTGGCGCTGCGCCAATGCCTGCGCGAGCTCCTGATCGATTTCAGGCGTATCGAGATCGGCCAGCAATTGCCCCTGCTTCACGCGCGTGCCGATATCGGCGTACCAGTGCAGCAGATAACCGGTGGAGCGCGCATAGATCGGCGATTCGACATTGCCGCGCAAGGTGCCCGGCAGCAAGGTGTTGCCGCCGCCGTCGGTTTGCGTCGGGCTCACCACGTTGACGTACTGGACAGCGTTCTGCCGAGTCGTTTCGGCCACCGTCCGGCTTTGCAGAACATCCACGACGACGGTGCGCAGCGCGCCCACCGCGAGCAGCGCGAGGACGATCCAGACGGCGATTTTTGCGCGCCTCCATTCGCGATTGCGCGGCGGCAAGGCGTGGCCGCTTTCGGTCTCTCGCGAAGGAATCGCTAGCGATGCATGAGTTTTTTCGGTCATCTCAGTCAGCCGTCATTTAACGTTACGCATGCTTGCCGTCACCGCCGTGGTCCGGCGCGGGGCCGTCATCAGGTGCGTCGCCATGGCGGCCTGTACCGCCTTCATCTCCACCATTGCCGCCGTTAATGTCGTCACCGCGGCGGCGCGCGAGGCGGCCATGAATACCCGCGAACACGAGTGGCACAAAAAACAGCGTGGACACCGTGGCGAACAGCAAACCGCCGATCACCGCGCGGCCGAGCGGTGCGTTTTGCTCGGCGCCTTCGCCGAGACCGAGCGCCATCGGAATCATGCCGATGATCATCGCGAACGCGGTCATCAGCACCGGCCGGATCCGGCTCGCGCCGGCTTCGAGCGCGGCGGTAAGCGGCGGCGCACCGGCCCGCAGCCGCTGGCGCGCGAACGACACCATCAGGATACTGTTGGCGGTCGCCACGCCCATCGTCATGATCGCGCCGGTCAATGCCGGGACGCTCAGATGCGTGCCCGTCAGGAACAATATCCACACGATACCCGCGAGCGCCGCGGGCAACGCGCTGATGATGATGAGCGGATCGACCCACGACTGAAAGTTCACGACGATCAGCAGGTACACCAGCACGATCGCCATCGCCACACCGAGTCCCAAACCGAAGAACGAGCTGCGCATCGTCTGCACCTGACCGCGCAGGGTAATCTGACTGCCGCGCGGCAGCGACGCACGCACGTTGTTGACGAGCTTGTCGACCTCGTTCGCCACGCTGCCGAGATCGCGCTTTTCGACGCTCACGTACAGATCGATCACCGGCCTGATGTTGTAGTGCGTGACCACCGCGAACTGGGTTTGCGGCGCGACGCGCACCAGGTTGCCGAGCAGTTGCGTCGGTCCGGTGGCCGAGCCCGACACCGGCGTGCGCAATAGCTCGTCGATCGACGAGATCTGGTATTGCGGCGTTTGCACCGCCACGTTGTATTCGACGCCGTTCACATTGTTGAACCAGAAACCCGGCGACGTTTGCGAGCTGCCCGACAACGAAATGAGCACGTTTTGCGCCACATTGCTCGCGCTCAGGTTGAGTTGCTGCAAGCGGGTGCGATCCATCTGAAGATTGATCGCCGGTTCGTCGAGCTTCTGCTGGATGTGCGTATCGACGGTGCCCGGAATCATCCGCACCTGTTTCAGCAGCTTGCGGGCGACGTCGAAGTTGCCTTGCTGGTCTGCGCCGGAAATTTGCACATCGACCGCGGCGGGCAAGCCGAAGTTGAGAATCTGCGTGACGATGTCGGCGGGCTGAAAGAAGAACTCGACGCCCGGAAAGCGCTGCGGCAGCACCGCGCGCAATCTGTCCATATAGGTTTGCGTCGGCTTGTGGTCCGCCTTGAGCGCCACCTGAATCTCGCCGTCCAGCGTGCCGATCGTGCCCGCGTTGCTATACGAGAGATTGATGCCGCTGTACGGCAAGCCGAGGTTGTCGAGGATCGTGCCGAGTTCGTTGCGCGGCACTACCTCGCGAATCACCTTTTCGACTTCGTCGGCCAGACGCGCGGTTTCCTCGATACGCGTGCCGGTCGGCGCGCGCATGTGCAGACGAATGTCGCCCGCATCGACGCTCGGAAAGAAGTCCTCGCCGAGCACGAGCGCGAGACCCATCGACGCCACACAAAACCCGAGGAACGCGCCGGCGAACAGACGCCGGCGCACCAGCAGGCTGCTGAGAATCACGATGTACGCGCCGCGCATGCGCTCGAAGGCGGCGTCGAATCGATGATAGAGGCGCATGAACAGGTTCGGCCGCGCACCGGCTTTGGGCTTGTGCGCATGACCCATCAGCAGCATGGCGAGGGTCGGCACCAGCGTGCGCGACAGGATGTACGACGCGAGCATCGCGAACACCACCGCTTCGGCGAGCGGCACGAACAGGTAACGCGCGACGCCGGTCAGGAAGAACATCGGCACGAACACGATACAGATACACAGCGTCGACACGAGGGCGGGAACCGCGATTTCGCCGGCGCCTTCGAGAATCGCATCGTGCAGATTCGTGCCCATATGCAAATGCCGTTCGATGTTCTCGATCGTCACCGTCGCATCGTCGACCAGAATCCCGACTGCCAGCGCGAGGCCGCCGAGCGTCATGATGTTGATGGTCTGTCCCAGCGCATGCAAGGCGATCAGCGACGACAGGATCGACAGCGGAATCGATACCGCGATGATGCAGGTGCTGCGCCAATTGCCGAGAAACAGCAGAATCATCGCGGCCGTCAGCGCGGCGGCGGCCAGCGCCTCGCGCACCACACCCTGCACCGCCGCCTTGACGAACACCGACTGATCGAACAACGCCGTGATCTTCAGGTCCGGCGGCAACGCCGCCTGGGCGGTCGGCAGCAAACCATGCAGCGTGTTGACGATCGCCAGTGTCGACGCACCGCCGCTTTTGAGCACCGATATCAACACGCCGCGATGGCCGTCCTGCCGCACGATATTGGTCTGCGGCGAAAAACCGTCGCGCACGTGGGCCACTTCACGCAGATACGTGGTCGCGCCGTTGAGCGTGCGCACCGGAATGTCGTTGAGCCCTTCCACCGTGGCGGGCGAGCCGTTCATATTGATCGTGTATTCGCGCGCCCCGATCTTGGCCGTGCCGGTCGGCAAAATCAGGTTTTGCGCATTGAAGGCGCTGACCACGTCGGACGGCGTCAGCCCTTTGGCCAGCAGCGCGCGCGTGTCGAGATCGACCGAGATCAAACGCGATTTGCCGCCGTACGGATACGGCACCGCTGCGCCCGGAATCGTCACCAGTTGCGGGCGCAGGAAATTCAAAGCGGTGTCGTTGAGCGCCTGCTCGGACAGCTTGGGGCTCGACAAGCCGAGCTGGATCACGGGAATGCTGGACGCCGAATAGCTGATCACCAGCGGCGGCGTGGCGCCCGGCGGCATCTGCTTGAGCTGCGCCTGTTCGACGGCCACCGTCTGCGCGATCGCGGTCTGGATGTTCGCGTTCGGTTGCAGGAACAGCTTGATGATCGCGACGCCGGCGAGCGACTGCGATTCGATGTGCTCGATGTCGTTGACCGTGGTGGTCAAGCTGCGCTCGTTGACCGACGTCATCCGATGAGCCATGTCTTCGGCCGACAAGCCCGTGTACGTCCAGATGATGCTGACTACCGGAATGTTGATTTCCGGCAGCACGTCGACCGGCGTGGTCAACAGCACGAATGGTGTCGCCAGCAGGATCAGAATGGCCATCACGATGAACGTGTATGGCCGCTTTAGCGCTACGTTGACGATCCACATTGAAACGCGCCCGAGAGAATGCAGGTAAGGAACTGAATCGCCGTGACTGGACGGTCGCGCGGCTTCGGCCTATGACATGCCGAAGCCGGCGGACCTGAGCACAGGTTGCCGGAGCCTATGCCGCGCGCCTCTCCCGGTGAATCAGTGCTTATGCTAGATCGGTAGCACCAACGCCTGCATGGCGCCAAAATGGCGGAATTGTCAGGAAGGTTAATATAAAAGTATGCGCCTGATCGCGCGATGCGCGACTTCGTGATTGGCAAACGTTTGGCGGCGGGAGATCGGTGTTTTTTAAACGCTGAAACAAAAGGCCGGCCGACCCTTTCGGGTGACCGGCCTTCCAGTTCAGGCAGATGAATTTACTTCGCGAACAACGACGACATATCGGCAAACGCCTTGAATTCCAGCGCGTTGCCCGACGGATCGAGAAAGAACATCGTCGCCTGTTCGCCGACTTCGCCCTTGAAACGCACGTGCGGCTCGATGATGAAGTCGATGCCTGCCTGCTGCAGCTTGTTCGCCGCGGCTTGCCATTGGGCCATCGACAGCACCACGCCGAAGTGGCGCACCGGCACCGCGTCGCCGTCGACCTTGCTGGTCTGCCGATGCCCGGCCTCTTCCGGCGCGAGATGCGCGACGATCTGGTGGCCGTAGAAGTTGAAATCCACCCATTCCGCCGAGCTGCGCCCTTCCGGACAACCCAGCAGGTCGCCGTAAAACTCGCGCGCGGCGACGAGGCTATGAACAGGAAACGCCAGATGGAACGGCGGCAAAACGGTTTCGGCAACGCTCATGGTGGGAAAGCTCGCAGATAGAAAAGTGGGTTCGCGTATCGAGAGACGCGCGACGTCAAGTTTAACCATGACCAAAAGTGCTGGAAAACGATATATTTTTGATCTGACCAACACCAAAACCGATCAATAGACGCTGCCACGCCTATCCGCACTGTAATACCGTCCATGCCGCGATAGCGCGTTTCACGCGCTCGCCTGGCTATGCCCCCCGGCCGCGTGCAGCGCCTCGTGCAGCGTGTTGAAAATGCAGCTCGCGTCCACGATCGGCGTAATGCCGTGCCGATCCATATCCGAGCGCAAATAACGGTTCACGCGCGCGAAGATCACTTCGATGCCGCTCTGCTTCAACGTCTGGCATAGCTCGCCCACCGAGCGCGCCGCCGAATAATCGAGGTCCGTGATCGCGCTCGCGTCGATCACGAACCAGCGCACCGGACTCGGCGCGCGCGCGATCAGCTGACGTGCAGCTTCGACGAAAAAATGATCGTTTGCGTAGAACAGATCGGCGCCAAAGCGATAGACGATCAGCCCCGGCGCGGTTTGCTCGCCGGGCACGGCCGGCACCCAGACGCCGTCGTCGCCGGGTACAAGGACCATGATGTGCGGCCGGTAGCTGTGCCGCACATGCCGCAACAGCGAGAACACAACCGCCAACACAATGCCGTGCTCGACGCCGATCAGCACCACCGCCGTGGCGGTGAACACGGCCAGCGTGAATTCGCCCGGACTCTCGCGGCGAATCGAAAACAGCGTCTTCAGATCGATCAGGCCGATGGCGATCGTAAACACGATGCTGGCCAGAATGCAGTGCGGCAGATACTGCAAAAACCGGCTGAAAAACAGCAGCACCACGACCACCACCACGGCGAACACGAGTTGCGCGAACTGGCTGCGCGTGCCGACGCGGTCGGCCATGGCCGTTTGCGTCGCACTGCCGTTGACGACGAACGCACCGGTCAACGCGGCAGCGGTATTGGCCGCGGCGAGGCCCAGCAGGTCGGCATTGATATCGACAGGTTCGTGATGCCGCTCGGCGAACACGCGGCTCGCCGCGGCGCTTTGCGCGACGATCATCACGAAACATGACGCTGCGACCGGCAGCAGGTCGAGCGCCTGCTGCCATGTCACCGACGGCATGCGCAGCGGCGGCAGTCCGCCCGCCACCGGTCCGAGCACGGAGATGCCGTGCGCAGCGAAGCCATAGAAGTCGCTGGCGGCGATGCCCGCGACCACGGCGATCAACGGCACCGGCACGCGTGGCAAGAAACGCTTGCATACCAGAATGGAGACGACCACCAGCGCGGAAATACCGAGCGTCGGCAGATTAGCCTGCGCCGCTTCACGCGCGACCAGCGCAAGCTGATCGATGGTGCGCGCGGCGTGCCCGGGCAAGCCGAGCATATCGCCCAGCATCGCAATGCCGACCTGCACGCCGACGCCGGCCAGAAAACCGACCAGCACGGTGCGCGACAGGAAGTCGGCGAGAAAGCCGAGTTTGAAAATCCGCGCGATGAGCAGCAACGCGGCGGTGAACAGCGCGACCATCGCGGCGAGCACCGCATACGCCGCGCTCGCAGCCGGTGCCATGGTCGACAGCCGGCTTGCGAAAATGGTCGCCGTCGCCGAGTCGGCGGCAACCACGAGATGCCGCGATGCGCCGAAAAACGCAAACGCGATCAGTGGCAAAAAGACGGTGTAAAGGCCGGTCACTGCAGGCATGCCGGCAATGCGCGCATAGCCGAGTACTTGCGGAATATCCATCGACGCGAGTTCCACGCCGGCCAGCGCATCGCGCGCCGCCGCAGCCCGGTTCAAAGGAAAGACGCCTTTCAGTACGCCAAGGCGCGTGGCCATGTTTGCCAGAAAATCTTGCATGCGCGATGCAGCCCCTATTCAGGTTTATCGCGCATCGTGCCGCGAGTCGGCACACAAAAGCAAGACGCAGGGGATGAATCGGCTCAATAAGCCAGCGAAAGCCGGGAATCTCCGGACTCCGCTTGTGAAACACCTGAAATTCGAATTTAACGCTTGAACTGCCCTGTCAATGGATCCACGCGCCGTGCGAAACCGAACAGCGCGGCGATGCAAATAGGACAGGCAATCATGAACACGGCCAACATCTCGCACCCCAGTAACAAAATGTTACGCGTAGTCTAAGCGATAGCCGCAGGAAAAGAATGAGGAAAACCGCAAAACAGTGTTGCAACGGATTACGCCGTCATTTTCGGCACTGGCGTTTTCGCTCGTGAAAATACGGCGAAAAACCGTTGGAAATGGGGGGATAAACGTGTGCAATTTAGTGCGCTATGATGCGCAAACTTTTGCGAGTTTATAAACCGGTTTCGCCATGTACACGTCCACTTTCATTTTCGCAACGAAGCAACTCGACGAACGCTTCTACCGCCTGGACGAGGCAATCGCGATGGCTGCCAAAGCCATTCCCGGTTATCTCGGCGAAGAAGCGTGGGAAAACGCGGCAACCGGCCTGACCTCGAACGTGTACTACTGGGCGTCGCTCGAAGCGTTGCAGGCGTTAATGCAGCATCCCGCTCACCTGGAAGCGAAAGCCGCGCAGGCGAACTGGCTCAACGGCTATCAGGTGATCATCGCCGAAGTGCTGCGTACTTATGGCGACGCGGGCTTCGCTCATCCGGCGGCGGCGCATGCGGCGCCGCCGGCTCAAGCGTTGCCGCCCGCACCGTAAAAGCGCCGCCCTATTTCACTTCCTTGAACAGCACTCCGCCCGCGAAACTAACAAGCCCACACGCCAGCACGTAACAGGCCGGTGGGTCCCGGCCCGAAATACAGCGGATGGAAAATGTTTTTCAGGCTTAAGACCCTGGCATAGCGGCTGGGTGCATAGGAGGCGCGCCGGTCGCACCTGGCACCTTCACGCCGCGTCCGGCATATTGCGCGACACCCCTTATAATCCGGCATGACCCGAACCCCGCACTACACCCCCTCGCCAACGGCCACGCATGGCCGCTTCGCCGCCTACCGCTTCCCGGCGGCCGCATGAAAACCCCGAAACGTCTGCTGCCGCTGGTCGAAGAAGGCCTGATCGACGAAGTCATCTCCCAGTTGATGAGCGGCAAGGAAGCCACCGTCTACGTGGTGCGCAGCGGCGACGCAACGCGTTGCGCGAAGGTCTATAAAGACGCCAGAGAGCGCAGTTTCCGCCAGGCGGCGTCGTATCGCGAAGGCCGCAAGGTCAAGAACAGCCGCCAGCAGCGCGCGATGGAAAAAGGCAGCCGCTATGGCCGCGAAGTGCAGGAGCAGGCGTGGCAGAACGCCGAAGTCGATGCGCTGTTCCAGCTTGCCAATGCCGGCGTGCGCGTGCCGCAGCCGTACATTTGCACCGACGGCGTGTTGCTGATGGAATTGGTCACCGACGCCGACGGCAACGTCGCGCCGCGTCTGAACGACGTGGACCTGACCGAAGCGCGCGCGCTCGAATTGCACGCGCTGCTGCTCAACCAGGTCGTGCGCATGCTGTGCGCCGGCGTGATTCACGGCGACTTGTCGGAATACAACATCCTGCTCGCCGCCGATGGTCCGGTGATCATCGACTTGCCGCAAGCCGTGGATGCCGCGGGCAATCTCGAAGCGCCGGCGATGCTGGAGCGCGACGTGAACAACCTCGCCACGTATTTCGGCCGTTTCGCACCGGCCTTGCTCGACGCGAGCTATGGCAAGGAAATCTGGGCGCTGTTCGAAGCGGGCGCGTTGCACGTCGATGCGAAGCTGACCGGCCGCGTCGAACTGGACACCACGCCGATCGATCTCGAAGCCGTGCTGCAGGAACTCGAAGATACGCGGCTCGACGAAGAAGCTCGCCTGCGCTACGAACAATCGCTGCGTAGCGGCACTTGAGCGGTAATCAAGCGGTCATCAAGCGCCGCTACGTAGACGCTACAACGCGGTGGTGCCACACCCGGCAGGCTCGATCGAAGACCTCGCCGTAACCGGCGCCGGCCCCACCGATTCCCGCATCGTCACGCTTACCGGAAACTCGCGGATGATCTCCCACGAGGTCCGGTAGCACTGATTCACCAGCCAGCGCACGGCATTCTGCGTCAGCTCCGCGGTCGGAATATGCACCGACGTGAGCCCCGGCGCGGCATAGGCGGCCGAATAATCGTCGTCGTAGCCGATCACCGAGACTTCGTCCGGCACGGCAATGCCCGCCTGGTGAAAGCGCGCCAGCACGCTCACCGCCATCGTATCGTTCGCGCAGAACAGACCGGTGAAACGCCGCTTCGTATCGAGCAGCTTCTGCGCCGCGGCATAGCCGCCTTCCGGCGAGAAGTCCGATTCGATCAGCGTGACGTCGGCGCGCGTAATACCTTCACGCGCCAGTTCGGCAAAGAAGCCTTCGAGCCGGGTTAGATTGTCCGATGCGCTAAACGGCCCGGAAATCACGGCAATCTCGCGATGCCCATGGTCGAGCAGCGTGCGCGCCGCGAGTTCGCCGCCGCGCCGGTGATCGGCGCAAAACGACGCCTCCGGAAGTTGATCGAACGCGCGATTCAGGAACACCATCTTCGGATGCATCCGATGCAGCATGTTCAGATCGTCGTCGTGCAGATCGTGGCTGATCACCACCACGCCGTCGCAATCGCGGCCGATCAGAAAGCGCACCGCCTCGATGGCCTGCTCGCGCGGCGACACCTCTCCGCAGCCGGTCGCGACCACCACATGACGCCGCACCGCGCGCAGTTCCGCATCGGTCTGCTTGAGAATCGTGCCGTAGTACGAGCCGAAGAAGGTCGGCACGAAAATGCCGATGATGCCGAGCGATTGCGTCGCCATCGCCCGGCCGATCGACGACGGGCGAAAATTCAGCGCTTCGATAGCTGCCTTTACGCGTGCGGCAGCATCGGCCGAAATGGGTCCTTTACCGGAAATGGCCCGCGACGCGGTCGACATGCCGACGCCAGCCAGTGCCGCGACATCTTTGAGTGTTGCCACGCGGTTCTCCGTCAAACCATGTTGATTAACCAGCGCTGCATGCCGTCGCTATCGCTATAGACGCGCCCCGCCCGCTTCGTCGAACAACGAAATATGTGCGCAGTCGACTGAAAATGCCGATACGTCGCCTACCGCCACCGGCGTTTTTGTCTGATCAATCGACGCGATCTGTTCTCCATGATAGTCGAGCCAAATGACACGGTGGTTGCCCATCGGTTCAACGAGGGAAACCTTGGCGGATTCGCTCACGCTCACGTTCGAGCCCGCTCCGGCGCGCACATCGCCTACGCGCATGTCGCCCGGGCGCACGTCTTCCGCCCGCACGCCGAGCACGCACGGCAACTGATCAGCGGGCACGCTTTTGAATAGGTACGGCGACACGTCGAGCCGCCAATGCGGCGTACAAAAGTACAGCGAGCCGTCGCGCCGCTCCAGCCTGCCATTGAGCAGATTCATCGCGGGCGAGCCGAGAAACGTCGCGACGAACAGGTTGTCGGGCCGCGCGTAGACTTCGGCCGGCGTGCCGAACTGCTGGATCACGCCGCCGCGCATCACCGCCATGCGCGTGGCGAGCGTCATCGCTTCGACCTGATCGTGCGTCACGTAGATCATCGTCGCGCCGAGGCGCTGGTGCAGTTGCTTGAGTTCGCGGCGCAGTTCCGCGCGTAACTTGGCATCGAGATTCGAGAGCGGCTCGTCGAACAGGAACACGTCGGCTTCGCGCACGAGCGCGCGGCCGATCGCCACGCGTTGCCGCTGGCCGCCCGACAGTTGCGCCGGTTTGCGCTTGAGCAGCGGTCCGAGTTGCAGCATGTCGGACGCACGCGCCACGCGCCGCTCGATTTCCGCCTTCGGCGTGCCGTTGATGCGCAACGCGAACGACAGATTTCGCTCGACGTTCATGGTCGGATACAACGCGTACGACTGAAACACCAGCGCGATACGGCGGTCTTTTGGATCGGCCCACGTCATGTCCTCGCCGGCGATCTCGATGCTGCCATCGGTGACGTCGATCAAGCCCGCGATGCTGTGCAGCAAGGTGGACTTGCCGCAACCGGATGGGCCGAGCAATACGACGAACTCGCCGGCCCGCACGTCGAGATCGAGATTCTCGATCACGGTGTTGGCGCCCAGCCGGATCGTCAGGTTGCGCACCGACACATTGGCCGCGTTGGCCGGGTTCGCTACATTCACCGCGTCAGCAGTATCAGCTGCAGCGGCCATGTTCGCCACGCTTGCCAGATTGGTCATGCCTATCCCTTGACGGCGCCGGACGCGATGCCGCGCACAAACCAGCGGCCCGAAATGAAGTAGATCGCAAGCGGCACCAGCGAGGTCAGAATAGTCGCCGCCATGTTGACGTTATAGAGCCGCTCGCCGGTCGTGGTGTTGATGATGTTGTTCAATTGCACCGTCATCGGCAGGTTTTTTGTGCCGGCGAACACGAGGCCGAGAATGAAGTCGTTCCAGATCCCCGTCACCTGCATGATGATCGCCACGACGATGATCGGCGTCGACATCGGCAGCATCAGTCGCACGAAGATACGCCAGAAACCGCCGCCGTCGATGCGCGCCGCCTTGAACAGCTCCTGCGGAATCGACGCGTAGTAGTTGCGAAACAGCAGCGTCATCACCGGCATGCCGAAGATCGTGTGAATCACCACGATGCCCGGCAGCGAACTGAACAGATGCACGCTCGCAAGCACGCGCACCAGCGGATAGACCATCACCTGCACCGGGATGAAGGCGCCCATCAGCAGCACGCCGAATAGCAGATCGGCGCCGCGCGGGCGCCAGAACGACAGCGCATAACCGTTCACCGCGCCGATCAGGATCGACAGCACCGTGCTCGGCACGACAATCCGCACCGAATTCCAGAAGCCGACCTGGATGCCGTTGCAATCGAGCCCCGTGCATGCGGATTGCCACGCGGCGCTCCATGCATCGAGCGTGAAATGCGCGGGAAACGCGAGCAGATTGCCGAGCCGAATCTCGCTCATCGGCTTCACCGACGTGACGAGCATCACATACAGCGGCAGCAGGAAGAACAGCGCGGCGCTCAGCAGAAACGCGTAGACGCCCACGCGTGCCGGCGCGAATTTCGTGCGGCGACGCGGACGTGCAGGACGTGCCGGCGGTGCTTTTAGCGGAGAATCGATCGCGTTCATCAGACGTCCTTGCGCAACGCGGCGCGGCTGCGGGCATAGAAGAACGGCGTGAGAATCGCCAATACCGTCACCAGCAACACGATCGACGCGGCGGACGCGAGGCCGATGTTGGCGCGGCCGAACAGATAGTCCATGATGAATTTCGCCGGGACCTCGCTGGCTGTGCCGGGGCCGCCTTGCGTCATCGCGACCACGGCGTCGTAGAGCTTCACGACCATCACGAACAGCAGCACGAAGGCGGTGGACATCGAGGGCCCCAGCATCGGCACGACAATGCTTGCATACACGCGCCAACGCGGAATGCCGTCGATGCGCGCGGCTTTCCACAGTTCGTCGTCGATGCCGCGCAAGCCTGCCAGCAGCAACGCCATCACGAGGCCCGACGCCTGCCAGACCGTTGCGATGACGACGGTGTAGATCACCCAGTCCTGGTCGACGATCCAGTCGAAGCGCGCGTGCGCGAAGCCGAGCTTGTGCAACACGGTCTGCGCGCCGAGTTCCGGATTGAGAATCCACTGCCAGACCAGACCCGTCGCGACGAACGACATCGCATACGGATAGAGAAACACCGTGCGCAGCGTGCCCTCCGCCACCACGCGCTGATCGATGAAAATCGCCAGCAGCAAACCGATCACCGTGCACGCCACGATAAAGCACGCGCCGTAAATCACGATGTTTTGCAGCGACAGCAGCCAGCGGTCGTTATGAAAGAGCCGCGCGTATTGCGTGAGCCCCGCGAAGTCGCCGGAAGGAAAGGTGCGGGAATTGCTGAGCGACACGCGCGCGGTCCAGACCATCGTGCCGAGATACGCGAACACGACGGTCAGGACCATCGGCAGCAACGCCACCCATGCCGCCGGCGGTAATCGTTTTTTCAGCGGCTTTTTCTGTTGCCTGGATCGGGCGGCTTGCAGCTTGAGCGCGTGCATTGCCGTGCTCAACCCTTCAGCGCGCTGGCAAACGCCTTCTGCGCATCGTCGACCGACTGGTTCTTGTTCCAGAAGTTCGTGATGACGTCGATCAATGCGCCCTGCGTGTCAGGCGAGAGCAACATTTCCGGATTCGGCAACTGACGCGACTTGTCCTTCATGATTGCAATACCCTCCTTCGCGCAGAGGTCGAGACTGCTGGCATCCACATCGGGACGAATCGGAATCGAGCCTTTTTTCGCGCTGAATGCGACCTGCGCGGACGGCGAGGTCATCACCGTGGCGAGCAGATTTTGCGCCTTGATCGCGGTGGCGTTGTCGGTTTTCGGGAACACGAACACGTCGCCCGCTACCAGATACGGCGAATGCGGACCGAAACCCGGGAAGCAGCCGAAGTCTTTACCGGCACTCTGATTGGCGGCCGAGAATTCGCCCTTGGCCCAGTCGCCCATGATCTGCACGCCGGCCTTGCCGGAAATCACCAGCGCGGTAGCGTCGTTCCAGTTGCGGCCGGGCGAACCCGCGTCGACGAAATCGTGCAAGCGCTTGAACGACGCGAGCACCTTCCTGAACGCATCCGACTTGACTGCGTTCATGTCGCGATCGCGATACACCTTCAGATAAAGATCGGGACCGCCGACATCGGCGAACACCGCATCGAAGGTGATTTTTTCCTGCCACGGCTGGCCGCCGAACGCGAGCGGCGTCACGCCCGCGGCTTTCAGTTTGGTGAGGTCGGCAATGAATTCATCGAAGCTCTTTGGTTCGGCGGCAATGCCGGCCTTCTGGAACACCGGCTTCGAGTAGAAGAACCATGCCGGCATGTGGATATCGACCGGCGCGGCATAGAAATGCCCCTTCACCTTGATGCTGTCGATGATCGATTGTGGAAACACGCCGTTCCAGTTCTCTTTTGCGGCGACATCGTCGACGTTGTTCAGCAGGCCCTGGTCGATCAGGTCGTGAAACTGCCTGGACGTATTGAATTGCGCGGCCGTGGGCGGATCGCCGCCCACGATACGGTTGATCGCCGTGGAACGCGCCTGATCGGCGCCGGCCACCGCGTTATCGACCCATTGTCCGCCGGCTTTGTTATACGCATCGGCAAACTGGCGGATCGCGGCCGATTCGCCGCCGGACGTCCACCAGTGAATCACGTTGGCCTTCAAGGGCTCCGCATGCGCGGCGGCGCCAGACAACGCCAGTGCCGCAACGACACTCGCCACGGCTATTTTTTTGCTGTTCATTCCGTCTCCTGTCGATCGGAGTTAGTGCTTTAGCGCTTACTCCGGTCCCATGCAAAGCTGTCGATCGGAGTTAGTGCTTTAGCGCTTACTCCGGTCCCATGCAAGATAGTTGCGCCGGGCTTGGCGCCCGTGTTTCAGGTCGACATACAAACCGTATTAAACCCTTGCCGCATTACATCCTGCCCGCATTACACCCTGGCTTTACGCTCCTTCAGGAATTTGGCCACCAGCTCCGCGCTGCGTTTAACCGTGCGCTTTTGCGTGCCGTAGTCGACGTGCACCACGCCGAAACGCCGCTCATAACCGAACGCCCACTCGAAGTTGTCCATCAGCGACCAGAGGAAATAGCCGCGAATATCGACACCCGCCTTGATCGCGCCATCCACGGCGGCGAGATGGCGCTTCAGGAACGAGATCCGCTGCGTATCGTCGACCCGGCCGTCGATCACCTTATCATCCGACGCCATGCCGTTTTCGGTAATGTAGATCGGCGGCAAGTTCCGATACGTGCCCTTGAAACCGATCAACAGATCGCGCAAGCCGTCGGGATAAACCTCCCAGCCCATCTGCGTGCGTTCGACGCCTTCGAGCGGCACGTCCCTGAAACCGTGCGCGCCGTCGCTCGCGACATTGGTGCGGAAGTAATAGTTGATGCCGAGGAAATCCATCGGCACTGAAATCGTCTGCATGTCGCCGTCCAGCACCAGTGGCTCGGTGCCGGGCCACAGTTCGAACAGGTCTTGCGGGTAGGCGCCCTTGAGCAGCGGATCGAGAATCCACGCATTGTGCTGGACCTCGAACAGATGCGCCGCGCGGCGGTCCGCTGCGCTGTCCGTATTCGCCGTGCCGCGGCCAATATTCGCGACGATACCCTTTTGCGAAGCCGGATCGTTGCCACGCAACACAGGCAGCGCGAGACCATGCGCGAGCAGCAGATGGTGCATCGCCTGGGTCGCGAAGCGTTCGTTGGCGAGGCCCGGCGCGTGATGCCCGTTGCCATAGCCGAGATACGCCGAACACCACGGCTCGTTGAGCGTGGCCCATGCGTCGACCGTGCCGGCCAGTTCGCGGCTCATCAGATCGGCGTAATCGGCGAAACGGTGGGCGGTATCGCGGTTGAGCCAGCCGCCGCGATCTTCCAGATGCTGCGGCAAGTCCCAGTGATACAGCGTCACGAAGGTCGTGACGTCCTTCTCTTTCAGCCGGTTCAACAGGCGCTTGTAAAAGTCGAGCCCTTTGCGATTCGGCGCGCCGGCTGCATCCATCACGCGCGGCCAGGCGATCGAGAGCCGATAGCCTTCGAGGCCGAGCCCCGCCAGCATGTCGACATCCGCCTCCCAACGATGGTAGTGATCGCATGCGACCGCGCCGGTGTCGCCGGCCAGCACCTTGCCGGGAGTCGCCGAGAAGGTGTCCCAGATCGACGGCAGGCGGCCATCTTCATTTACCGCGCCTTCGATCTGGTAAGAAGCCGTGGCCGCGCCAAGCAGGAAGTTCTTGCGCCACAGCGACGAGTCGGCAGGCGGTGTAAAGGGATCGGAGAGCGAGTGGTGAGATGCAGCGTCGGAAACAGCAGATGTGTCGTTTGCCACGGATTCTCCTGCGCTGAGGTCGTTGAACCGGGTGCGTCGGAAGCTAGCGTGGAAGCGCTTCCACACGACCAGCGAACGATAGCAGCGGCGAATTCAACGCAGCAATCAGGGTTTGTCTGGACGGGTCGGCGGCACATTGAACGCGCCGCGATCGTAGGCATCGCAATACGCTTTCCAGTCGGCCGCGACCTGCGCTTCGCATTGCACCGCGACTTCGATCAACGGCAACTGCCAGTCGCGACGCGCACCGAACGCGATCAGTTCGTCGGCGATCGACGAGCCTTGCCGGCCGCCGCTGCGCAGATGCGCCCACGCGCTCAGCTCCGCCATGCTGTTGACCACCGCTTCGAGGCGCGGCAGCTTGCCGTTCCAGTCGTTCAACGCCACCCGGTCTTCCGACGGCTGCAAACCGCGCAGCACATACGAGCGCTGATTGAATTCCACGGCGTGCAAAAACGCCTGCGAGACCGCCTGATTGCGCCGTTGAATTTCGACCACGCGCTGCGCTTCGGTCTGCCACTTCGGCTGCGACGTGCGCACATGCGGCAGCACCGACGAAGGCAGCGCTTCTTTCAGATCGATCAGATAGTTGCCGTCCGGCGAGCCTTTACCTTCGACGAGAATCACATAGCGGTCGACGCCGAGACTGCCGGTGCCGGCGATGCGCCGCGCCACGTCGATGACGCGGTAAAAGTCCGGATTGGCCTCGCTAGCGGCGAACGTGTTCATGAACGCCGTGACTGCGGCGCGCGCCTCGTCGCTGACCGGCAGCGCTTTCTTGCCGTCCACTTTCAGCGCGCGGGTCTTGCCCTTGAGCGTGGTGCGCCGGTCCAGATGCGCGGCGCGCGAGCGGCTCGCCAGCGCGTCGAACAGGTCGCGCACCATGCCGACCGAGGTTTCCGCTTCGATCCAGCGCGCTTTGCCGAAGACCAATGCCTCGCTGTATGCGCCGAGCGCGGTGTGGCAGAGCGCGAGCGCCTCCGCGCGGCTGAGCTTGAGATCGGCCGCGCCGACCAGCACGCTCGTGAGAAGGCGTACCAGCTCGAAAGGACTCGGCGCGAGGCATGCTTCGTCGAAGTCATTGTTATCGAAGTAGATGAGACGGTTGTCGCCCTTGTAGCTGCCGAAGTTTTCCAGATGCATGTCGCCGCAAATCCAGACCGGGGGCGCAGCGTCGAGCATCTTGTCGCGCGGCAGGCGCTGATAAAACAGATGGCACGTGCCGCGCAGAAACACGAACGGCGAACTACGCATGAGCTTGTATTTCATCGCGAGCCGTTCGGGGTCGCGACCGGCGTTGAAGCTGGCGATAGTCTGTGCGATATCGAGCATGGGGGCTCCCTTTCAGTGCGAGCTCGGTGCTGGTTCGGCATGAGCCCTTGGTACGCGTTCTCAGGGCGCGCGAAGCGAATCCACAAGCGCGTGGAGATTTTGCGGCTTCACGCGAATCACGCCGCCGCGTGGGTGGGCTCAGGAGCCGGTCATCAAATAGTAACGGCCGTCGGCGCTCACGCTGAAGCCGAGACCGCATTCCGTCACCGAGCCATGCGTGCGCACGTCGAGCGTCTCCGGCTCGCTGAGCTTGAACTCGATCAGGCATCTGTTCTCGTGCTTGTCGTAAGGCGCGAGATTGGTGATCTTCGCGGTGGCGTCGAGCGGCGCGTCGCTGCCGCTGTCGATCACCGGCACGCGCGCCACGCCGTCGTAGAAACGCACATAGGCCGACAGACTGCCCACGTTCGCGCCCGGCTGACCGTCGGCGCCGACAGTCGGATACAGGAAGTCGCCGTCGATCTGGTAAACACCGCGCCGCCCTTTCACCGGCTTGACCGCGATGCTGTTCCACGCGCCGAGAAACATGTAGTGGGCAAACCGCGCGCCGGCCGGCGGCAGGCCGTCCACCACCTGCTTGCCGGCGATCGATTCGAGACGCTCGCGCGCCGCCGTCACTGCGCGGCCGAGCAGCGCATCGTTCGGATAGTCGTTGCCGCGGCTCACCGCCGTCTTGTAGTACGCGCGGGCATCGGGCAGCGCGCCCAGCCTCAGTTGCACGTCGCCCTGATGGACCAGCGCCATCGCTACGCGAGCACGCGCCGAACTGGTCGCTTTCGGCACGTTCTCTTCGTCGGCTTGCAAGGTGGTGGCCTCGGCGAGCGCGGCTTCCATCGCCACCAGCGTCTGCGCGTCCTTGATGCGCCCGGCTTCGAGCGCCGCGACGCCCAATGCCGCGCACGACGCGTTGGTCCGGCACGGCACGTCCTTGCCGGCCAGGATGCTGCGGCGATAGAGATCGGCGCGCGAATCGGTCCGCGGCGTGGCGGCCGCGACGACGGCAGGCATGAGCGCTGCAAGCGTAGCAGCAGAAACGACAACGGCAGCAGCGGCGACGGCGATCTTGGCGTTCATGAGCAGGAGAAAGCGATGGCTGTGACGCGTTTCGAGGACGCGCTTCGTGTAGCCGGACGCACCACACGTCTTAACGTGCGTTGGCAGGGACGCTGGCTGTGATCCTGACAGAAAATCGGCAAATGCGCGAACCTGCCAGGATGGTTCAAGCATGCGGCGAGCCGCTCAGCGAGTGGCTCGATCAACCGCCACGCCCAGCGCGAGGTGCTTTGCGCCGTGTTGGCCGGAGCGGGATGTTGCGCAAAGCGTTTGGTGCCCCACGGGGAGAGGTCATGCAGCGTGCATCAAGCCGCTCCAAACTTCTTCCGGTATGCGCCCGGGCTCGTCAACGCGATGCGCCGGAAATGCCGGCGCAGCGATTCCTCCGAGCCGAAGCCCGCCAGCTCCGCGACCCGCGCCATCGGCAGCGGCGTGTGCGCTTCGAGCAGCTCGCGGGCGATCGCCACACGTTCGCGTACCAGCCATTCGTAAGGCGCCATGCCGGTGGCGTCATGAAATTGCCGTTGCAACGTACGCGGACTCATTGCCGCGCGCTCGGCGAGCGAGCGCAACGTGTGCGGCAAAGCAGGATGCCGGCGCACCCAATCCATCAGCTTCGCCAGACGCCCGCTTTCGTCCTGCGGCATCGGACGCGGCACGAACTGCGCCTGGCCGCCCTCGCGATGCGGCGGCACCACGAGCCGCTGCGCGACGCGGTTCGCCGCGGCGCTGCCATGATCGCGCCGCACCAGATGCAGCAGCATGTCCAGTCCCGCCGCCGATCCCGCCGAGGTGATGATCCGCCCTTCGTCGACATACAGCGCGTCCGGCTGCACGCGAAGCTGCGGGTAACGCTGCTGCAATTTCCCGGCATAACGCCAGTGCGTGGTGACCGTCTTGCCGTCGAGCACGCCTGCCGCCGCCAGCACGAACACGCCGGAGCAGATCGAACAGAGCCGCGCGCCGCGCTCGTAGGCGGCGCGAATTTTCTTCAGCAGCGCTTGCGGCGGCAGCTCGTTCGCGTCGCGCCAGCCGGGCACCACGATCGTGTCCGCACGTTCCAGCAGCTTCAGCGTGTACGGCGCGGCGATCGTGATGCCGCCTGCCGCGCGAATCGGGCCGGGCTCGCTCGCGCACACCGCGAAGCGATACCAGTCCACGCCGAGTTCCGGACGTTCGAGCGCGAACAGCTCGGTCACGCAGCCGAATTCGAAAGTGCAAAGCCGGTCATAAACCAGCGCGACGACGAGATGGTTATGCATGGCGCGATGTTACCGGAGATTGACGATTACGCCACTTATCCGGCGTGCGATTCGTCGCGACAATGAAGGCTCACTGTCCCTGCACAATAGAAGTAAGAAAAAATGCAAAAGACTGGGAAAAGGAAGCTATCCGGCTAGCAATAGACCAGAAAAAATGTAATGCAAACGTATGCTAGTGTAGAAAAAACTGATTTTATTATCTGCTCAAAAGCCTGTCGACATCGCTTTGAAAGGCTCGTAGACCGTGGTCCGTTTTTCAGCTCCAGGCGGCGTACTTTCCATTCGCTGCCTAGGCGTGCCGCGTGGCATTACGATGCTCGCCTGTACCCAAGAAGTCGACCTAACGGAAACGCGGCCATTGCGGCTGTTGTCAAAGTGCCAGTGGCGCTTTAGCGATCGAATAGCGCTTTACGGGAAAACAAGGTGACAACGTTCACCCCCGCCCCATGTGCCGGCGGAAGCGCGCAACCTGAGTCAAAGTGATTGACCGTCGAGCCCACACTTCGGTGTATCTCTGGGCTCACCAGAAACCGGCCTCCCACCGCAGGGAGTCAGTTTCCAGCGCACTGGACGGAAAGAGGGCTATTCCAGCTCACGATGCTGCGGGTGGGGGCGGCCAAATGGCGCTGTTCTACCCGCCCTCCCATTGCCCTACGATTCGCTTAGCTACCTTCGACACAAGCAAGTTTGGAAGACAGCGACGTCAGCGTGATGCTACTCCCCTTCGCGACGTCAGCGTACAGCCGAACTGGCTGCGATCGAAGTTCTGGCTTCAAATTTCTCGACTGAGAGACCCTTAGTAATATGGAGTTGACCCGGTTTCGTGGACACCTATTCTTTGGAACAGGAGGTGTCCATCATGCAGAGACATCGCACCCCGTA
>NZ_JAWRXB010000996.1:0-257 GCF_046535245.1 Paraburkholderia sp. SIMBA_030
GTTGCCGCCCATCGTCCCCGCGTTGCGGATCGGCAGCGACGCGAAGCGCTTCCACATTTCGGTCAGCTCCGGATACGTGCCGGCGAGTGCCGCATACGCGTTCTCGAGCGTCACGCCCGCGCCGATCTCGATCCAGTCGTCGCCGTGCGCGATAGTCTGCAGTTCGACGATCTGGCCGACGTAGATCAGGTCGTCGAGCCGGCGCATCTGCTTGGTGACCCACAGGCCGATGTCGGTGCTGCCGGCGAGAATGCGCG
>NZ_JAWRXB010000997.1:0-257 GCF_046535245.1 Paraburkholderia sp. SIMBA_030
GAGAGATCGCCAACGCGGCTCTGTTTCTTGCTTCCGATGAGAGCAGCTTCGTCAATGGCTGCGAACTCTTTGCGGATGGCGGTTCGGCTCAGATCTAGGAAGACGACGCGGGCTCGCCTTCGGTTGAAGGCGATCGCGTTTGCGCCAATCGACAGGCATAGTCGAGGAGCGCTTATTCAAGGAGACCCCTATGACTTCCGAGAAACCGATCCTTCCGCCCGGCGTTCTCGCCGACGGCTTCCATAAGTTGAAGCACG
>NZ_JAWRXB010000998.1:0-257 GCF_046535245.1 Paraburkholderia sp. SIMBA_030
CTTGTACAAGATATCCTGTAAAAGATAAGACTGCAAGTGTTAATAATTTGTTTTTCATTCTAATGATATTTGTTGTTTTTGTTTTAATGTCTGAAGATGTAGCACTCATCATTTAGCTTAATAAATAAGCAAATGATCGAATTTTGTCTGTAAAAATTGATTATGTAAACTGAGAAATTAGTATTAATTCCAACTTGCGCTTGTATGACAAATCCTGCAAACGACTGAACTTTTCTGTTTAAAATTACTTATCAGAG
>NZ_JAWRXB010000999.1:0-257 GCF_046535245.1 Paraburkholderia sp. SIMBA_030
GGCCGCGCCTGATCAGATGAGGATGGAACAGCGTATGAAACTGATATTTGTCGGCGATCCGATGTGCTCGTGGTGCTATGGCTTCGGCAAGGAAATGAGCGCGATTGCGCAAAGCATGCCGGATCTGGAAGTGCAGGTTGTCGTGGGCGGCATGGCGGCGGGATCGACCCAGGTGCTCGATGACGCAGCGAAACAGTTCAGGCTCACGCACTGGGCGCGCGTCGAGCAGATGAGCGGCGCGGAGTTCAACCGCGAAG
>NZ_JAWRXB010001000.1:0-257 GCF_046535245.1 Paraburkholderia sp. SIMBA_030
GTACCTGCGATCAACGGTATCCTGGACGACGGTAAAGACACTCCGGCTGAACGTCACGCAAGTGATGACGAGCCGTTCTCTGCACTGGCGTTCAAAATCGCTACCGACCCGTTTGTTGGTAACCTGACCTTCTTCCGTGTTTACTCCGGTGTGGTTAACTCTGGTGATACCGTACTGAACTCCGTGAAAGCTGCACGTGAGCGTTTCGGTCGTATCGTTCAGATGCACGCTAACAAACGTGAAGAGATCAAAGAAGT
>NZ_JAWRXB010001001.1:0-257 GCF_046535245.1 Paraburkholderia sp. SIMBA_030
GTTCAATCTCACGGCCCAAGCCCCGCAGGTAGCGCCGGCTCCGGGCGATGTGCCGGCCAGCCCTCAGCAAGCGAGGCAAGTCCTCCCGTTGCTGGACCCAGCGGGTATCGGTTGGCGATCCGGCGTCACGGATCAGCAGCGTCCCGGCGTCGAGGTCCGCTTGGGCCTGGGCGAGTGTGGTTTGCTCATCAACCGCCCCGCCCACTCCGAGCCCGATGTGGCAATGGGCGTCAACGAATCCCGGCAGGACCCAACCG
>NZ_JAWRXB010001002.1:0-257 GCF_046535245.1 Paraburkholderia sp. SIMBA_030
GGCTATGACCTGTCGGTCATGAGCATCATTCGCGGCGATCACGGTTATATCGTCGTTGACCCGTTCATCACGACGGAAGTGGCCTCGACGGTCTGGAAGCAGCTTGTTATTCCGCATCTTGGAGACAAGCCGATCACCCACGTGATCTATACGCATAGCCACGTTGACCACTACGGTGGGGTACGCGGTCTCGCAAGCGACGACGACCTGAAGTCCGGCAAGGTACAGATCGTGGCGCCCACGGGTTTTACCGAAGC
>NZ_JAWRXB010001003.1:0-257 GCF_046535245.1 Paraburkholderia sp. SIMBA_030
CGCTCGAACAAAAACAGCAGCTGGATATTATCGCCAGTCCGCGTCTGCTGGCCTCACATCTTCAGCCTGCCAGCATTAAACAGGGGAGCGAAATTCCATATCAGGTTTCCAGCGGGGAAAGTGGCGCGACGTCGGTGGAATTTAAAGAGGCCGTCCTGGGGATGGAGGTCACGCCCACGGTGTTACAAAAAGGTCGCATCCGGCTGAAATTACACATCAGCCAGAACGTTCCGGGGCAGGTGCTACAGCAGGCCGAT
>NZ_JAWRXB010001004.1:0-257 GCF_046535245.1 Paraburkholderia sp. SIMBA_030
TCCGCAGCAATGCCTTGCGCCACCAGAGCCTGAGCCCTGAGATCGCCGGAAAAGGATTTGGGAGTGTCGCGGTAGATCATTCGCGGGAGTTGATCGAGCAGCAGCACCAGAGCCAGCCAACCTTCGGGGCGTTGCGCCCAGTCAGTCAATCCGCCGACCAGTGCCTGCTCGACCCAGTCCCCGAAACGCGTTTGCGCTTCGAGGTCCTGGCTGTTGCGCTTGCCGAACCATAACTTGCCCTTGGCGGCCGCTGTTTC
>NZ_JAWRXB010001005.1:0-257 GCF_046535245.1 Paraburkholderia sp. SIMBA_030
TAAGGATTCAGTAACTCTGATGTCAGGAAAGCAGGCCGGACGAAGGCGCCGGCCGCTCGCCTCGGGCCAGAAAAGCGAACATGCACACGCCCGTCGGGAAACTAAGTGCGGGCTCTTCATAGACTGAAAAGGCTCGAGCACCTTGCGGTGCCAGCTTCTGACCGGACGCCTTCATTTTCGTTAGCTAACGTTCCTACGAAGAGTGCAACTGTGGCAGCCGGGTGAACGCGTAGACCGGGTTGACGCCCGGCCGCACC
>NZ_JAWRXB010001006.1:0-257 GCF_046535245.1 Paraburkholderia sp. SIMBA_030
ACGGATGGAGACTACCTTCAGTTTTAGTGGCATCGGCAACAAAAAATGTAAGGATGGATTTTACCCCTTTCGGCCCTAAAGTAAATAGCCCACTTTCAGCTTTGAATGGAACTCAACCAGACGGTTCAATTTCAAATATTCGTCCGGGATTATCAAATCTGAAACCCTATCTTGCAGGTATAAAAGTATATCCTCAGGTTGGTTTTGATATGACTAATGTAGGAGGTAATAACATCGGTATATTTCCGGGAACGGGT
>NZ_JAWRXB010001007.1:0-257 GCF_046535245.1 Paraburkholderia sp. SIMBA_030
CTGCGGCTCAGCATTTCACCTTATTGCCTGTGAGCGATGAGCGAAGCATCGCATGGAGTAGCGAAAAGGGTGCAGGTTTCTATACCTACAAGAATGGAACCGCCGTTTCTTTCACGACCGATTCGATGTCGCCACAGCGAGCGCTCGCTATTCTGGCAAATGTCAGCACGCGTAAAGATGGACAAATGCCTGCTTCACCCGGTGTATGCATGCCGGGCTTATTTGTCGCTAGCAGTCAACCTGACGACGTGCGCAAC
>NZ_JAWRXB010001008.1:0-257 GCF_046535245.1 Paraburkholderia sp. SIMBA_030
GCCGACGCAAAACTCAGCATCGAATGGGGACCGGGGATCGGACCGTCGGCCTCCACATCGGTGCTGACGTAAATTTCCTCTATGGCTGCTTGATTCATTGCTTCGCCTGGTTGATTCAATCTGTCTGGTGCTGGGTTCGCAGCGCTTGGCCCGACATCAGCCCACTTCAGCCCCACTGCGCCTGGCCCGTCGCGCCGGGTACGCCGTCCACGACATACGGGGTCGAGCGGCGCTCCTCGCCGAAGGTCGACACCGGT
>NZ_JAWRXB010000110.1:0-405 GCF_046535245.1 Paraburkholderia sp. SIMBA_030
GTAGTGACAATAATAGCAGTGCGGATAATAGCAATTTAGGAACGAATAATTGAGAAGGTAGTAGTTAAAATGCATCAATTGCTCAATAACAAAGGCTATGTATGTCGATGACTGCGAACTCTCAACGCGGTGTTGCGCTGCTGACTATCTTATTACTGGTAGTGAGTATTACTGTGGTTGCAGGATCAATGCTTGCTAGCCAAAAAATTGCAATTAGGCGTAGTGGGCTGTTGTTCGATCAAAATCAGTTGCTGCAAGATATCGATGCAGGTCAGCAGTTGGCAGTGACGATGATTCGCGCTGATAGCCACCTCAATGATACTGATAGTGCGCAAGATATCTGGGCGCAGCCTATACCACCTTATACATTGGCTAGTCACAGTGTCAGCATCGAGCTACGCGATG
>NZ_JAWRXB010001009.1:0-257 GCF_046535245.1 Paraburkholderia sp. SIMBA_030
GTAGTGGAAGCAGTGGAAGTTCTGGCACACCTAACACGAATCCTCCAACCGATCCATGTGCAAAAATGAAAAGCCAAAATACACCTGAATTTCAATCTAAAGTTGGTGTATTGGAAACTAATCTAGATGAGAAAAAAGAAACGGGTTGGGTTGAAAAAAAAGATGGAACTTTTGAATATAAAGACACTGCATCTACAAATAATGACTCAAATTCTCTATCATTAGGTGACCCAACAAAAGATATGAAAGGTTATATG
>NZ_JAWRXB010001010.1:0-257 GCF_046535245.1 Paraburkholderia sp. SIMBA_030
GTGCCGCCCACCACCCCGAGGTCCGAAAACGGGCAGTCATCGGCATGAACGCCCAACTTAAACGGCTCAAACCCGCAGCCCTGTCCCGGCAAATCCTCGCCCTGACCGGTGAACTGGAAGCCCTGGCCAAAGCCAAAGCACCAGCAAGGGACTACAAAACCAACGCCTGGTTCAACAAGGCCCCGACACGGACCTTTTCACATGAGGCAACGAACCACGCTTCCCGGACCTATTGACGTGAGGCAACAGGGTGCCGA
>NZ_JAWRXB010001011.1:0-257 GCF_046535245.1 Paraburkholderia sp. SIMBA_030
AAGCTCAGTACCAGCGAACCAGCTGTACCGTAGGGGCGCAGGCGCATGTCGACGCGGAACACGAAACCGTCGACGGTGACCGGGTCCAGGGCCTTGATCAGGCGCTGGCCCAGGCGGGTGAAGAACTCCTGGTTGTCCAACGAGCGCTTGACCCCTTCGGTCTCGCCGCCCTCGGGGAAGGCGAAGATCAGGTCGATGTCCGACGACAGGTTCAGCTCTACCGCCCCCAGCTTGCCCATGCCCAGCACCACCATGTG
>NZ_JAWRXB010001012.1:0-256 GCF_046535245.1 Paraburkholderia sp. SIMBA_030
GCCTAGATCACGGGCGCTAAACTAGGCTTGGTTTTCCAACAGCAGGGCGTGGAGATAGAGTTTGTGGCGGATGAAGATGTGTGGGGACAGATAAGCGTCATCGCTATTCATTGATACAGCTCCTTTTGCTAATGGGGCTGCCGGCAATCGTCGCCAAACGATTGGGGGTGGCAGCTGTACGCGGGTTGGCGAACCGGAGCAAAAGGAACCCGGCAGACCCGAAGGTCTCCCACGCACAGCCGCCATGACTCGAGAG
>NZ_JAWRXB010001013.1:0-256 GCF_046535245.1 Paraburkholderia sp. SIMBA_030
GCGTCCGGGGCGCGCTCAGGCATGTCCGCTTCCTCCCGTGTGGGTGTGAGTATGGGTTGGCGTCTGGCCGAGCAAACGGCTCGCGAGCGCGGCGAGGCCACGCACCGGCAGGCCCAGCCACGAAGGCCGGTTGGCCGCTTCGTAGCGGATCTCGTAGGCCGCCTTCTCGATCAGGAACAGGTCGAGCAGCGCCTGTTCGTGCGATGCGCCGACGAGCGTGAGCGGCGCGTTGGCGACCGCCGCGCGGTACTGGCTC
>NZ_JAWRXB010001014.1:0-256 GCF_046535245.1 Paraburkholderia sp. SIMBA_030
CGCTTCAGGCTGGCTTCGACCGAATCCATGATGTGGCCGCGCGAGGCGCCGCGGTCGTTGGGCTTGCTGCCCATCACGCCATAGACCTTGGTGGCAATGACGACGTCCTTTCGGGGGACGTTGAGGTTCTTCAGCGCCTGGCCGAGGAGCCGTTCGGATTCGCCGAAGGAATAGACGTCGGCGGTGTCGATGAAATTGACACCTGCGGCCAGCGAGCGCTCGACGATCTTGTCGGCGGCGGCCTGATCGACATCGG
>NZ_JAWRXB010000111.1:0-404 GCF_046535245.1 Paraburkholderia sp. SIMBA_030
TATGTTGAATTCTTCAGTAAATTATCTAAATCAGTATTTTTAGAGGCTCAGGAAATATGAAATCATTAAAAATAACTTTTTTCGCTGCCTTCCTCGCTATTACAGGTTGTGCAACACATGATGCTAGAATTTTGGGCGCTGACAATCAAGTAGAGCTACGCAGTACGCAAACGCGAGCTTTTGATACCAGTGATAAAACTATAGTACTTAGAAATGTAATATCAACCTTACAAGATTTGAGTTTTGTCATTGATAAAGCTGATACAGATCTTGGTACAGTTTCAGCTACCAGACTAGTCAGCGGTAATAAAGTTAGAATGACTGTTACTGCAAGACCTTCTAGTTCTGGAAAATCTGTAATTGTTAGAGCAAATGCGCAATACAACTTGAAACCAATTGAAAAT
>NZ_JAWRXB010001015.1:0-256 GCF_046535245.1 Paraburkholderia sp. SIMBA_030
GGTCCGGATGAGGCCTTAAGCGTCCGGTAGATACGGCGGGCCAAGTAGCGTTTGATGCAGCGGCGGATTTCCTTGTCTATACGACCTTCGGCGCGTCGTTTTTCCACGTACTGACGGGTTTCTGCATCGTGAGTCATCCTCGTTACTGCAACCATGTGCAGTGCGCTGTTCAGCGCCCTGTCGCCGCCCCGGTTCAGCCGATGCCTGACGGTGTTCCCTGAAGACGCTGGGATGGGGTTTACGCCCGCCAGAGAGG
>NZ_JAWRXB010001016.1:0-256 GCF_046535245.1 Paraburkholderia sp. SIMBA_030
TCTCCACCGGCTAGGCGGGGCATTACGCGCGACATGAAGACCTCTTGGTCGTTGGCTGCGTGTGGTAACCACCAAACTAAGAGGTCTTCACGTATTCACGATGTAACGAACGTCCTGACTCGTACAGCTAGTTTGCCATCAGTTCAGGGGCGATTACCCGTCACTTCTGCATTTCAGGCTAACCAGAGAGGCCGGGCGTGGCTGTGCTCGGGGACACGGCCGTTAGGACGGCGGTCTCCTGCTCGCCCTGCTGGAC
>NZ_JAWRXB010001017.1:0-256 GCF_046535245.1 Paraburkholderia sp. SIMBA_030
GCAGCACCACGCATGCGGCCTGGATTCCCTTGGAGAAAGTGCCGGGGCTACAGCGGGTGTCCTTGGTGGATGTCGCCCTACGGCTGTACTGGGAGCGTCCGGTGGACGGAAAACTCGCCTGAAGACAGCAGGAAGATTGCCGATTCATTACGGAATACGTGGCGCCGCTGACATCCTCGGCCGGGCTGGTTACTCTGGGGGAAGATTTTACTGTGCGGCCAGATAGCAGCGTTGCGGCCTCTCAATAAGAGTGACG
>NZ_JAWRXB010001018.1:0-256 GCF_046535245.1 Paraburkholderia sp. SIMBA_030
GTATTAATGAGTAATAGTCTATTGCGCTAGCGTATTATACTTCTAGGTAGTCTAAAATACCTTCCGCAGCTTCGCGACCTTCCCAAATCGCGGTCACAACCAAGTCAGAACCGCGCACCATATCGCCACCAGCGAAGATTTTAGGATTTTGAGTCTGGAATTTGAAGGTTTGCTTTTCGGCTGCTAGTACGCGACCAGAGCTGTCCATCGCCACTTGCTGAGACTCGAACCAATCAGCAGGACTTGGTCTAAAACC
>NZ_JAWRXB010001019.1:0-256 GCF_046535245.1 Paraburkholderia sp. SIMBA_030
GCCCCTGCACCGTCAGCACATATCCATCGGGGCGGCGCTCGAAGAGCTGCGCGCCGAGGCTCAACTCGAGCGAGGATATCCGGCGCGCAACGGTGGCATGGTTGACTCTCAGCGCACGGGCCGCCGCCGACAGGCTGCGATGCCTGGCGAGCGCTGCGAAGAAGCGGAGATCTTCCCAATCGATATCTGTGCGTTTTTGCTCAGTCATTGCGAATAATTAGCGAATATCCGATCAGACTGGAAGGCGTTACATCAT
>NZ_JAWRXB010001020.1:0-256 GCF_046535245.1 Paraburkholderia sp. SIMBA_030
GCTGATTGTTGATCGGTGTGCTGGCGCTGGAACTGCGTTACGGCTTGCTGTTGTTGTCCGAGCAGTACAACGCCTGGCGCTGGTTGGGCTGGGCGATTCTGCCGAGTCTGTACCTGGTGCTGATGGCGGCGCCGCGCACTTGGCCGTGGCCGGTGTCGGCGTATCCCCGCGAGTACCGACTGTATGCGGCGGCACCGCTGGCGCTGCTGATGCTCGGCTGGTTCTGGCTGGCGAACGTGGTCAGCGACGGCACCGC
>NZ_JAWRXB010001021.1:0-256 GCF_046535245.1 Paraburkholderia sp. SIMBA_030
GCCTCGGCCGATCCGCGCATGCCGTTCGTGAGCACCGTCGTGCATGCGCTGCTGCAGATCGTGACCGTGGCGCTCGGTTCGCCGCTCGGCCGCGAAGTCGCGCCGCGCGAAATCGGCTCGCTGTTCGCCGGACGCCTCGCGCATCGCGCCGGTCTCTCCAGCGACGACTGCCGCCTGATCGTGGCTTGCGGCGCGGGCGCGGGCCTCGCCGCGGTCTATAACGTGCCGCTCGGCGGCGCCGTATTCGTGCTCGAAG
>NZ_JAWRXB010001022.1:0-256 GCF_046535245.1 Paraburkholderia sp. SIMBA_030
CGCGTGACGGCACCGAAGAGTGGTCAGCCCGTAAGAACCGTTTTGCTTCATGTAGCTTTCGGAGCCCACCCGGAGGGCCCCCAGGTCCATCAGGCGGACAGCGGCGGCGAGGGTTTGTTGCCGCGGCGAGGTGCTGTCCTGCAGGTGGACGGTTACGTTGCGTCTCACCGAGGGCAGGACCAACCCCAACTGTGCGGCGCGGATGAACTTTTCAGCGTCCTTCTGTTCGCGCCAGCGCGGATGGTAGATGTATTGG
>NZ_JAWRXB010001023.1:0-256 GCF_046535245.1 Paraburkholderia sp. SIMBA_030
CGCTGCTGGGCGTGCTGCTGCTCGGCGTGGTGCAGAACCTGCTGACGCTCGCGCAGGTGCCGTCGTTCTGGGTGCAGGCGATTTACGGCGCGATCATCCTCGGCTCGCTGATGGTGGCGCGGCTGGCGGGCGGCGAAGCGCAGAACTGAACGCGGAGAGAGAACTTGAACAGCCGTTCCGGACACACCGATGCGCGCCTCATCCTGCTCGCCCCCGACGACAACTGCCTGATCGCCGCCGCGCGTCTCGCGGCGGG
>NZ_JAWRXB010001024.1:0-256 GCF_046535245.1 Paraburkholderia sp. SIMBA_030
CGGTCAAAGCAAACGCCGACGCCGCCGTCGAGGGTGACAATGCCATCGAACGGGTGCTGGTCATCAACAGGACCACACCCCGCGCCGAACTGGCCAGCGTCACCATGGTTGAAGGCCGCGACGTCTGGTGGCACGACGTCGTCGATACCGCCTCCGACGTTCACGAACCGATTGCGTTCGACGCCGAGACTCCCCTGTTCATCATGTACACCTCCGGCACCACGGGGAAACCGAAGGGCTTGGTCCATACTTCCGG
>NZ_JAWRXB010001025.1:0-256 GCF_046535245.1 Paraburkholderia sp. SIMBA_030
CGTCGACGGTCGGCATCGGCGCCATCTGGTCGAGGTCCACCGCGACGATCGAATTGATCGTGTTGATCAGCGACACGCCGTCCGCGCCGCCCTTGTAGGCGGCGCGCGAGCCCATCCGGATGTCGCTGATGTTCGGCGTGAGCTTCACGAGGCACGGCAGCTTCGTGCCTTCCTTGACCCAGCGCGTGACCATCTCGACGTATTCCGGCACCTGCCCGACGGCCGCGCCCATCCCGCGCTCGCTCATCCCGTGCGG
>NZ_JAWRXB010001026.1:0-256 GCF_046535245.1 Paraburkholderia sp. SIMBA_030
GCAATTTCACTACGACACGGCAATCGACAGCGTCGAATCCGTGGACTGCGGCAAGATTTTGATTTCTTCCGACCAACGACGCGAAGTCTTTGATCGCATCGTCATCTGTGCCGGCGTCGGCAGTCGCCGGTTCGCTGCGATGCTGGGCGATCATGTGAACGTCTATCCAGTCAAGGGCTATTCGATCACGGTACATCTGGATGATGAACCGAGTCGGAGCAGCGCTCCCTGGGTGAGCATCCTCGATGACCGCGCG
>NZ_JAWRXB010001027.1:0-256 GCF_046535245.1 Paraburkholderia sp. SIMBA_030
GAGACCGATGCGCCGTCGTAGGTCATCTTCCAGTCGGTCGGAGATAACGGCGTCACCACCTGTTCGCCGCAGCCGCAGCAACAGCTATGCACTACCGTCGCGTAGTCCATCGACACATACAAGATGCCGGGGACGAGTTCCCTCGGCACGTTGCGTACGAAGCGATGCTCGAGCGTGGTGATGCGCGTCATGCCTGATCCCCGTTAAGCAATAGGTTGCCATCGGTGGTGTACGTACAGTGGTGCTCGCGTTCCAG
>NZ_JAWRXB010001028.1:0-256 GCF_046535245.1 Paraburkholderia sp. SIMBA_030
CCCTTTGAGGAACTGAAGCCGAGTATCGATGCCGCGTACAAGACCGTTGCTTCGCAGATCCAGGTTCCCGGGTTCCGCAAGGGCAAAGTTCCCTCCAAGCTCATCGACCAGCGCGTCGGCCGTGGCTACGTGCTGGAGACCGCAATCAATGACGGCCTTAACGGTTGGTACCAGACGGCTGTTCAGGAAACCGGCGTTCGCCCGCTGAGCCGTCCCGAGGTCGAGATCACCGAAGTTCCGGACCCGTCCTCCACTG
>NZ_JAWRXB010001029.1:0-256 GCF_046535245.1 Paraburkholderia sp. SIMBA_030
GACGCGCTCGCCGAGCGACGCGAGCGGCAGCAGCGTGATCGTGACGGCGAGCTGATACGCGTTGACGATCCAGATCGATGCGGCATCGGACGCGTGCAGGTCGCGCGCGATCGTCGGCAGCGCGACGTTCGCGATGGCGCCGTCGAGCACGGCGAGCGTGATGCCCAGTGCGACGCAGACGATCGCCCAGTAGCGTTGCGGAAGCGGCAGGCCGGTATCGGCGTTCATGACGGGAGCGAAAGCGGGGTTGTCCGCG
>NZ_JAWRXB010001030.1:0-256 GCF_046535245.1 Paraburkholderia sp. SIMBA_030
CTTTGCTATTCGCAAGAGATGGGATACCAAATGACCACCACATCATCAAAAGAAGAATTTTTAAAATATTCGGAAATTACAGGTTCTCCATTTTTAAATGATGCTTTTAAACAGGCAAAAGCAACCTGCTGCAATGAAATCGCACCGATGAGATACGACATATATGCTGATGAAATTGAATATAAAAAAGGAGATGTAGTCTATAGATTACTAAAACAAAAACCTTATACAAGAATTGAATTTGCAAATCCTAATG
>NZ_JAWRXB010001031.1:0-256 GCF_046535245.1 Paraburkholderia sp. SIMBA_030
CTCTGATTAGTCGAACATGTCCTGCTGCGTATTGACCAGGCCGCTCCAGATGGTCTGGAAGTGCAACCAGCCAATGTAGTCGCTGCCCACGTGTTCACGGCTGTAACGGGCGCGTTCCGGCGTGACTTCCTTCGGCGTAATACCGGCGGCTTCAATCATCAACTGCTGCTGGCAGCAGCGCTCGAGTGCGATGAACCAGAACGCGGCTGAGTCGATGCTGTGACGGCTTGCGGTCAGGAGCCCGTGATTCTGGTGG
>NZ_JAWRXB010001032.1:0-256 GCF_046535245.1 Paraburkholderia sp. SIMBA_030
TTTTTGGCTTTTTTTCTGTGTCTGAAAGACATTCGCAAGCAAAAAAAAGCCCCGTGTCCTTTGGACGCGGGGCTGTTCTGGAGGTCAGCCTTCAGGTAGCGGAACCCGTGCAACCTTTAGGCACGTAGTCCTGTTGAGCGGTGCTGGTACACGACCAGCCATTGGTTGCATCGCGGGTCAAGGTAATGGTCTTGCTCAGCACTGGCGCCGGTGCATTCAGAATCGTGCACACAATCGTGCCCGCGCCTGTGGACGC
>NZ_JAWRXB010001033.1:0-256 GCF_046535245.1 Paraburkholderia sp. SIMBA_030
GACCTGCATCGCACGACCACCGCGATCAACGACGCCGCGAGCCGCCTGTCGCGCTACTTCGTCGCGCAGCTCGGCGTGAACCTTGGCGCGGGTGCGACGATCGCGATCGGCCTCGCGATCATCGGCGTGCCGGGCGCGCTGCTGTTCGGCGTGCTGACGGCGCTGCTGCGCTTCGTGCCGTATATCGGCACGTGGATCGCGGCGCTGCTCGCCGTGATTCTCGCCGCCGCGATCCAGCCGCAATGGACGATGGCCG
>NZ_JAWRXB010001034.1:0-256 GCF_046535245.1 Paraburkholderia sp. SIMBA_030
GATCGGTCAGCAATCCTGGCGGGAGTTCAGCACCATTGGCGGCCGAGGCCGGGGTTCGGTCGCCTTCAGGCAGGTATGCAACCCAGGTCCCCAGAGCGCGGGACAATTCCCGGACGATCTCCGGTTCCGCGTCATCCTGCGCGGCGGCGCGCGTCAGTGCCACCTGAAGCCCTAACAAAGCGGTGAGTTCGGCTTCGCCCCCCTGCCTGACAAGCTCCCAATATGCGCGCGACACAGCCAGGAACGGGGACTCGCG
>NZ_JAWRXB010001035.1:0-256 GCF_046535245.1 Paraburkholderia sp. SIMBA_030
GTCAACGCCGAAACCGGTGTTGCGTGGAGCGTAGTAATCAAAGGAAATGCCTCAGCAGTGAAACTCACCGAGGAAGTGCTGGACACAGTGGGGCTACTCCTGTTCCCCTGGGAGGCAGGGCAAAAGGACCACTTCATCAGGATCACGCCAAGCAAGGTGACTGGCCGGCGCTTTACAGTAACACCGCCGGTGACCTGGTGGACGCCCTTGGACGAAGCGCCCAGCGCACGCAACGAGTAAATCCCCGCCTCGTCGC
>NZ_JAWRXB010001036.1:0-256 GCF_046535245.1 Paraburkholderia sp. SIMBA_030
GCGTAGACAGCGTCGTCCACCGCGCAGACCTCATTGACAAGGGTGTCCCGACGTTCGCCCTGCAGAACATAGACCTTCCAGGGTTGGGTATTCGTACCTGACGCTGCTTGGCTTGCGACGCAGAGTATCTCTTTAATGTCCTTTTGGGCCACAGCTTTGTTGGGCAGGAACGCCCGGCAAGAGAAACGACCCTCAATGGCGGCTTGCACGCTCGTCGGGTCCTCTACTTCAACCGGGACGAGGGATGATATCAACG
>NZ_JAWRXB010001037.1:0-256 GCF_046535245.1 Paraburkholderia sp. SIMBA_030
GCGTCGGCGAGCGGACGGCCAATCGCGCGGCTGAGCGTCAGCGACGACAGCGCCGCGGCGACCAGACCGCCCACCAGCACGACGATCGAGAGCACGCGCAGCGTGTCGTAGACCGATTCCGCGCGGTCGAAATCCGCCTGCGCAGCGCTGAACTGGAAATTGCGCAGCGCTTCGCCCGAGATCGAAAGCTCGTTGTACAGCATCTGGAGCTGCTTGGCGCCCTCGCCGATCCGGTCGTGGTCGCCCGTCGCGATCG
>NZ_JAWRXB010001038.1:0-256 GCF_046535245.1 Paraburkholderia sp. SIMBA_030
GACAGGTGTCATCAGATGCTCTTGGAGCAGGTCGCGTTAATGGACAGGCTGTCGAAACTTGCGTAGCTCAATTTACATTAGATAGCGATTTGAATAGTTGATGCGGATGGGAGAGTTGGCCTCTTCGACAGCGAAGGCGAAACCGATGAAAAGAGCGCACAAAAATTTCATTGTGGAGTATAAGGGCGGGAACCGCCGGAATGCGGATAAGCCGACGTCCATCTGGGGAAACCTGGACCTAAAGTCGATTTCCGAG
>NZ_JAWRXB010001039.1:0-256 GCF_046535245.1 Paraburkholderia sp. SIMBA_030
AGTCGCAATTCATGGTGTGCGGCGTGTTGGGACCGAAGTCGAACGCACACGGCCCGAATGAGTTTCTGCATGTGCCGTATGACAGGAAACTCACGGCAGCGGTGGCCGAGGTGATTGCAGCCGAGCCCTGAGGGGGGCGGATTTTCGTTGCTGATCTTCGTTGCTAATTTTCGCTGCCGATAAGTGCCCAACTCGAGCGCTCGATTTCGAGCGCCCAACTTCGCATGACCGATAACAATCTCGCTCGATCCAGCAC
>NZ_JAWRXB010001040.1:0-256 GCF_046535245.1 Paraburkholderia sp. SIMBA_030
GCAGAAATCGAGGGCTCAACGTCATTTCTGCGGCAGTTCGACAAAGACAAGAGGAGACGCATGAAACAGAAGAGTCTAAAGCCAAGTGCGATCAGCCTTGGCGTGCACGCCACCTGTATCGCTGCGGTGTGTGGGTTGTGGAGCGCAAATGCCAACGCCTTTCACTTCGATGTGCCGAACCCGGACATCGACATGGAATGGGACAACACCGTGCGTGCGGACTACGACATCCGGCTTCAGAACCCGGACCACTTCT
>NZ_JAWRXB010001041.1:0-255 GCF_046535245.1 Paraburkholderia sp. SIMBA_030
GGACGTGATCGCGATCAGCGTCTGGTTCTCGATGCCCTCGCGCTCGGCGTACTGTTTCGCGCCCGCCACGGCGAGCGCGCCGGCGGGCTCCAGCACGCTGCGGGTGTCCTGGAACACGTCCTTGATCGCGGCGCACAGCGCATCGGTATCCACGAGCAGCACGTCGTCGAGATATTCGCGGCACAGGCGGAAGGTTTCCTCGCCGACCAGCTTCACCGCCGTGCCGTCCGAAAACAGGCCGACTTCATTCAGCGT
>NZ_JAWRXB010001042.1:0-255 GCF_046535245.1 Paraburkholderia sp. SIMBA_030
AGCTCGAAGGGCATATCTTTCGGAAAACGACGCAGGTACTCGGTAAAACCGGTTTGTACCCAGTCCGGCATTTTCGTTCCCACGGCGACAAGTTGCAGCTTCACGCATTAACTCCAGAGTTTTTCCAGTTCATACAGGCGACGGCTCTCTTCCTGCATGACATGGACAATCACATCGCCCAAATCCACGACAATCCAGTCGGCGCTGTTTTCACCTTCTACGCCGAGCGGTAACAGGCCCGCTGCGCGAGACTCC
>NZ_JAWRXB010001043.1:0-255 GCF_046535245.1 Paraburkholderia sp. SIMBA_030
CCGGCCAAAATGTGGATCAACGGCCTGACCATGCTCAACAAACCGTTGCTGCAATTCCACACCCAGTTCAACGCGGCGCTGCCGTGGGACAGTATCGATATGGACTTTATGAACCTGAACCAGACTGCACATGGCGGTCGCGAGTTCGGCTTCATTGGCGCGCGTATGCGTCAGCAACATGCCGTCGTTACCGGTCACTGGCAGGATGAACAAGCCCATGAGCGTATCGGCTCCTGGATGCGTCAGGCGGTTTCT
>NZ_JAWRXB010001044.1:0-255 GCF_046535245.1 Paraburkholderia sp. SIMBA_030
CGATGCGAGGAGGTGCTCCCCGGGGCTGCGGCCGAGGGTAGTCATCACGCTGAACAAGAGGTAAGCCAGTGCTGAGCCCACGGCGGTAAGGGCTACTTTGCGGAGGAATCGGGGACCAACCATCGGACGCCGGTCGAGGGGGAGCGGAAGCCACCACGTGCTTTCGGGCCCGGTAACGGTTATCGGTCCCAGCTTGCGGGACAGGTTGCTCATGGCAGCGAGGACCGCCAAGCCGAGGAGGCTCCAGAGAGCAGG
>NZ_JAWRXB010001045.1:0-255 GCF_046535245.1 Paraburkholderia sp. SIMBA_030
GGCGCTATGGGAGATCAAGACCACATCGGGGACATTTCCCTGAAGCTCGGTGAATTTCCAGCCGGACATCTCCTGGAACCGCTCATTGGCATCGATGATCCGGCCGTCGCGCAGGATCAGCAGGCCTTCAAGCGAGGCGTTGGCGAGGCCGCGCAGGTCGGTGAGGTGGCTTTCGAGGAAGACTGCGCCGAGCGCGACAAGGATCAGCCCGGTCGATACAGCCATGATGATGGCTGCCAGGACATCGGTTGCGAT
>NZ_JAWRXB010001046.1:0-255 GCF_046535245.1 Paraburkholderia sp. SIMBA_030
GCAATATCTGACCTGTACGCCGGATGGACGTTACATCCTGCATGACATTGGCGAGACGTATTACGACTTCGGCCGATACGATCCGGACTCCGGCCGTATCGCATGGGTGCGCCGCATCGAGGATCAGGCTGGGCAGTGGTGCCAGTTCGAGCGCGACAGCCGCGGCCGCGTCACCGAGATTCTGACGTGCGGCGGATTGAATGCCGTGCTCGATTACGAGCAGGGACACGGACGGCTTAGCGCGGTCACGCTCGT
>NZ_JAWRXB010001047.1:0-255 GCF_046535245.1 Paraburkholderia sp. SIMBA_030
GACTAGCGCATTCATTGCCCGACTCATACGCTTTCCGCATAGCGTGCTGGCGGAAGTTCGCCATCCAGTGCTGAGCAGTTTTGTGAGTTTGTTTCCGGCAACGACGATGCTGGTGGCGATTGGTTTTGTTCCGTGGTTTCGCCCACTGGCGGTGTGCCTGTTCAGCTTTGGTGTCGTGGTTCAGTTGGCTTATGCCGCCTGGCAAACTGCGGGATTATGGCGCGGATCTCACCCTGAAGAAGCTACCACGCCTGG
>NZ_JAWRXB010001048.1:0-255 GCF_046535245.1 Paraburkholderia sp. SIMBA_030
GGTGATCCTGACGAAGTCGATCGACCTGTCGGTCGCCGCCAATCTGGCCTTCACCGGCATGGCGATTGCGATGATGAATGCCGCCTATCCCGATCTGCCGCTGGCCGTGCTGATCATTGCCGCCATCGCCATCGGCGCCTGCCTTGGCGCCATCAACGGTTTCCTGGTCTGGGCGCTGGAGATACCGCCGATCGTCGTGACCTTGGGCACGCTCACCATCTATCGCGGCATGGCTTTCGTGCTCTCGGGCGGTGC
>NZ_JAWRXB010001049.1:0-255 GCF_046535245.1 Paraburkholderia sp. SIMBA_030
GATCTGCGCGCCCATCGAGTGCCCGACGAGCACGAATCGTTGGCCCGGGTAATGCGTCGTCATGAAGGCTTCGAGGTCCGCGACGTAGTGCGAGGGCGCATACGTGCCTGGCGGCGTCACCTCCGATCGGCCATGCCCGCGCAAGTCGACTGCGATCACGCGATACCGGGTTTCGAAGTACGGCAACTGCCACATCCAGTCATGGGAGTCGCACGTCCAGCCATGAATGAACATGACGCAGACGCCGCTGCCGGT
>NZ_JAWRXB010001050.1:0-255 GCF_046535245.1 Paraburkholderia sp. SIMBA_030
GTTGTGGATGGCGTTGCATATTGTCCGCCCGGGTTGGGAGTAACGACTGCGTCAACTGCTACCCGTGTAACCCTAGCCAGAGATGCCTTGCGAAAGGAAGTCGATCACTTGGTTCAGATCGTCAGCTATCCTGATGGTCAATTCCAAACAAGCTATCGAGTGGGGAAGACCGGTCTAGACTTCTCTCTTGCAGTTACGGAAAGAGGTCTCGCAGTTTACGAAGCAAGTGCGGATACGGCGTGGGTCTTGGGTGGT
>NZ_JAWRXB010001051.1:0-255 GCF_046535245.1 Paraburkholderia sp. SIMBA_030
GGCGTCTTCGGACGCGAGACGAGACAGCAGCGCGATGGCTTCCGCGGGAACGGCATCGAGCGAAGCATTCGGATCAGTCGAATCGGTCATGAATGGACGTGATGGAAGAGTAGACATTCCGCGCATCGCTTAACGCAGAAGATACGGAATGGACACCTTGACGGCGCCCGTCGGGCAATCCTGCTCGCAAGGCATGCAGTACCAGCATTCGTCGAATTGCATATACGCCTTGCCCTTCGTCATGTCGATTGCGAG
>NZ_JAWRXB010001052.1:0-255 GCF_046535245.1 Paraburkholderia sp. SIMBA_030
CGCCCATTTTCTGAGGATTTTCGCAGCGCGCTCCTCGTTGATCTCGACCATTCGCGACAGCTTGCGCTCCGGGCCTTCCTTGACGCGGCGATTGAAGTTGCCGTCGTCGTCGCCGAGGCTGAGAAGATCCTCGGTGCTGTCGAAGCCGAAGTCCGAACCGAAGCCGTCCATGAGGGCACCTCCGCCGCCAGCTGCACCGGCTGGTGCGAAGTCGGGCAGTTCGAGACCGGCCGATTCCGGCGAGCTGTCGCCGAT
>NZ_JAWRXB010001053.1:0-255 GCF_046535245.1 Paraburkholderia sp. SIMBA_030
CTGGTATTATTATCTATAACATTTTTTTCTGCAATTTTTTCTGCAGCATCCAGTTCTTTAAGACTTTCATTGAAACGTCCATAATTATAGTATCGGTTGGCAATATTAAGATGTCCCCAAACAATTCCTTTTGGATAATTTTGCTTCTCTGCCTGCTTCATTAGCTTTCGATTCCAGGTAATGACTTCATCAAAAGATTTATTTTGTATTACCCAATAATGATTATAGATTAAAAGAGAATCAAATTCTTTAGGT
>NZ_JAWRXB010001054.1:0-255 GCF_046535245.1 Paraburkholderia sp. SIMBA_030
CTCCGTGTCCGGGACTGCAAACGCGGATTCAAGCAGGCCACGGGCAACGTCGGTGGGTGAAATGGACTGGAATTTCGCGCCCCTGAAGACCGGGATCAGGCGAAGCTTCGCTCCCGATTGGAAGATCGCGGCAACCAGGCTGTGGAACTGGGTGGCCCGCACCACCACTGTTTCCAAGGATGCCTGCGCGTAGACCGCCTCTTTTTTGGCCTTCGACGCATAGTACGGATATGTGGTGCGGTCGCAGTTGACGAT
>NZ_JAWRXB010001055.1:0-255 GCF_046535245.1 Paraburkholderia sp. SIMBA_030
GGGCGGCTACGTCGGCCTCCCCGAAGAGTGGAACGACGATCCCTCGCAAGCCGAGCCCTGGGTTGCCAAAGCCTTCGCCCACATTGCCCAGATGCCGCCCAAAGAGCCGAAGCCCCGGGCAAGAAAGAAATAAACGGGGGAACCCGACTCGCCACGAGTTACAGACGTCCGGTCCGGCGTCGGCGGCTTTCTACCTTCCCGCCTGATCGGTCTCCGCCATGTCCCCTACCTGTGGCGTCCCCCCAACCAAGGCAT
>NZ_JAWRXB010001056.1:0-255 GCF_046535245.1 Paraburkholderia sp. SIMBA_030
GCGACTATTTCGTCTGGAAGAATGATGCGAGCGCCATTGCCTGCGCACAGGATATCCGGGCAGAAGAACTGGGCCGAATACTGATGTCGGCCGTCACCCATTCGAACGAGCCGCGTGCGTGTGATCGCAATGCGCTGGCCAAATCAGAAAGAGCATGAACAAGCAAATAGCGATCATCGGGATGGCGTGTCGGTTCCCCGGTGGCGTCGAGAGTCCCGACGACTTCTGGCAACTGCTGCGCGACGAACGCGATGC
>NZ_JAWRXB010001057.1:0-255 GCF_046535245.1 Paraburkholderia sp. SIMBA_030
CGATTAGAGAAAGCGGGAGCACTCGTTTTCGCGGCTGTAACTGAGGCAGTGACAGAATAAAAAAACAGGCTTCGGCCTGTTTTTTTATATTATTTTCTGTATATTCTCTCAATTAAGGGAGATTTTCTCACTCGTTACCAGATATATACCATTTGACAGGATTTTATTTTACAAATAAAAGAAAAATAAATATATAATACCTAATTTATAAAAGGATGTAAAACTCATTTATCAAATTTTAACTTTTGTTATAAT
>NZ_JAWRXB010001058.1:0-255 GCF_046535245.1 Paraburkholderia sp. SIMBA_030
GGGCCTGGCTGGCCTGGTCGAGAAACGCGCTGTCATAGAAGTCGGCCTGCCGCTGAACCTGGCGATCGGCGACCGCCTGTACTGGCTGTCGACCGGTGCCTACACCACCAGCTACAGCGCGGTGGAATTCAACGGCAGGTGCGCCGACACCGTCAGCTGGCAGATGCTCTGGAAATAGGGGTGCTCATTGGCGTCCAGGCGGTTCTGGAAGAACTCCTGAACCTTGCCGGTGCCGAAACACGCGGGCGGCAGGCT
>NZ_JAWRXB010001059.1:0-255 GCF_046535245.1 Paraburkholderia sp. SIMBA_030
TTGTAAACCAATCTCATGCTCTGTTTGCCAGATCAAAGAATGCCCTGTTCGGGAAAAGGACTTTGTGAAACGCGTAGAATGGACTCCAGAGAATGTAACCAGTGTAGATAAGCATACTGTAGAATAATCTAAAACAAAGAATATAAAGAGGGCTGAGAAAGCAAAAATGTAGACTAGACGCTAATCATTACGTGCTTTCTCAGCTTTATTTGTTTCTATACGACTTTTCCATCATCTGTTTTCGATAATAAAACA
>NZ_JAWRXB010001060.1:0-255 GCF_046535245.1 Paraburkholderia sp. SIMBA_030
GGCGCAACCGCGAAATCCCTTTGTGTATATCTTCTGTTCGGGTTTTTTTGCCGCCGCGCTGTCGGCATTGTTGTGTCTGCTGCTGGCGCTGGGGGTGCTGTGGTACGACGAAATTTTTGTCATGCCGTATTGGCTCGAAGATTTTGTCGGCTATCTGTGGCTGCTGATTTTTCCGGAAGCGTTCATCAACGGCATGATCGTCAGCGCGTTGGTGGTGTTTTGCCCGGAATGGCTGGAGACGTTCAATCGCACACG
>NZ_JAWRXB010001061.1:0-255 GCF_046535245.1 Paraburkholderia sp. SIMBA_030
TACTACGGCAACCTGGAAGAGTTCTACAAGCAACACTTCCTGGGTCTGGTTCACAACTGGGCAATCGGCCCGGGCGTGTTGAAGTCGGATTTCCGTTACTTCAACAGCTCTGACGACGGTGCCAACGGTCACGACCCGCTGTACTACACCACTGGCAACTACAACGCGCCAAACGGTAAAGGCAAGGTCGACAACAACCTGTACAGCGGCCTGTTCCTGTATTCGGTTGCCGGTCATACCTTCGGTGGCGGTTAC
>NZ_JAWRXB010001062.1:0-255 GCF_046535245.1 Paraburkholderia sp. SIMBA_030
GCTCGGCCCGCACGCGCACGGTGATGCGGCCGCCTTCGGGCGTGTAGCGGATTGCGTTGTCGACCAGATTGCCGAGCATCTCGCGCAGCATCACGGGATTGCCGTCGACGTCGAGCGGCGCGTCGTCCTCCGGGCCTTCGTAACCGAGGTCCATGCGCTTCGCGAGCGCGGCCTGCACCCAGTCGCGCACCGTGCGGCGCGCCAGCGCGCCGATTTCGACCGGCTCGAAGGTCAGCCCGCTCGCGCGGTTCTCGG
>NZ_JAWRXB010000112.1:0-397 GCF_046535245.1 Paraburkholderia sp. SIMBA_030
TGTGTTTGCGGATCAGGGAATAGTCGTCCCGCATGGACAGCCACGCCGCCTTGGGGGCGTTGGGCAGTCGTACGCGGCCATCTGTGAAGATCCTGTGGGCGAGATTGCACACGATAGCACTTCCGAGTGCAGGTGTTCGCTTGCGGGTTTGAGGCGTCCCCGGGACGCGTGCACTGCACTCATGGAGTCCTCCACAGTGACGCGTTGGTCGCCTGTCACCTGGGTGTCTTTCTCGGTGCGGCCCAAAGTAGGCAGAATCAGTGCGCGCTGCCCCGTTGCCAGGTGCGAGTGGTTCAGCTTGGTGGAGATCTGGACGCTCAGCCGCGTGTTCGCCAGAGCTTGTTCCGTCACCTCAGAGTCGGGGGCGGCGCGAACGAAGTTTCCACCCATCCCCATG
>NZ_JAWRXB010000016.1:0-209886 GCF_046535245.1 Paraburkholderia sp. SIMBA_030
CTCCTCGACCTGGGCTCGAACCAGGGACCTACGGATTAACAGTCCGGCGCTCTACCGACTGAGCTATCGAGGAACAGCAGTACAACTTGGTCTACATAAAAAAGCCCGTCTTGGTTAACGGGCTTTTGCAATTCTTGGCTCCTCGACCTGGGCTCGAACCAGGGACCTACGGATTAACAGTCCGGCGCTCTACCGACTGAGCTATCGAGGAACAGAACAACAACAGCAGAGAAGCGAAATTGTAGGAGCAGCTAAAGCGCCTGTCAATACCCTGCGTTCATCCCGGTTTGATTCGAATGCAACGGCGGGGGACAGGCCGCGCCGCTCAGCGTGCGAGCAGGGCGAGCTTTTCCTTCACGTCCTTGAACTCGTCGGCTTCCGGCAGCGGCGCCTTGGTCTTGGTGATGCTCGGCCAGTTCTTCGCCAGATCGGCATTCAGCTCGATGAAGTTCTGCTGGTCGCCCGGCACGTCTTCTTCGGCATAAATGGCGTTCACCGGGCATTCGGCGACGCACACAGCGCAGTCGATGCATTCATCGGGGTCGATCGCGAGGAAGTTGGGACCTTCGCGAAAGCAGTCCACCGGGCACACATCGACGCAGTCGGTATAGCGGCACTTGATGCAGCTTTCGGTCACAACGTGAGTCATTCAAGCAGCTCCTGCATGCGGAATCAGGGAAGGCGGAAACGCCAAAAGCGTTATTGTAACGTAACGTCAAGAGGCGCATGCGGCATCGGGCAACGGCTTTTATATGTTTTCGTGATTAGTTTATGGCGTCCGGCGCATCGGCCCGCCGGCGCGCTGAATCCGGGCGCATTCGGGTAACATGCATCAGGTCGGTGCGCACGGGGCGCACCGCTCGCGCGTGGGGTTGAGTCAGGCCTTGCGCTTTTTCTGCAGTCCAGTTCGCACCGTCATGATTATTACTTCGCTGCTCGATACCGATCTGTACAAGTTCACGATGATGCAAGTGGTGTTGCATCACTTTCCCGCGGCGAACGTTGAATATCGGTTTCGCTGCCGCACGCCGAACGTCGACCTCGTACCGTACATCGGTGAGATTTGCGATGAAGTGCGCAAGCTCTGCGAACTGCGCTTTACCGACGACGAGCTCGATTATCTGCGGCGCATGCGCTTCATCAAGGGCGACTTCATCGAGTTTCTCGCGCTGTTTCATCTGAACGAGAAATACATTTCGATCGAACCGTCGCCGAAGGGCAATGGCGAAATCGACATCGAGATCAAGGGGCCGTGGCTGCACACGATCCTGTTCGAGATCCCGATGCTCGCGATCGTCAACGAGGTCTATTTCCGCAACACGCAGCAAAAGCCCGACTACAGTGAAGGGCGCGGCCGTCTCGTCGAAAAGATCAAGTTGCTGGGCGCGCGCCCGGAATTCGCCGACTGCAAGATCGCCGATTACGGCACGCGCCGCCGCTTCTCCAAGCAGTGGCACGAAGAAGTGATCCTCACGCTGAAAGACGGCTTGGGCGAGCAATTCGCCGGCACCAGCAACGTCTTCTATGCGATGAAGCACGGCCTCACGCCGCTCGGCACAATGGCGCATGAATACCTGCAGGCGTGCCAGGCACTTGGACCGCGGCTGCGCGATTCGCAGACCTTCGGCTTCGAAATGTGGGCGAAGGAGTATCGCGGCGACCTGGGTATCGCACTGTCCGACGTGTACGGTATGCAGGCCTTTCTGCGTGACTTCGACATGTACTTCTGCAAGCTGTTCGACGGCGCGCGTCACGATTCCGGCGATCCGTTCGACTGGGGCGAGCGCCTGCTCAAGCACTACGAGGCGAACCGGTGCGACCCGCGCACCAAGATTCTCGTGTTCTCCGACGCGCTCGACATTCCGAAGGTGCTGCAACTGTACGAGCGTTTCCGTGGCCGCTGCAAGCTGGCCTTCGGCGTAGGCACCAATCTGACCAACGACCTCGGCTATAACCCTTTGCAGATCGTCATCAAGATGGTTCGTTGCAACGGTCAGCCGGTGGCCAAGCTGTCGGATTCGCCGGGCAAGAACATGTGCGACGACAAGGCGTATCTCGCGTATTTGCGTCAGGTATTCGGCATTGCGCAACCTGACGAAGAGGCTGCGAAGTAACACGGCTAACGGCGTGTCTGATGCATGCGATGCGCAGGGATTGGCCGTTCGGCCAGCGCGTTTGCGTGCAGGGCGGCCGGTATAATCCTCGTCACATCGCACGGCTGTCGACACGAGGATTTCGCATATGGACACATCGATTGCCCGCCGCAACATCCTGGCGCGTATCCGCGCGGCGCAAGGGCGCGAGCCTGAACCGTCTGCTTCCGAGCACGAGGCCGCCGCCGATTATCTGGCGCGGCATCCGCCGGGCCCGCGTCCGGAGATGCCGGCCGATCTGACCGGGCGCTTCATCGAAGAAGCGCAGAAGATGGCGACCACCGTCGATACGGTCGAAACACTGAGCGAGGTGCCCGCCGCCGCGCATCGCTACCTCACGCAACACGTATTGCCCACGCAGGCGATTGCATGGCAAACGCTGCAAGACCTGCAATGGGCCGAAGCCGGCCTCACCGTCGAATTTCGCAAACCGAAAGACGGCGACATGGTCGGCCTCACCGGCTGCTTCTGTGCAACCGCCGAGACCGGCACGCTGGTCCTGTTGTCCGGGCAGCAAACCTATGCTTCGGCAGGTCTGCTGCCCGAAACGCACATTGCGATCGTGCCGGCTTCGCGAATCGTCTCAGGACATGAAGAGGCGTTCGACCTGATTCGCAGCGAGCGCGGCGAACTGCCGCGCGCGGTCAATTTCGTCTCCGGGCCGTCGCGCACCGGCGATATCGAACAGACCATCGTGCTTGGCGCGCATGGGCCTTATCGGGTGCATGTGATCGTCGTACGTGGCGCCTGAGCGGGGCGCGCGTCGGCGTCTCACGCTTCACTGGCGTTGCGCGTGCGGCCGCCATCAATAACAAGGACTTGCTGATATGAAACGACATGCCGTGTGGACGAGCATGGTGCTCGCCGCTGCACTGGCGCTGGCTGGGTGGCCTCAACTGGCGTCGGCGGCTACGCTCGACGGTGCGACGTTGTCGGCCCTGTGGGGTTTGCCATTTGCCGGCGTGCTGCTGTCGATCGCGGTGTTTCCGCTAGTCGCGCCAGCTTTCTGGCATCACCATTTCGGCAAGATCGCGGCGGCGTGGGCGTTGGTGTTTCTGGTGCCGTTTGCGCTGACGTACGGCGCGGGCATCGCATTTGACACGCTGGTGCACGCGCTTCTCGAAGAATACGTGCCGTTCATCGTGCTGCTGGCCGCGCTCTACACGGTGGCGGGCGGTATTTGCGTGCGCAGCAATCTGCATGGCACGCCGCGTTTGAACACGGCGATTCTGGCGCTCGGCACCGCGCTCGCCAGCATCATGGGCACGACCGGCGCGGCGATGCTGCTGATCCGCCCATTGCTGCGCGCCAACGACAACCGCAAGCACGTCGTGCATGTGGTGGTGTTCTTCATCTTTCTGGTGGCGAACACGGGCGGCTCGCTATCGCCGCTCGGCGACCCGCCGCTCTTTCTCGGCTTCCTGCAGGGCGTCGGCTTCTTCTGGACCACCACGCATCTGGCGCTGCCAATGCTGTTCGTTTGCGCCGTGCTGCTTGTGGGTTTTTACGCGCTCGACTCGTACTATTTTCATCGGCGCGAGGAAGAGCGTTCACGCTTTCTCGACCCGACGCCTGATTCGCCGCCTCTCGGCATCGACGGCAAGGTCAATTTCCTGCTTCTTGCCGCGGTGATCGCGCTGGTGCTGATGAGTGGGCTCTGGAAGCCGGGCGTCGAGTTCGACGTGTTCGGCACGCACGTCGCCTTGCAGAATGCCGTGCGCGACGTCGCGCTGATCGGCGTCACTTTGCTCTCGCTGGCGTTGACGCCGCGTGCGGCGCGCGCGGGCAATGACTTCAACTGGGCGCCGATCGAAGAGGTCGCCAAACTGTTCGCCGGCATCTTCGTGACGATCGCGCCGGTCATCACGATCTTGCGCGCCGGCGAGGCGGGCGCGTTCGCGGGCATCGTCCATCTGATCAACGATTCCGCCGGTCAGCCACACGACACGATGTACTTCTGGGCAACCGGCCTGCTATCGTCGTTTCTCGACAATGCGCCGACCTACCTGGTGTTCTTCAACCTGGCGGGCGGCGACGCGCAGACATTGATGACCACCGGCGCCACGACGCTCGCGGCGATTTCGGCTGGAGCGGTATTCATGGGCGCGAACAGCTATATCGGCAACGCGCCGAACTTCATGGTGAAAGCGATTGCGGAATCGCGCGGCGTTCGCATGCCGAGCTTCTTTGCGTATCTTGGCTGGTCCGGCGCGGTGCTGATGCCGCTCTTTCTCGTTACCGGCTGGCTGTTTTTTTGAGGCTGCTTTTGACGCCGAGACAATTGAACTCGACGCGCTATTCGGAGAATTGCAATGCAGAAGATCCTCGTCGCCCGTCCGATCTTTCCCGATGTGATCGAACGGCTCAAACAGTATTTCGACGTCGACTGGAACCAGGGCGACGTGTTGTCCGCCGACGAGTTGACGCGCCGTCTCGCGGATAAAGACGGCGCGCTGACCGCGGGCGATCCGGTCGGCCCGGCGGAACTCGCGGCGGCGCCGCGTCTGCGGGTGGTGGCGAACATGGCGGTGGGCTACAACAACTTCGACATGGCCGCGTTCAACGCGGCCAACGTGCTCGGCACCAACACGCCGGACGTGCTGAACGAATCGACCGCCGATTTCGGCTGGGCGCTGATGATGGCGGCGGCGCGCCGCATCGCTGAATCGGAACACTGGTTGCGCGCGGGCAAATGGCAGAAGTGGGCGTACGACGGCTTTCTCGGCACGGATCTGTACGGCTCGACGCTCGGCGTGGTCGGAATGGGCCGGATCGGCCAGGCGCTGGCCCGTCGCGCAAAAGGTTTCAACATGCAGGTGATCTATCACAACCGTTCGCGTGTCGCGCCGGAGATCGAAGCGGAGTTGAACGCGCAATACGTGTCCAGGCAGGACCTGTTGCGGCGTGCCGATCACGTGGTACTCGTGTTGCCGTACACGAAGGAAAACCATCACACGATCGGCGCGGTCGAACTCGCGCAGATGAAGCCGACTGCAACGCTCACCAACATCGCGCGCGGCGGCATTGTCGACGATGCGGCACTGGTCGAGGCACTGCGCACGAAGCAGATCGCCGCGGCTGGCCTGGATGTCTATGAAGGCGAGCCGAATCTCAATCCCGCTTTGCTGACCGTGCCGAATGTCGTGCTGACGCCGCACATCGCCAGCGCGACCGAAGCGACGCGCCGCGCCATGGCGAACCTCGCCGCCGACAATCTGATCGCGGCGCTGGGTGAGGGCCCGCGCGCCGGACGTCCGCCGAATCCGATCAACCCCGAAGTGATCGGCAAGGCGCGGTCATGACCATGATTCTGGTGGTGGCCGTGGCAGTGCTGGCGGTCGCATTGGTCATCGCGTTGGCGTTGCTGATGCGCGGCAATAGCCACGCTGATAAAAACGAGCAGTTCGAGGCGCTCGGCGAGCGCCTCGACGCCGCGGCAGCAGCGCAGTCGCATGCTTACGAGCGGCTCGAACGGCAATTGCGCAATGACATCGCCGAGACGGCGCGCGTGTCGCGCACCGAGTTGAGCAGCGGTTTCGCGCAGTTTCAACAAACGCTGGCGTCGCAGTTCAGCAGTATGACGACGGTGCAAGGCAGCAAGATCGACGGCTTTGCGCAGCAGCTCGACGCGGTGCGTCACAGCCTGCAACAGCAGGCGCAACAGGCACGCGACGAACAAGGCCGAACGCTCAAGCAGTTCGGCGAGACACTGGCCTTGCAATTGGGGCAACTCACCGAGGCGAACGATCGCCGCTTCGCCGAAGTGCGCGCGACCATCGAGCAGCGGCTGAAAGACATCGAGGCGAACAATTCGACCAAGCTCGAAGAAATGCGCCGCACCGTCGACGAAAAGTTGCACGCGACGCTGGAGCAGCGCCTCGGCGAATCGTTCAAGCAGGTGTCCGACCGGTTGGAGCAGGTGCATCGCGGCCTGGGTGAAATGCAGACGCTGGCTGCAGGCGTCGGCGATCTGAAGAAGGTGCTGACCAACGTCAAGACGCGCGGTACCTGGGGCGAGGTGCAGCTCGAAGCGTTGCTCGAACAACTGCTCACCGCGGACCAATACGCGAAGAATGTCGCGACCGTACCGAAGAGCGCCGATCGCGTCGAATTCGCGATCAAGTTGCCGGGCCGCGCGGAGGCGGGCGGCCCGGCCACGCCGGTCTGGCTGCCGATCGACGCCAAGTTCCCACGCGAAGACTACGAGCGCTTGATCGAAGCGCAGGAGCGCGCCGATCCGGTCGCGGTGGAAGAGGCATCGCGCGCGCTCGAAGCACGGATTCGCGCCGAGGCGCGCACGATCGCGGAGAAGTATGTGTCGCCGCCGCACACCACCGATTTCGCGCTGCTGTTCCTGCCAACCGAAGGCCTGTACGCGGAAATCCTGCGGCGGCCGGGCCTGACCGACCTGCTGCAACGCGACTATCGCGTGACGATTGCCGGCCCGACCACGCTCACCGCGTTGCTCAACAGCTTGCAGATGGGCTTCCGCACGCTCGCGATCGAGAAGCGTTCGAGCGAAGTGTGGCAGGTGCTCGGCGCGGTCAAGACGGAGTTCGGCAAATTCGGCGACGTGCTGGCAAAGACCAAGGCGCAGCTGGAAACTGTCACCCGGTCGATCGAAGCCGCGGAAACGCGTACCCGTGCGATGAACCGCAAGCTGCGCGACGTCGAGGCGTTGCCGGGTGAGGAGGCGAGCGGAGTGCTCGGCGATGCGCTGTCAGGCGTGGATCCCGACGAACAGTAGAGTGGCGTGATTCAGTGATTCAGTGACTCGGTGACTTAGTGACTTAGTTCGGGGTAGTGGCGGTGCCTGCCGCAGCGGTAGCGGCCAATTGTTCGAGCGCATCGCCCGCCAGACGCACGACGCGCCAATCCGGCATCACCGTCGCACCCATCCTCTCGTAGAAACTGATGGCCTGCCGGTTCCAGTCGAGCACGGTCCATTCAAAGCGTCCGCACTGCCGCTCGACTGCCAGCGCTGCCAGCCGGGCAAGCAGCGCGGTGCCGAGGCCGCTGCCGCGTTGGCCCGGTTGAACGTAGAGGTCCTCGAGATACAGGCCACGCTTGCCGACGAAACTCGAGTAATTGTGGAAGAACAGCGCATAGCCGACGATGCGTCCTTCGTCTTCCGCAACCAGCGCTTCGATCGATGGCCGCGCACCGAATAGCGCATCACGCAGGCCGTCTTCCGTCGCGACGAATACGTGCGTGAGGCTTTCGAATTCTGCCAGCTCGTACGTCAGCGCGAAGATCGCGCCTGCGTCTGCGGGCGTCGCGCTGCGAATCGTCGCGGTCATTACGCTTCTTCCGGCGCGTCGGTCAGCTGGATTTCGATGCCGCCGAAGCGAGATGCGACCCAGTTGTATGCGTGGCACGCAATCCACAACAGGATGAAACCGAGGATCGCATTCAGCAGCAGCGCGCTGAACACCGTGCTCAGTTCGACCTTGCCATAGCGCACGAACGCGACCAGCACGCCGAGCAGCACGATCGGCACCGAGAACGTCAGGTACACGAGGATGAGTGCTTTGGCCGTCTGTCCCGGGGCAATGAACGAGATCTGTTTTTTCATGTAAGTCAAACCCGTATGTCGTAGTAGTGGTGGGTAAAGCGGCAGATGCGCGGCAAGTGAGCAGCAAATCAGACGTCAGATAAGACCGTCGAACAGCATGATATCGACGCGTTCGCCCTCGGCAATGTCGACTTCGTCGTGCCCGAGTACGATGAAACAGTTCGCTTCGCTCATCGAACTCAGCACGCCGGAGCTTTGCGAGCCGGTCGGCGTGACGTGCCATTGACCGCTCGCGTCCTGTTGGGCCACGCCGCGCTGGTATTCAGTGCGGCCGGCGCGTTTGCGGATTGCGCGGCGGCTCGCAGCATGAATGACCGGCAGCGCTTGCGGGGTCGCGCCGGACATCCGCAGCAGGGCCTCGCGCACGATTTGATAGAACGTCACCATGACTGCGACCGGATTGCCCGGTAAGCCGAAGAATAGCGCAGGCAGCCCGAGCCCCGGATGCGCGCCGGACCAGACGCGGCCGAAAGCGAGCGGTCGGCCCGGACGCATCGCCAGACTCCAGAAGGCGACATCGCCGAATGTCTGCAGCAACTGCTTGGTGAAATCCGCTTCGCCGACCGAGACGCCGCCGGAGGTCAACACCACGTCCGCGCTGGCGGCGGCGCTGCGCAACGCGGCTTCGAGCGCGGCAGGCTGGTCGCGCACCACGCCCAGATCGAGCGTGTCCACATTCAGGCGCCGGAGCATCGCAAACAGCGTGTAGCGATTGCTGTCGTACACGGAGCCCGGGTCGAGCGGCTCGCCGAGCGAGCGCAATTCGTCGCCGGTCGAGAAAAAGGCGACGCGCAAACGCCGCCGCACGCTGACTTCGCCGATGCCGAGCGACGCGAGCAAGCCGAGATCCGATGCACGCATGATGCGGCCGGCGCGTAGCGCCGCATGACCGCGAGCCAGGTCTTCACCGGTGAGGCGCCGGTTGGCGCCGGCCGACACCGCGTTCGCAGCGAAATGGATGGCAGCGGAATCGCCGCTGCGCTCGACAAGCTCTTGCGGCACGACGGTATCGCAATCGGCCGGCATGCAGGCGCCTGTCATCACGCGCACGCATTGCGCCGCCTCGACGCGGCCCGCGAACGGATGGCCCGCCAGCGCCTTGCCGACGATGGTCAGGCCGACCGTGGACGCACCGTTTGCCAGCGCCGCGTGGTTGAACGCGTAGCCGTCCATTGCCGAGTTGTCGTGCGCGGGGACGTCGATCGGCGACACAATGTCGGCTGCCAGCACGCGTTCGAGTGCGTCGCGCAGCGGCACGCGTTCGATTGCCGCGACCGGCGTGGCCCACTCACGGACGATCGCCTGGGCGGCCGAAACAGGTAGCGCGTGAGGATCGTACTGCGCGACGCAGCGGGAAAATTCGTTGAGCGTGGTCATGAAGAGCTGGACGTCGCGACCGGAGGCGGGACCGGTATTTGCCATGCGGCCGGAGCAGGATTTCAACCAGGGCCTCAACAACGTTCGAGGTCGGCGAGTTCTTGTAACGAATTGATATTGTAAAACGCGCGCTCGTCGGCAAAGGCGACTTCCACCGTCTTGTGGCGCGCGTACCACGCGCGAACCTTCCGTTCACCGGCTTCCAGAAAGGCCGACAGGTCGTCGGCCAGACTCGTGCGCAACAACGCGAACACCGGATGGAGCGAGACGTTGCCCTCGGCGTCGGCGGTGGTGACGGTGGCGAGGTCGGCCTGGTTCGAGTCCAGGGCGTGCGCGAGGCGGGCGGCGAGATCGGTGGGCAGCCCCGGCGTGTCGCACGGTGCGCTCAGAACGTACGCGGTGTCGGCCGCGCGCAGCCCGGCGAGCAAGCCCGCCAGAGGTCCCGGAAAGCCGGGCAGGGTATCGGCAACGACCTTGGCGCCGAACGGTGCACCGAGTGCGGTGTAGGCGTCGGCGTGGCGATTGGCGCTGATGAGCAGGGCGCCGGTCTGCGGCGCGATTCGTTTCAGCACATGAAAAGCGAGCGGCTCGCCGTGCAGCAGTTGCAGCCCCTTGTCGACGCCGCCCATCCGCATGCCGCGTCCGCCCGCGAGGACCAGAGCGGTGATGTGTTCGCGCTCTGGACTCATGCGTGCGGCCGCTCAGCCGCCGATGTACGACATTTCGACACGGCGGCCATCCGGCGCGTGCGCCTCAGCCGTGTTATTGCCGCCGCGCAATTCCGAATAGCGGTCGGTGCGGCCTTGCCAGATTTCGGCAACGGCGGTGGCGATATCCGCATCGCTCGCGCCGCCGCGCAACAGTGTGCGCAGATCATGGCCCGACGACGCGAACAGGCACAGATACAGCTTGCCCTCGGTCGACAGCCGCGCTCGCGTGCAACTGCCGCAAAACGCGCGCGTGACACTCGAAATCACGCCGATTTCGCCGCCGCCGTCCACGTAACTCCAGCGCTGCGCGGTCTCGCCGGCGCTATGCGCTTCGAGCGGTACGAGCGGGAAATGCTCGGCGATGCGCGTCACGACGTCGGCGGACGGCAGCACTTCAGCCATGTTCCAGCCGTTCGAGGTGCCGACGTCCATGTATTCGATAAAGCGCAGCACCGCGCCCGAGCCTTTGAAGTGGCGCGCCATCGGCACGATTTCGCTGTCGTTGGTGCCGCGCTTGACGACCATGTTGACCTTGATCGGCGCGAGCCCGACTGCCTGGGCCGCGGCGATGCCGTCCAGCACGTCGCCGACCGCGAAGTCGGCGTCGTTCATGCGGCGAAACAGGGTGTCGTCCAGTGCGTCGAGGCTGACCGTGACGCGGGTCAAGCCCGCGTCTTTCAGGCTGCGGGCCTTGCGTTCCAGCAGCGAGCCGTTGGTGGTCAGCGTCAGATCGAGCGGGCGGCCTTCCGCCGTGGTGAGTTGCGCGAGGCGCTCGATCAGGAATTCCAGATTCTTGCGCAGCAGAGGCTCACCGCCCGTTAGACGGATTTTCTCGACGCCGTGTGCGACGAAGAGCCGCGCCAGGCGCTCGATTTCCTCGAAGCTCAACAACGCGCTATGTGGCAAAAAGGCATAGTCCTTGTCGAACACCGCGCGCGGCATGCAGTAGACGCAGCGGAAATTGCAGCGATCCGTCACCGAGATGCGCAGGTCACGGAGCGGGCGCGCCAGCGTATCGTGCAGCGCACCGCTGGGCGCTTGCGTCGGGCCGGAGATGACCGGCACCGCGCTGAAATCGGCAACAGGGATGATGCGTCGGGACATGAATTGCTTCGATTGGCGCTTGGTTTGGAACCTGGATCTTCATTCTATAGCGGAAATGCATTGGACCGCTGCCACACCCTGGGCGCCCTCCGGGTATACCGGGGCGGACATAAAGGCGTCCAATGCATGTCTTTCCAGCCCCAATAAACAAAAAGCCCGCCGGTTAGGGCGGGCTTTTTTGCATGGCGACGAGCAGCTTACTGCGAGTGCTTACCTGTTTCCACTTGTTGCATCGGCGCGCTGTCTAGCGGCGGCAACGGTTTGCGCTCGCGCACGGCGCGAGCCGGCTTGGTGGTTTGCGCAGCAGCTTCTTGCGCGGCCCGCAGCTTGTTGGCGTCCGTGTTCACCCAAACGAGACCGGCCTGTTCCAGCACCGGTTGCAGGGACTCCTCGGACACATAGCTCTGGCGCGGCGCTTGCGGCGCCGCGGCAACAGGCACCGGCTCGACGACTGCCGGTTCTACTGCCGGTGCAACCGCTGCAACGACCGGCTGCGGCTCGGCGATCTCCGCTTGCGGCACCGGCTGAACTGCCGGTGCTTCGACTGCTTCCACCACAGCGGCCGGGGGCGGTGCAACGACCGGCGCCGGTTCAGCCTGAGCTTCGACAACCGGAGTCACGACCGGCGCTTCAACGCGAGTTTCGACCGGCGCTGCAACGGGGGCTTCGACATGGGCATGGGCCAACGGTTCGACCAGCGAAACGGTCTCGCTGGCGACCTGAGTGGCTTGCGCGGTTTCGACAGGCGCGACAGCAGCCTGCACCACTGGCTCGACTGCAGCCGATGTCACCGGCGCTTCAGCGACCGGTGCAACCGTTTCCGTCTTCACAGCCGCCTCGACGGCCGGAGCCGGCGTTTCGGTTGCAGCGTGCAGCTCGGCGACCGCAGCGGTTTCAGTCACGACAGCCGCGACCGCCACTTCCGCCGGGGCCACTGCCTTCACTTCACTGACCTCGGCCTTGCGCTCGACCGGTTGATGCGGTGTACGTACTGGCGCTTCATCGGTCACGTTGTCGCTTTCGGCTTCCGCAACGTCCGCAGCCAGATTGCCGTTCACGCCATCTTCCTCACGCTCGCGACGGCCACCGCGACGGCCGCGACGGCGGCGACGGCGCTCTTCACCGTCACGCGCCACCGCTTCCTGATCGACCGGTGCACCGTTTTCGCTCAACGCGGCCTGGTTTTGCGCCAGTTCTTCCGCGGATTGCGCTTCGTTTTGCGTCAGTGCTTCAGCGGCTTCCGGTTGCTGCTTACGGCGCTCGCCGCGTTCACCACGCTCACGGCGTTCACCGCGTTCCTGACGCTCGCCACGCGCTGCGCTTTCCACGGTTTCGGCACGCTCATTGCCGCGATTGTCGCGGCCCTCGCGGCCCTCGCGGCCTTCACGCAGCTCACGGCCCTCGCGCGGTTCGCGGCCTTCACGTGCTTCGCGCGGCTCACGACTACCACGCGGTTCACGTGCTTCACGGCCCTCGCGTGCCTCACGGCCTTCACGCGGTTCGCGTTCTTCGCGACGCTGCGACGGCTGCTGACCTTGAGCCTGACGGCCACCCGTCGCGCCTTCGCCACGGCCCGCCGCATCGCGGCCGCCTGCGCCGCCACGCCGATTGCGGTTGCGATCGCCGCCGCGTTCGCCGGTGCGCTCACCGCGCTCCGTGCGTTCGCCGCGCTGCGGACGCGCCTGCTTTTCGGTTGTAGCCGGTGCGACAGGCGTCGGCGCTGCCGGCTGCATGCCGAACAGATTCTTCAACCAGCCGATGAAGCCGCCGCTAGCCGGCGTGACCGCCACCGGAGCCGGGATTGCTGCCGGACGAACCGGTGCGCTCGGCGCCGGTTTTTCAGGCGTAATGCCCTTGACCGCCGCTTCCTGCTTCGGCTTCACTTCTTCGGTGCGCTTGCTGTAACCGGTTTCCGATTCCAGTTCGCGGGCCGCTTCTTCGGTCATCTTCCACGAAGCACGCGGTTCGTCGAGGCGCGCATCGTCGTGACGCAGGCGCTCGAGCTTGTAATGCGGCGTATCGAGGTGTTTGTTCGGGATCAGAACGACGTTGACCTTGAAACGCGATTCGATCTTGTTGATTTCCGCGCGCTTTTCGTTCAACAGGAAGGCGGTCACTTCGACCGGCACCTGGCAGTGGATTGCCGCGGTGTTTTCCTTCATCGCTTCTTCCTGAATGATCCGCAGCACTTGCAGCGCGGACGATTCGGTATCGCGGATATGGCCCGTGCCGTTGCAACGCGGGCAGGTCACGTGGCTGCCTTCCGACAAAGCCGGACGCAGACGCTGACGCGACAGTTCCATCAGGCCGAAGCGCGAGATCTTGCCCATCTGGACGCGCGCGCGGTCGTGCTTCAAAGCGTCTTTCAGGCGCTGTTCGACTTCGCGCTGGCTCTTGGCCGATTCCATGTCGATGAAGTCGATCACGATCAGGCCGCCCAGGTCGCGCAGACGCAACTGGCGGGCCACTTCATCAGCGGCTTCGAGGTTGGTGCGCGCCGCCGTTTCTTCGATGTCGGCGCCCTTGGTGGCGCGTGCCGAGTTCACGTCGATCGCGACCAGTGCTTCCGTGTGGTCGATCACGATGGCGCCGCCGGACGGCAGCGGAACCGTACGCGAGTACGCGGTTTCGATCTGGTGCTCGATCTGGAAGCGCGAGAACAGCGGCACGTCGTCGTGGTAGCGCTTCACCTTGCCGACGTTGTCCGGCATCACGATATCCATGAAGGCGCGGGCCTGGTCATGGATTTCAGTGGTGTCGATCAGGATTTCGCCGATATCCGGCTGGAAATAGTCGCGAATCGCGCGGATCACCAGGCTCGATTCGAGATAAATCAGCATCGGCTGGCCGGCCGAACCGCTTTGCGACGCGGCTTCGATCGCGCGCCACAGTTGCATCAGGTAGTTCAGATCCCACTGCAGCTCTTCGGCGGAACGGCCGATGCCGGCCGTGCGCGCGATGATACTCATGCCTTCCGGCAATTGCAGCTGCGCCATGGTTTCGCGCAGTTCCTGACGGTCGTCGCCTTCGATCCGGCGCGACACGCCGCCGCCACGTGGGTTGTTCGGCATCAGGACGAGATACCGGCCTGCCAGCGAAATGAAGGTGGTGAGGGCCGCGCCCTTGTTGCCGCGCTCTTCCTTTTCGACCTGAACGATCAGTTCCTGACCTTCTTTCAGGGCGTCCTGGATGCGCGCGGAGCGCATGTCGACGCCGTCACGGAAATACTGGCGGGCGACTTCCTTGAACGGCAGAAAACCGTGGCGGTCTTCGCCGTAGTTGACGAAACAGGCTTCAAGCGACGGCTCGATGCGGGTAATGATGCCCTTGTAAATATTGCCTTTGCGCTGTTCGCGCCCGGCGGTTTCGATGTCGATATCGATGAGTTTTTGCCCATCGACGATGGCGACGCGCAGTTCTTCCTGCTGCGTCGCATTAAACAACATGCGTTTCATTGAACGACTCCAGAGCGGCTTTGCCTGCCTCAGGCTGCGCGGTTGTCAGTCGCGAGAGCGTAGAGGGCAGCGGCATGCCGCGCTTTATTGTGTTTTCACAAGCACGCTGGAGCGGGAAAAATGGCGGGAGAATTGCCTGAGAGGGCCCAGTCCGATCAAAAGGACACGGTGCCGCAGGGCACATGCGAACACGGCTTCAAATAACGGCCCGACACGCCGCGGGTTCTGCCGGCAGACCTTCATACGCCTTCATCCACTCGCGCCGGTGCGCCAACTGGGCGCGTGACCGGAGGGTCGAAGGCTGTGGTCATGCCGCAGCGGGAAGTTCGCGCAGGAGGCGCGTCTTTTCTCGCCGGGGGTGTCTCGCCTCATTTTGACGTCGCCATGTCTTGTACTTTCTACAAGACGCCTCGGGCGCACGCCGTATTTTCGCAACCGGCAGCTTCGGACAACACGGCGTCAGACCGCCCGATACCGAAGCTGAAAGTTAAATTCTTTTTTACCAAAATTCCGTTACCGTCGAAGCCGACCTTGACCGAACGCGCCTGTGGGCGCCGTCCCTGCCGGGCACTGACTTCGTGCGTGCAACTTGTTGCATCTCATTTTCAGGGTGAGCAACCAGACCCCGGCGCAAGTAAAATAACGGTTTATCGCTTGCACCTGCGCAATCCGCCCGAACTCCGGACACTGCGCCGGCCGCCGCAGACTGCTGGGCAAATTATATTCAGAATGAAAGAGTTAGGCAAAATATCCCAGAAATCGGTCGCAAGTGACCAGGTCTCGATCATCGAGATCGACGACAGTGCGGCCGGACAGCGCATTGATAACTTCCTGTTGCGTGTCTGTAAGGGCGTGCCGAAAAGCCATATTTACCGCATCCTGCGCAGCGGGGAAGTGCGGGTAAATAAGGGCCGGGTCGATGCGCAGCATCGTCTCGTGCTCGGCGATCTGGTGCGCGTGCCGCCGATCCGCGTCGCTCAACCGAACGAAACGATCGCTCAGATACCGGTGCCGGCCGCCCATTTCAAGATCATTTTTGAAGATGAGCACCTGCTCGTTATCGACAAACCAGCCGGCGTCGCGGTTCATGGCGGCAGCGGGGTGGCGTTCGGCGTGATCGAGCAGATGCGCGAAGCGCGGCCGCAGGCGAAATTCCTCGAATTGGTGCACCGGCTCGACCGCGAGACCTCCGGCATCCTGATGCTGGCGAAGAAACGCGCCGCGCTGGTCGGCCTGCACGAGCAGATTCGCGAGAACAGGATGGATAAGCGCTACTATGCGTGCGTCCACGGCGAATGGGCAAGCGACTGGGGCCGCCGCCGGGCGGTCAAGGAACCGCTGCACAAGTATCTGACCGCCGATGGCGAGCGGCGTGTGCGTGTGCAGCCGGACGGACTGGCCTCGCATACGGTATTCAATCTGATCGACCGCTGGCCGGAGTACGCGCTGCTCGAGGCGGAACTGAAGACCGGCCGTACGCATCAGATTCGTGTCCATTTGCAGCATCTGGAACTGCCGATCGTCGGCGATGCCAAATACGGCGACTTCGCGCTGAACAAGGCGCTGGCGCGCGCCAACGCGAAGCCGGGCCTCAAGCGCATGTTCCTGCACGCGTACCGGCTCAAGCTGACGCACCCGGCAACCGGAGCGCCGCTGCAGTTCGAGGCGCCGTTGCCGGCCGAATGTCGCAGTTTCATCGCGCAGCTCAACGAATTACGAAATGGGTCACACCCGGAGACGACACCGCATGGCTAGAGAGCAATTTGATCTAATCGTCTTCGATTGGGACGGGACGCTGATGGATTCGACCGCGCACATCACGCGCAGCATCCAGGCGGCGTGCCGCGACCTCGGCCTGCCGGTGCCCGCCGACGAGGCCGCTAGTTATGTCATCGGACTCGGCCTGCGCGACGCCTTGCAAATCGCCGCGCCGACGCTCGATCCGGCTGACTATCCGCGTCTGGCCGAGCGCTATCGCTTCCACTATTTAGTGAAGGATCAAACCACCGAACTGTTCGCCGGCGTGCGCGAAATGCTGCAGGAATTGCGCGATCAGGGTTATCTGCTGGCGGTGGCAACGGGAAAAAGCCGCGTCGGCCTGAACCGTGCGCTCGACCAGTCGCGTCTGACGAGCCTGTTCGACGGCACCCGCTGTGCCGACGAGACGTTCTCGAAGCCCCATCCGGCCATGCTGCACGAACTGACGCGCGAACTGGGGCAGGATCCCGTGCGCACCGTGATGGTCGGCGATACGACGCACGATCTGCAGATGGCGATCAACGCGGGTGTCGCGGGCATTGGCGTGACGTATGGCGCGCATCCGGCGGGCTCGTTGACCGCGCTGTCGCCGAAATTCGTCGCTTCGAGCGTTGGCGCGCTGTCCGGCTGGCTGCGCGAGCACGCATGAGTGGACACATGAACGAGCAAGTGAACGAGCACCCGAGCGGGGCGGCCGTGGACCCGGTGCGGATTTGCGCGGCCGTGGAACTGGTCGACGGCGGCGCCGGTGTGCGGCACGCGGCTACCCTCGGCGGCTCGGAAGTGGTGGTGTTTTTTGTTCGCTACGATGGCCGTGCGTACGGCTATCTGAACCGCTGTGCCCACGTGCCGATGGAGCTGGACTGGGCGGAGGGGCAGTTCTTCGAGTCCTCCGGTTTATACTTGATGTGTGCCACGCACGGCGCGATTTACGCGCCGGATACGGGCAAATGTGTCGGTGGTCCATGCCGTGGCGGCAGGCTGCGCCCCGTTCAGGTGGACGAGCGGGATACGCCCGAAGGCCGCGCCGTATTCTGGCTGCCGGACGGCGAACTGCGCCCGGCGGGTCTCTGACTTTTCCTCTTCGATCTTTCCACTGCAACGCATGTCCGACAACCTGACTCCCGAACCGAAAGAACCGTCCCTGACAGGCCGCTCCCCCACGCCTGCCGATGAGCCGGGCTGGGAGCGCGCAGCGCTCGAGCGCATCGCGCTCGCGGCCATTAGCGAACAGCGCGCGGCGCGGCGGTGGAAAATCTTCTTCCGCCTTCTGTACCTGATCGTATTTCTGCTGGCGGTGTGGGCCGCATTCGATTTCTCCGGCGAGAAGGTCGCGGCCACCGGCCGGCATACGGCGGTGATTACGCTCAATGGCGAGATCTCCGCCGATACGAACGCGAACGCCGAAGATATCAACACGGCGCTGCAAAGCGCGTTCGACGACTCCGGTACCGCCGGTGTGATTCTACGTTGCAATAGCCCGGGCGGCAGCCCGGTGCAGGCTGGCATTATCTATAACGAGATTCACCGTTTGCGGGCCAAATATCCGTCGATTCCGTTGTACGTCGTGGTTGGCGATATGTGCGCGTCAGGCGGCTATTACGCGGCCGCGGCCGCCGACAAGATTTACGTGGACAAGGCGAGCATCGTCGGTTCGATCGGCGTGCTGATGGACAGTTTTGGCTTTACCGGGCTGATGGACAAGCTGGGCGTACAGCGCCGCCTACACACGTCGGGTGAGAATAAGGGCTTTTTCGATCCGTTCTCGCCGGAAACGCCAAAGATGGACGAGTATGCGCAAGACATGCTCGATCAGATCCACGCGCAGTTCATCGACGCGGTTCGCCAGGGCCGTGGCAAACGGCTGCACGAAACGCCGGACATGTTCTCAGGCTTGTTCTGGACTGGCCAGAAGAGCGTCGAACTCGGCCTTGCCGACGGTTTCGGCGATGCGGATTACGTCGCGCGCGACATCATCAAGGCGCCGGATATGGTCGATTACACGGTGAAGGAGAGCATTACGGATCGTGTTGCCCGCAAGTTCGGCGCGGCGGTCGGCAGTGGCGCCGTGCACGCGATGGCGCTTGGCGGGAAGTTGAATTTGCGGTGATTGGTTGCAAAAAGCCCCGCGCGGTCGAGCAACGGCCACGCGGGGCTTTTTCGTTCAACGAGGCGGGGATCAGACGGCGAGTATCAGGAAAATCGCCGGCCGCTTGTGCAGATCGATAGCCGGTTTTTTCTTCCAGTCGGTCACGGTGCAACTCGCGATGGTCTCCGTTTCCAGCGTCAGATCAACCGCGACGCACACCAGCGTCGACGGCGCGCAGGTCGCCAATAACGTGTCGAGCAGCGCGCGATTCCGATAAGGCGTCTCAATAAAAATCTGCGTCTGCCTGGCCTTGCGCGATTGCTGTTCCAGATCCCGCAGGCGCTTGGCCCGTTCGGCGGCGTCGACCGGCAGATAGCCGTGGAAAGCAAAGCTCTGGCCATTCAGGCCGGAAGCCATCAACGCCAGCAATATTGAACTCGGTCCGACAAACGGCACGACCTTGACGCCGCGCTCATGTGCGCGGCGCACCAGCAGCGCGCCCGGATCGGCGACCGCGGGGCAGCCGGCCTCGGATACCAGGCCGGCGTCGGTGCCGGCCAGCAACGGCGCAAGCAGTTTGTCGATCTCGCCCGCCGGTGTGTTGACGTTTAGTTCGCGAATCTCGATTTCCTGGATCGGCCGTTCGGTGCCGACTTTCTTCAGGAATGCACGCGTGGTTTTCGCGTTTTCGCCGATGTAATAGTGCAGCGAGGCCGCGCGGGCGCGCACTGGCGCGGGCAGGACGGCGTCGAGCGCGTCGGCATCGCCTTCGCCTAGCGTGTTCGGGATCAGATACAGCGTGCCGCTCATTGCGCCCCCAATAGAGGATACCCAGCTGCCAACAGCATGCGCGACAGGGCGATCAACGGCAGCCCGACCAGCGCGGTCGGGTCGTCCGAGTGGATGGCCTCGAGCAACGCGATGCCGAGGCCTTCGGATTTGGCGCTACCCGCGACATCGTAGGGCGTTTCGGTGCGCAGATAGGCTTCCAGTGCGGCGTCCGGCAGATTGCGGAACAGTACGCGCGTAATGACGTCGACGGATTGCGCCGTGCCCGAGCGGCTGTCGAACAGGCACAATGCGCTATGAAACAGCACTTCGCGGCCGCGCATCGCCTGCAACTGGGCGAGCGCCTTGTCATGCATGCCGGGCTTGCCGATCTGCAGGCCATCATAGGTGGCGACCTGGTCGGAGCCGATCACGAGCGCAGGCTCGTCGGCGCCGAGGCCTGCGGCCACCGCGCGGGCTTTTGCTTCGGCGAGCCGCAGCGCGGTCACTTCCGGCATTTCGCCGACGAGGGGCGTCTCGTCGATCTCGGGTACGACGACCTCGAACGGCGTGCGCAGGCGCTCGAGCAATTCGCGACGATAAGGCGAACTCGACGCCAGAATCAGGCGTGGTGGGCGATTGGGGGAGTCTGACATGGTCAACCAACGGCTAGAGAGGCGGGGCGTACGGGCTTGCGCGGGCGGCGCGCGTGTACGGGCTTAAGTGTTTGACTCGAAAAGACAAAACGGATATGATTTTGGGCTTTTCATCGGTATGCTAATGCGCAAGCGGATCCCTTAAAGGATTTCGCGGGACGCAAGTGCAGATCGATTTACTCCCGGCGAAATCCTTGCCGACGCAGGAGCGCACATGACTCAACATCCTGGCAACCCTGCTGGTCTTACCGACCCGCATGAGCTCGATCTATTCGAATTTGCGCGGAGTGGGCGTCAGGCCGCGGGTGTCGTGCGCGTCTCGCAACTGCCGCGCATGTTAAACGAAGTCCCGGCAGAAGCGCCAGACCGCGATACCGCGTTCACCTGGCAAGCCGAAGGGGCGACGCAGCCGGAATTGCAGGACGACGGCACCGAGGGTCCGCAGCCTTATCTGAGGCTCGCGATTCATGGCGCTGCATGGCTCGAATGTCAGCGGTGCGTGACGCCGTATTTGCAGGCGTTCAACGTCGACGCAACTTACCGGATCGTCAGCACCGAGGCGGAAGCCGAAGAGTTTCCGCTCGACGAGGATGAAGTCGAGGTGATCGTGGGCTCGCGCCAGTTCGATCTCGTCGACTTGATCGAAGAAGAGTTGCTGCTTTCCTTGCCGCTCGTGCCCAAGCACGAGGTTTGTCCCGAAGTGCACGAGAGTCTCGTCTCTGGTGTGGCAGGTACGGAAGGCGAGGGCGACGAGGGCGTAGCGGATGAGGCTGGTGAGGGCGGTGAGCCCGAGCGGCCCAATCCGTTTGCGGCGCTCGAAAGTCTCAAGCGCGGTGAGCCGGGCGACAAGAAGCGCTGAACAGTTGCATGGGAGCGCGATGCGGGCGCATTGGCCATTCGGCCAGTGGCGGAGACCGGATCGGGCTGTGTTAGAATTCGGAAAATTTTTAGGAGTAAGTCATGGCAGTTCAACAAAATAAGAAGTCGCCGTCGAAACGCGGCATGCACCGTTCGCACGATTTCCTGACGGCTGCGCCGCTGGCCGTGGAACCGAGCACGGGCGAAGTGCATCTGCGTCACCACGTTAGCCCGAACGGCTACTATCGCGGCAAGAAAGTCGTCAAGACGAAGAACGACTAATCGTTTCACTGCGTTGCGCCCCTTGGCGTTTCGCGTGGCGATCGGCTCGCTTGACATTTTCCCGGCTCGGCAAAAAGGCGGCATTCAACTGCCGCTTTTTTGTGTCGATCGCAGTTGGCGCTTTAGCGCTGACTGCGGTCCCATGCAGGGCGTCTGAAATTCGTCGCACTCCATGACAGTAAAGCTCACGATAGATTGCATGGGAGGCGACCACGGCCCGTCCGTGACCGTTCCCGCGGCCGTCAACTTCGTTCGTTCGCATCCCGACGCGCAATTGCTGCTCGTCGGCATTGAAAGTGCGATTCGTGCGCAGCTGAAGAAGTTGAAGGCTCAGGACCTGCCGACGCTGACCGTCGTACCCGCTTCCGAGATCGTTGCCATGGACGATCCGGTCGAAGTCGCGCTGCGCAAGAAAAAAGATTCGTCCATGCGCGTGGCGCTGAATCGCGTCAAGGAAGGCGAGGCGCAAGCCTGCATTTCCGCCGGCAACACCGGCGCGCTGATGGCGGTCTCGCGGTACGTGCTGAAAACGCTGTCGGGCATCGAACGCCCGGCCATTGCGTCAGCACTGCCCAATCCCAATGGCTACACGATGATGCTCGACCTGGGCGCCAACGTCGATTGCGAGCCGCAGCATCTGCTGCAGTTCGCGGAGATGGGGCACGCGCTCGTGTCCGCGCTCGAAGGCCGCGAGCGGCCTACCATCGGCCTGCTCAACATCGGCGAAGAAGTCATCAAGGGTAACGACACCATCAAACGTGCCGGCGAACTGCTGCGCGCGAGTACACTCAACTTTCACGGCAACGTTGAAGGCAACGACATTTTCAAGGGCACGGTCGACGTGATCGTCTGCGACGGTTTTGTCGGTAATGTTGCGCTGAAGACGTCGGAAGGCCTCGCGCAGATGCTCTCCAACATCATCAAGGAAGAGTTCGGCCGTTCGTGGCTCACCAAGGTGATGGCGGTGCTCGCCTTGCCGGTATTGATGCGCTTCAAGAAACGCGTCGATCATCGGCAATATAACGGCGCCGCGCTGCTCGGCCTGCGCGGGCTGGTGATCAAAAGCCACGGTTCGGCGGATGCCTACGCGTTTGAGTGGGCTATCAAACGCGGGTATGATGCCGTCAAAAACGGCGTGCTGGAGCGCCTTGCGCGAGCGATGGAAGAGAACGCGGGTTCTCTTGAACAGGCAGCGCGCGACGCAAGCGGTGCGGGTCACGCAAGCCCGCTCGCAGGCCAGCCGGCCGAGCCCTACGCTGCGCAATCCTCGAAGGCATAATGGCTCAATCGACAATTTATTCCCGCGTGCTGGGCACCGGCAGCTATCTGCCGCCCGGGCGCGTCACCAATCAGGATCTGGCTGATCGTCTCGCCAGCCAGGGCATCGAGACGAGCGACGAATGGATCGTCGCCCGCACGGGCATCCATGCGCGCCACTTCGCCGAGCCTGATGTCACCACCAGCGATCTGGCGTTGTTCGCTTCGCAACGCGCGATCGAAGCAGCCGATATCGATCCGCAATCCATCGATCTGATCATCGTTGCAACCTCCACGCCGGACTTCGTGTTTCCGAGCACCGCGTGCCTGTTGCAGAACAAGCTCGGTATCAAGAACAACGGCGCGGCGTTCGACGTGCAGGCGGTCTGTTCCGGTTTTGCTTACGCGGTGGCGATGGCGGACAGCCTGATTCGCGGCGGCCAGCATCGCACGGCGCTCGTGATCGGCGCGGAAACCTTCTCGCGTATTCTCGATTTCAATGACCGCACCACCTGCGTGCTGTTCGGCGACGGCGCGGGTGCGGTGATCCTGTCGGCGTCCGAAGAACCGGGCGTGCTGGCAAGCGCATTGCATGCCGACGGCAGCCATTCGAACATTTTGTGCACACCGGGCAATGTGAACGGCGGCGTGGTCGCCGGCAGCGCATTCCTGCATATGGACGGGCCGGCCGTGTTCAAGCTCGCCGTCAACGTGCTCGAAAAGGTTGCGGTCGAAGCACTCGCGAAGGCCGATCTGTCGGCCGGGCAGATCGACTGGCTGATTCCGCACCAGGCCAATATCCGCATCATGCAGAGCACCTGCCGCAAGCTCGGCTTGCCGCAGGAGCGCATGGTCGTCACAGTGGGCGAGCACGGCAATACGTCGGCTGCGTCCATTCCGCTCGCATTTGACCTCGCGGTGCGCGACGGCCGCATCAAGCGCGGCCAGAACGTACTGATCGAAGGCGTCGGCGGCGGCTTTACGTGGGGCGCCTCGGTTATCCGCTACTGATAGCGCATGGCCGCCAATCGCTGCCAACGGCGGTGAAGGTGCAACGGGCGCTGCTTGCGGCGCTCGAACGCGCTGGAGAGTAGTCGAAAGCGTGCGCCACCCACATCTGACTACATCGAATTTGGGGACGATATGAAATTTGCGTTCGTTTTTCCTGGGCAAGGCTCGCAGTCGGTCGGCATGCTCAACGCATTCGCCGATCATGCTGTCGTGCGTGAGACGGTTCAGGAAGCGTCCGACGCGCTCAATCAGGACCTCGGCAAGCTGATCGCCGAAGGCCCTGTCGAAGATCTGAACCTCACCACCAACACCCAGCCTGTCATGCTGAGCGCCGCGTACGCGATCTATCGCGCGTGGCAGGCGGCCGGCGGCCCAAAGCCGACGGTCGTCGCCGGTCATAGCCTCGGCGAATACACCGCGCTGGTCGCGGCCGGCGCGCTCGCGTTTCGCGATGCCGTGCCGCTTGTGCGTTTTCGCGCGCAGGCGATGCAAACGGCGGTGCCGGTAGGCGTTGGCGGCATGGCTGCGATTCTCGGCCTGGACGACGACACGGTGCGCGCGGTTTGCGCGGAAGCGTCGGTGGCGGGTGTCGTCGAAGCGGTGAATTTCAATGCGCCCGCGCAAGTCGTGATCGCCGGCCATAAGGCCGCGGTCGAAAAGGCTTGCGAAGTCGCGAAGGCGAAGGGTGCGAAGCGCGCGTTGCCGCTGCCGGTGTCGGCGCCGTTCCACTCGTCGCTGCTCAAGCCCGCGTCGGATCAATTGCGCGAATACCTGGCTAGCGTCGACGTGCAGGTGCCTTTTATTCCGGTGATCAACAACGTCGATGTTGCCGTGTTCAACGAACCCGCGCAGATCAAGGATGCGCTGGTGCGTCAGGCGGCCGGCGCGGTGCGCTGGGTCGAAAGCGTGCAGGCGATGACTGGGCAGGGCGTCACGCACGTGATCGAATGTGGGCCGGGCAAGGTCCTCGCGGGTTTGACCAGGCGTATCGACGGCAATCTGATCGGCGCCGCGGTGTTCGATCCGGCTTCGCTCGAAGAAACGCTCAAGCTCGTGACGGCGGCCTGAACGCCGCGTGAAAGGCATCAAGGCGTGGCATCAGGACGCGGCACCAGGCGTCGTTTCAAAATCCGTTTCAGGAATCAATCAGCCCTTCGAAGGGCATCCGGACTGACAGATGGAAAAGACTCTCGATAAGCAGATCGCAATCGTGACGGGCGCGTCGCGCGGCATCGGCCGTGCGATCGCGCTGGAATTGGCGCGCCAGGGCGCGACGGTGATCGGCACGGCGACCGGCGAAAGCGGTGCAGCCGCGATCACTGAAGCGTTTAGCGCGGCAGGCGTGGCCGGTCGTGGCGCGGTGCTCAACGTCAACGACGCTGCCGCTGCGGAAGCGCTGATCGACGGCACGGTGAAGGAATTCGGCGCGCTGCATGTGCTCGTGAACAACGCCGGCATCACGCAAGACCAACTGGCGATGCGCATGAAGGACGACGACTGGGACGCGGTGATCGACACCAACCTCAAGTCGGTGTTCCGGCTGTCGCGCGCCGTGCTTCGTCCGATGATGAAGGCGAAGGGTGGCCGCATCATCAATATCACGTCGGTGGTCGGCTCGGCCGGCAACCCGGGGCAGGTCAACTACGCCGCCGCGAAAGCGGGCGTGGCGGGTATGACGCGGGCGCTCGCGCGTGAGATCGGCAGCCGCGGCATCACCGTCAATTGCGTCGCGCCGGGCTTCATCGATACGGACATGACCAGGACCCTGCCGGAAGAGCAGCAGACCGCGTTGAAGACGCAGATTCCGCTCGGCCGCCTCGGCAGCCCGGAAGATATCGCGCACGCCGTGGCGTTCCTCGCATCGCCGCACGCGGGTTATATCACCGGCACGACACTGCATGTGAACGGCGGAATGTACATGTCGTAACCAAATTCGGTTACTATCCGCGCCTTGATGCGTTTGCAAAAGCGTAAGGCGCATGCCTTGACAGCAACCCGATGCGCTGCTTTTTTGCCGGGTCAAACCTGATAAAATGCGCGCACCTGTATTTTTGAACTTCTTTTCCCTTGGAGGGGTAATGGACAATATCGAACAGCGCGTCAAGAAGATCGTCGCAGAACAACTGGGCGTTGCCGAAGCGGAAATCAAGAACGAAGCTTCGTTCGTGAACGACCTCGGCGCTGACTCGCTCGACACCGTCGAACTCGTGATGGCCCTCGAAGACGAATTCGGCATGGAAATTCCGGATGAAGAAGCCGAGAAGATCACGACCGTTCAGCAAGCGATCGACTACGCTCGCGCGAACGTCAAGGCCTAAAGTCATTCGCGCCCGCGTTTCTGCGTTGGCGGCGTATGACGCCCTGCCGTGTCGATTGCCGACGCCAGCGGGGCTGGCGCTTTTTGCCGTGCAGGAGCCAGCGATGTTGACAGCGCAGTTGTCCGCGCGATTGCCGACTTAACAGCCACAGGGCACACAGGGCAAGTTCCTGTGGCCGCTGTGGCTTTTGTTTTTGTCATCTATGAAAAAGGGGTTACCGTGAGCCGCCGTCGTGTTGTTGTTACAGGCCTGGGGCTGATTTCGCCTGTTGGCAATAATGTTGCCGACGGCTGGGCCAATCTGGTCGCCGGCAAGTCGGGTATTGCCAATATCACGAAGTTCGACGCATCGAGCTTCTCGACTCGCTTCGCCGGCGAGGTGAAGGGCTTCAATATCGAGGACTACATCCCCGGTAAGGAAGCGCGCCACATGGATACGTTCATCCATTACGGCGTCGCGGCCGGCATCCAGGCGATGCAGGACAGCGGCCTCGAAGTCACCGATGAGAATTCGGAGCGCATCGGCGTGGTGGTCGGTTCGGGCATCGGCGGCTTGCCGATGATCGAAGCGACGCAAACCGAGCTTCTCAATCGCGGCCCGCGCCGTATTTCGCCGTTCTTCGTGCCGGCATCGATCATCAACATGATCGCCGGCCATCTGTCGATCAAGTTCGGCATCAAGGGGCCGAATCTCGCCATCGTTACCGCGTGTACGACGGGTTTGCATTGTATCGGCGAGGCTTCACGCCTGATCGAATACGGCGACGCCGACGTGATGATCGCAGGCGGCTCCGAATCGACCGTGTCGCCGCTCGGTGTCGGCGGCTTTGCGGCGGCGCGCGCGCTGTCGCAACGCAATGACGATCCGGCAACGGCGAGCCGTCCGTGGGACAAGGATCGCGATGGTTTCGTGCTGGGCGAGGGCGCCGGTGTGATGGTGCTCGAAGAATACGAACACGCGAAGGCGCGCGGCGCAAAGATTTACGCCGAAGTCGCGGGCTATGGGATGAGCGGGGACGCCTATCACATGACCGCTCCGCTGGAAGATGGCGACGGCGCGCGCCGCTGCATGCTGGCCGCGATGAAGAACGCGGGCATCAATTCGGATCAGGTGAACTACCTGAACGCGCATGGCACGTCCACGCCGCTCGGCGACCTGGCCGAAACCACCGGCATCAAGCGTGCTTTTGGCGACCACGCCAAAGACATGGTCGTGAATTCGACCAAGTCGATGACGGGTCACCTGTTGGGCGGCGCCGGCGGTCTGGAGTCCGTATTTACGGTGCTGGCCGTGCATCATCAGGTGTCGCCGCCGACGATCAACATCTTCAATCAGGATCCGGCCTGCGATCTCGATTACTGCGCGAACACGGCGCGGGAGATGAAGATCGACATCGCGCTAAAGAACTCGTTCGGGTTCGGCGGCACGAACGGCACACTGGTTTTCAAGCGTGCCTGAGCGCTTGTTCGCTTGGTGACGCGCCAGTCGACGACGCCGGCTCAGCCGGCGGCTTCCCTCGAATCGGCAACGCCCGGCGGAGCGTCGCAACGGATTACGTTGCGGCGCTCCGCCGCCATGCGCGCCGCGTCGGGTTTACTCGTCCTGACCGCCACGTTGGCTGTCCATACCTGCCTCGCGTCGTATCTGGGTGCCTGGCAGGCTCTTCCGTTGACGTTCGCCGTATTGGCATTGCTGGCGCTGTGCGCAGCGAAGCACGAGCGTGCGCAGCCTGTCGCGCTCAAACTCGGGCCGGACGGGTTGTCGGCGTGGGGGCGTGCAGGGAATCTGCTGGCGCAGGGCCGCATTGCCGGCTGTTCGCAATGGAGCGGCCGCCTGCTTGTTCTGGCCCTCGCGCCGGATCATGGGCGCTCCCGTACGCTATTGGTCGCCGCCGACGCGCTCCCTGAGCCGGTCTTCCGGGAACTGGCGGTGCTGGGCCGGCGCGGCGCAGGTGCGTGACTGTAACGACTGTAACCGCTGTTACCGTAGTAGCGTGCCGCCATGATGGGGACGCTACAATGGTGCCCCGCCATGCGCCCTATAGTTAACGGATTTATCAGGTGAGCGAAAAAGAAATTGATCAGGTGCTGGTCGAGCGCGTCCAGAAGGGCGACAAGGCCGCGTTCGAGCTTCTGGTCTCCAAATACCACCGCAAGATTCTCCGACTGATCTCGCGCCTCGTGCGCGATCCCGCCGAAGTCGAAGACGTCGCCCAGGACGCCTTTATCAAGGCGTACCGGGCATTGCCGCAATTTCGCGGGGAATCGGCGTTTTATACGTGGTTGTACCGGATTGCGGTCAATACGGCAAAGAACTACCTTGCGACTCAAGGGCGGCGGGCACCGACTTCGACCGAAGCAGATGCTGAAGAAGCTGAAACTTTCTCCGACGCCGACCAACTAAGAGATATCAACACGCCTGAGTCGATGTTGATGAGTAAGCAGATCGCTGAAACGGTCAATGCTGCGATGGCAGTTTTACCGGAAGAGTTGCGCACTGCCATTACTCTTCGTGAAATTGAGGGTTTGAGCTACGAGGAAATCGCTGAGATGATGGGTTGCCCAATTGGCACAGTCAGATCGCGAATTTTCCGCGCTCGCGAAGCCATTGCGGCAAAATTACGTCCGTTGCTTGACACTCCTGAAGGCAAGCGCTGGTAATCGACCAGCCGGCAGGACGGGAGCAGGGGTGCAATATCTGGGTTAGTGGTGTCACTACGGGGTGTTTGTAAGATGGGGAGCATCATGGGGTCGGTCTCGATGCAATTGCAAGCCAGCTCGCGCAGCGAGCGTCTGTCCGCTTTTGTCGACGGTGAACTGTTCGGCGAAGAGCATCTGAACGAGTTTCTTTCCGCACTGGACGGCGAAGATCGTGCCGCCTGGTCGAGCTATCACCTGATCGGCGACGCGCTGCGTTCCGACGATCTGGCAGTCAGCCCGGCGGCGAGCAGCGCGTTCCTGAGCGGTTTCGCCGCGCGCTTCGAAAATGAGCCGCATGTGCTCGCGCCGGCCGCGATGCCAGTCGTGCGCCGTCTGCTGGCGTTGCGCCGCCGTGTCGTGCCGGCATTTGCCGTCGCAGCCGCTGCTGCCACGCTCACCTGGATCGTCGTGCCGCAACTACAAGGCGTGCCGGGCGGTCCGGGCATGACGCAGGTCGCGTCGGTCCAGTCGCATAGCGATCCACTGCAGCGCGTGGCAATGGCTTCAATGCCTGCCACTACCGTTGTGCCGGTTGCGCAAGACGCCAACATCATCCGTGACGCGAATCTCGATCAATATCTGGAAGCCCATCAGCAATTCGCGCAACAACCGGTCATGCCGGGTTCGATGCCGCTGATTCGCGCTGCCGCCGTCTCTACGCAAGGCCAATAGTTTGATGCAGACTCCGCGGTTGAATAAAACGACTATCTGGGGGCGGCTGCCGGCTTTTCTGTTCTGCGCAGCTGTGTTGTTGTCCGCCACACCGCGGGTCTTTGCACAAACCGACGATCCGCTCGCCGCCCGTCGCACGGCCGCGAATCTGCTCGACCGGATCCATCAGGCCGCGCAGCAGCAGAATTACGAGGGCGCTTTCGTCTATCAGCGCGGCAATTACGTTCAGACGTCGCGGATCGTGCACTACGCGACCCGCACGGACGGCGAATACGAGCAACTCGAAAGCCTCGACGGCAAGCCGCGCAAAATGCTGCGCCATAACGAAGATCTCTACACATTCGTGCCGGAGCGGCATCTGTGCGTGGTCGAGAAACGGCAAAACAAAGACTCGTTCCCGGCGTTGCTGGCAGTCAGCGGCGAGCAGGTGCTGGCGGTGTACGAGCCGAAGCTGCTCGGCGATGATCGCGTCGCGGGCGTCGACAGCCAGGTGATCGAACTCGATCCGAAAGACGCCTATCGTTTCGCGTACAAACTGTGGGCCGACAAGAAGACCGGCTTGCTGTTGCGTGCGCAGACGCTCGACCCGAACGGCCAGGTGCTCGAGCAATTGTCGTTTTCTCAGGTTCGCATCGGTGTGCCGGTCGACAAGTCCGCCATCGTCAACGGTATTCGTAATACGGCAGGTTGGACCGTCGTGCGTCCGCCGGTCGAGCCGGTCGATATGCAAGCGCAAGGTTGGCAGATCACGCCGACGGTGCCCGGCTTCCGCAAGATCCGCGAACTGCGCCGCCCGATGGCTGCGCGCGAGGCCGGCCAGCCCACCATTCCGGTCGATCAGGCGGTGTTCTCAGACGGTCTCGCGGCCATTTCGGTGTTCGTCGAGCCGGTCGAAAATAATACCCGCAAGGAAGGCGCAGGCAGCAGTGGCGCGACGCACGTGCTGGTCAAGCGGCGCGGCGACTTCTGGATTACTCTGCTTGGTGAAGTGCCCCAGACCACATTGCAGCAATTTGCGTCTGCCATAGAATACAAAGCTCCGAAGTAATCTTCCGAATCCCTCGAATCCCTCGGCTTGCTACGATATGACGACTTTCTCGGTGCGCAAATTCCTCGCGGCCGCGGTGGTAGTGGCGTGTTTGCCGCTTTTGCCGCATACGGCGTCGGCGGCTCCCGCCGCCAATCTGCCCGACTTCACCGATCTGGTCGACAAGGTCGGCCCGGCCGTCGTCAACATCCGCACTACCACGCGCGTGTCGAACAGCGGCGCGCGCGGCGGTCTGCCTCCGGGCATGGACGAAGGCGACATGTCGGAGTTTTTCCGCCGCTTCTTCGGCATCCCGTTGCCGCAATCGCCGCAATCCCCGGGTTCACCTGGTTCGCCGCGCGGCGGCGATAACGGCGGTAGCGGGGGCAGCGGCGGCAGCCAGGACTCGCCGGATAACAACGATGCCGAACAGAACAGCGGCGTCGGCTCGGGTTTCATTCTGTCAGCCGACGGCTACGTGATGACCAACGCGCACGTCATCGACGACGCGGACACCATTTACGTCACGCTCACCGACAAGCGCGAATTCAAGGCGAAGCTGATCGGCGTCGATGATCGGACCGACGTTGCCGTCGTCAAGATCAGCGCGGCCAATCTGCCGACGATTACGATCGGCGACTCCAACAAGGTGCGCGTAGGCGAGTGGGTGGTCGCAATCGGCTCGCCGTTCGGTCTGGAGAACACCGTGACCGCCGGCATCGTCAGCGCCAAGGGGCGCGACACGGGTGATTATCTGCCGTTCATCCAGACCGACGTGGCCGTCAATCCGGGCAACTCGGGTGGTCCGCTGATCAATATGCAAGGCGAAGTGATCGGCATCAATTCGCAGATCTACAGCCGCACCGGCGGGTTCATGGGCATTTCGTTCGCGATTCCGATCGACGAAGCGATGCGCGTGGCCGACCAGTTGAAGGCCTCGGGCAAGGTCGTGCGTGGCCGCATTGCGGTGGCGATCGGCGAGGTGACCAAAGATGTGGCCGATTCGCTCGGTTTGCCGAAGGCGCAGGGCGCGCTCGTGAGTAGCGTCGAACCGGGCGGTCCGGCCGATAAGGCTGGCGTGCAGCCGGGCGACATCATCCTGAAGTTCAACGGTCACTCGGTCGACACGGCAACGGACTTGCCGCGCATGGTCGGCGACACGAAGCCGGGCACCAAATCGACGATTACGATCTGGCGCAAAGGTCAGACGCGCGATCTGCCGGTCACGATTGCAGAGATGCAACCGGACAAGGTCGCCAAGGTGGATCAGAAGAAACCGCCGGTGCCGAAACAGCGTGCGACGAACATGCTGGGCCTCGCGGTCAGCGATATCCCCGCCGATCAACTGAAGGCGCTGAAACTGCGCAACGGCGTGCAGATTGATGCCGTTGACGGTCCGGCGGTGCGCGTGGGACTGCAAAAGGGCGACATCGTACTGCGCGTTGGCGACACGGATATCACGGGTGCGAAGCAGTTCGACGATGTGGTCTCGCACCTCGATCCGCAGAAAATGGTTGCGCTGCTAGTTCGCCGCGGCGAGAACACCCAGTTCGTGCCGATTCGCCCGCGCAGCAGCGGCGGGAAATAGCAATGGTGTTACCGCTCACGCTCTACGGGCGCGCGTGGTGCCACTTGTGCGACGATATGCGCGCCGCGCTCGAGCCGCTGCTGGCGGAATTCGGCGCGCAGGTGGAGGTGGTCGACGTCGACGCCGATCCCTTGCTGGAAGCGCGTTACAACGAGTTGGTGCCGGTTTTGGTCTGCGACGGCGTTGAACTGTGTCACTATCACCTGGACGCGGCGCGGGTTCGTACCGCGCTCGCCGCACGCGCCGCACGTATTGCGGCGGCGCCTTAGGCGCCCTGGATGCATAAACGCGCGCGCTTTTCACATCGAGTTTTACGCCTCTCCTGAGCCGTCTGTTCCGCCCGGACCTCGCAAGATGCGCCGGGCGATAGCCTTTTCGGCTAAAATAGATAAGTTTTTCACCTACTTACAAGGCGTGCTCCGCTATTGTCCGAGCGCGCCTTTTTCGCTTGATCGGCACTGAATGGATCATATTCGTAACTTCTCGATCATTGCGCACATCGACCATGGCAAGTCGACGCTCGCTGATCGCATCATCCAGATCTGCGGTGGCTTGTCCGATCGCGAGATGGAAGCCCAGGTGCTCGACTCGATGGATCTCGAGCGCGAGCGCGGCATCACCATCAAGGCACAAACTGCCGCACTGACGTATAAGGCCCGTGACGGCCAGATTTACAACCTGAACATGATCGACACGCCGGGCCACGTCGACTTCTCGTACGAAGTCAGCCGCTCGCTGTCCGCGTGTGAAGGCGCATTGCTGGTCGTCGACGCAAGCCAGGGCGTGGAAGCGCAAACCGTCGCCAACTGCTACACGGCGATCGAGCTCGGCGTCGACGTGATTCCGGTGCTCAACAAGATCGACCTGCCGGCCGCGAACCCGGAAAATGCGATTTCCGAAATCGAAGATGTGATCGGCATCGACGCAACCGACGCCACGCATTGCAGCGCGAAGACCGGCCTGGGCGTGGAAGACGTGCTCGAAGCGCTGATCGCCAGGGTACCGCCGCCCAAGGGCGACCCGGAAGCACCGCTGCAGGCGCTGATCATCGATTCGTGGTTCGACAACTACGTGGGCGTCGTGATGCTGGTGCGTATCGTCAATGGCACGCTGCGTCCGAAAGACAAGATCCGCATGATGGCGACCGGTGCGCAGTACCCGGTCGAGCATATCGGCGTATTCACGCCGAAGTCGAAGGACCTCGAATCGCTGTCCGCTGGGCAGGTGGGCTTCATCATCGCGGGCATCAAGGAATTGGCTGCGGCGAAGGTGGGTGACACCGTCACGCTAGTGAACCGTCCGGCCGCCGAGCCGCTGCCGGGTTTCAAGGAAGTGAAGCCGCAGGTGTTCGCCGGTCTCTATCCGGTCGAAGCAAACCAGTACGACGCGCTGCGTGACTCGCTGGAAAAGCTGAAGCTGAACGACGCCTCGCTGCAGTACGAGCCGGAAGTGTCGCAGGCGCTCGGCTTTGGTTTCCGTTGCGGCTTCCTCGGCCTGCTGCACATGGAGATCGTGCAGGAACGTCTTGAGCGCGAATTCGACATGGACCTGATCACCACGGCGCCGACCGTGGTGTACGAAGTCCTGCAGCGCGACGGCACGACCATCATGGTCGAAAATCCGGCCAAGATGCCGGAGCCGTCGAAGATCGAAGAAGTGCGCGAGCCGATCGTCACCGTCAATCTGTATATGCCGCAAGACTACGTCGGCGCGGTGATCACGCTGTGCACGCAAAAGCGCGGCACGCAGATCAATATGCAGTATCACGGCCGTCAGGTGCAGTTGACCTACGAAATCCCGATGGGTGAAGTCGTGCTCGATTTCTTCGATCGTCTGAAGTCGATCTCGCGCGGCTACGCGTCGATGGATTACGAGTTCAAGGAATATCGCGCGGCGGATGTCGTGAAGGTCGACATGCTGATCAACGGCGACAAGGTGGATGCATTGTCCGTGATCGTGCACCGTTCGCAAAGCCAGTATCGCGGCCGCGAAGTGGCGGCGAAAATGCGTGAGCTGATTCCGCGTCAAATGTACGACGTCGCGATTCAGGCCACCATCGGCTCGAACATTATTGCGCGCGAAAACATTAAAGCGTTGCGTAAGAACGTGCTGGCAAAATGCTACGGCGGCGATATTAGCCGTAAGAAGAAACTGCTCGAGAAACAAAAGGCAGGCAAGAAGCGAATGAAGCAGGTGGGATCGGTCGAGATTCCGCAAGAGGCTTTCCTCGCGATCCTGCGTGTCGAAGACAAATAAGACGAACAACGGAACCCTATGAATTTTGCGCTGATTCTTTTTGTGCTCGTCATTTTGACGGGCGTCGCATGGGTCGCGGACAAACTGGTTTTTATGCCGCAACGGCGGCTCGCAGCGGAATCTGCGGTCGCCGAGTTCGACCGTCAGCAAGCACGTGTCGGTGAACGCTTCGCCGACGAAAACGCGGCGCAAACGCGCGCCCGTCTGCGCGACGACAAGCTCCGTCAACCGTGGTGGCTCGAGTACTCGGCGAGCTTCTTCCCGGTGATTCTGGTGGTGTTCGTGGTGCGTTCGTTCGTGGTCGAGCCGTTCAAGATTCCGTCGGGTTCGATGGTGCCGACGCTGCTGGTGGGCGACTTCATCCTTGTCAATAAATTCGACTACGGCATCCGTCTGCCGATCAGCAATACGAAGATCACTGAAGGTCGTCCGCTCGAACGCGGCGACGTGGTGGTGTTCCGCTATCCGAAAGACGAATCGGTCGACTACATCAAGCGCGTGATCGGTCTGCCGGGCGACATCGTCGCCTATCAGGACAAGCAACTGACGATCAACGGCAAGCCGGTACCGGAAACGCCGCTGCCTGATTACCTCGACGAAGAGCGCCTCGGTTACGCGAAGCAGTTCGAAGAAGATCTCGGCGGCCGCAAGAACGCGATTCTGAACAATCCGGCCGTGCCGCCGTTCATCGTCGGCGCGGAAGATTATCCGTATCGCGATAACTGCACGTACAACGCACGCGGCGTGATCTGCAAAGTGCCGCCGGGCAATTACTTCATGATGGGCGACAACCGCGATAACAGCGCCGATAGCCGTTACTGGGGTTTTGCGCCGGACAAGAATATCGTCGGCCGCGCGTTTTTCATCTGGATGAACTTCAGCAATCTGAAGCGCATCGGCTCATTCAACTGAGCGCGTATGCATTGATTGCCCGACACGCCGCGCAGATGCCACGCATCGGCCGCGGCATGTTAGCACGCTACTTTAAGAACCTGCGGTAACGTCGCTTCACTACGCTTTTTTCCGCTGGCCGCCCCGCGTTTTCGCCGGGGCAGGCGCCCGCGTTATACTCTGCCCATGCCCCTATCTCCGTTGGAAAGCCGTTTGCGCTACGAATTTCGCAATGCGGAATTGTTGCGCCAGGCTTTAACGCACCGCAGTCATAGTGCCACGCATAACGAACGGCTCGAGTTTCTCGGCGATTCCGTTCTGAATTGCGCGGTGGCTGCGCTTTTGTTCCAACGTTTCGGCAAACTGGACGAAGGCGACCTGTCGCGCGTCCGCGCCAATCTGGTCAAACAGCAGTCGCTTTACGAAATTGCCCAGGCCCTGAATATTTCAGAAGGGCTGCGCCTCGGCGAGGGCGAACTGCGCAGCGGCGGCTTCCGCCGGCCGTCAATCCTTGCTGACACGCTCGAAGCGGTGTTGGGTGCAGTGTTCCTCGACGGTGGCTTCGATGCCGCCCAAACGGTCATTAAACGCCTTTACGTGCCGATTCTGGATCACATCGATCCGCGCACGCTCGGCAAAGATGCGAAGACCCTTCTGCAGGAATATTTGCAGGGTCACAAGATCGCGCTGCCTACCTACACAGTCGTTGCGACTCATGGTGCGGCGCACAATCAGCAGTTCGAAGTCGAATGCACGGTGCCGAAACTGGACGTGAAAGTGTCCGGTTCGGGTGCAAGCCGCCGCGCGGCCGAGCAGGCCGCGGCCAAGAAGGCGCTCGACGAAGTGATGGCCGCGGCGCCCGCCGTGGTTGCCAAGTCGAAGCGGTCGAAGGGTGCCCGTACGGCGAAGAATGCCGAGCCGGAGATCGTGCCCGGCGTGACCGGTGTGCAGACCGCGCTCGATTTGCGCAGCCCGGATCGCAAGAATGAACGTGGAGCGGGGCGTGGTGAGAGCCGCGCCGCTGCAGCAGCGGCATCGGAATCTACGGCTGAGCGGTCCACGCTGACGCCTGCGCCCGCACCCGCGCCGCTAGCGGTGATTCGCGCTGCGCACGTCGAGTACAGCGGGCAGGATAGATCCGAGCGCGCCGAGAGGGCGGAAAAGGCGGATAAAGCGGTCGCCCACGCGAGCGAAAAGCCCGCTGACAAGGCCGCGGCGGACAAACCCACCGAGAAGTCAGACGCAAAACCGGCGGATGCAAAACCCGCCGACACCAAGCCTGAAAGCGCCACCGTCCACAGCGTCGACAAACACCGCAGCCGCGAAACCACGCCCGGCGCAGCCGTGCCCACGCCCAACGCGCCGGCACAAACCGAACCCGAACCCGGTGTAGCCGACGCGGTGCAAACGCGCGTCGCCGACGCGGGCCATTGATTGCCATCGGCGCGCGACTCCCGCGCGTCGATCCGAACTTGCCGTAGCCCGAATATGAACGCTCCCACTCCCACTGGTTTTCGCTGCGGCATGGTCGCGATCGTCGGCCGCCCGAACGTCGGCAAGTCCACGCTGATGAACGCGCTGGTCGGCCAGAAAGTCAGTATCACGTCGCGCAAAGCACAGACTACGCGCCACCGTATCACCGGCATTCACACGCTCGAAGACGCGCAGTACATCTTCGTCGATACGCCGGGGTTCCAGACCAAGCACAGCGGCGCGCTGAACCGTTCACTCAACCGCGCGGTCACGTCCACGCTGACTTCGGTCGACGCGATCCTGTTCGTGATCGAGGCCGGCCGCTTCGGCGCGGACGATCAGCAGGTGCTCGACCTGATCCCGCCGTCGGTGCCCACGCTGCTGATCGCGAACAAGCTCGATCGCGTGTCGGATAAGGATTCGCTGTTCCCGTTCATGCAGCAGGTGAGCGCGCTGCGCCAGTTCAACGAGATCGTGCCGCTGTCGGCGAAAAGTCCGGACGACATCAAGCGTCTGATGGCGACCGTCAAGCCGTTCCTGCCGGAAGGCGCGCCGATCTACGGCGAAGATGATCTGACCGATCGCAGCGAGCGCTTCCTTGCCGCCGAAATCCTGCGCGAAAAAGTGTTTCGCTGGACCGGCGACGAACTGCCGTACACGAGCACCGTACTGATCGACAAGTTCGAAACCGAAGGGCGTCTGCGCCGTATTTTTGCGACCATCATGGTCGAGCGCGATACACACAAGGCGATGATCATCGGCCAGAAGGGCGCGAAGCTGAAGCAGATCAGCACCGAAGCGCGCCTCGACATGGAAAAGCTGTTCGACGGCCCGGTGTATCTGGAAACCTTTATCAAGGTGAAAAGTGGCTGGGCCGACAATGAAGCCGGACTCCGTGCGTATGGGTACGAATGACGCATGGATGACGCTGAATTCCGACGCTGACCCGGATGACTCGGAGCCGGCCGCGCCGGCGCGCGAGCCGTCCAAACCCGCCCGCACCGCCAAAAAATCCTCATCGAGCGCCAAAAGTGCACAGGGCGCCGAAGGCGAGCCGCGCAAAGCGCCGGCACGCCGCGCCCCACGCATGTCCGCGTCCGAGTACCGGATCGCGGAGCAACCCGCTTTTGTCCTGCACAGCTATCCGTACCGCGAGACCAGCCTGATCGTCGATGTGCTCTCGCGCGATCACGGCCGTCTCGCGCTCGTCGCGAAGGGCGCGAAGCGTCCGCACTCCGCACTGCGGGGCGTGTTGCAGACCTTCCAGCCGCTCGCGCTATCGTGGTCGGGCAAATCCGAAGTGCGCACGCTGACCGGCGCCGAATGGGTCGGCGGCATGTTGCCGTTGGCCGGCGACGCGCTGCTCTGCGGCTTCTACGTCAACGAACTGCTGGTCAAATTCTGCGCGCGCGAAGATCCGCATCCGCAACTGTTCCATCACTACGTCGTCACCATGACGCGTCTTGCGCATGGTGAGCCGCCCGTGCAGGTGCTGCGTTCATTCGAGCGCGTGCTGTTGCGCGAAACCGGTTACGCGATGGCGCTCGACCGCACCGTCGCGCGTCAAGCCGTGCAAGCGGACGGCCGCTATGTGTTCGATCCGGAGCGTGGCGTGCGCGAGGCCTCCGACGATCTGCCCGCGCAATGGCCGGTGGTTTCCGGACAAACCTTGCTCGATATGGAACAGGACGATTACCATCGAGCGCAGACCGTGGCACAAAGCAAAACGCTGATGCGCTTTCTGCTCAACACCTACCTTGGCGGCACGCCGCTCGCGACGCGCCAGATCCTGATCGACTTGCAGAACTTATGAGCTTCTTTCTTACGTCGCCGAATGTGATTGACCTGGGCGTGAATATCGATCACGTCGCCACGCTGCGCAACGCGCGCGGCACGACTTATCCCGATCCGATCCGCGCCGCGTTGCAGGCCGAAGAGGCCGGCGCCGATGTGATCACGCTGCACTTGCGTGAAGACCGCCGCCATATCGTCGACGCCGACGTGCGCGCGCTGCGGCCACTGCTGAAGACGCGGATGAATCTGGAATGCGCGGTGACACAGGAAATGCTCGACATCGCGTGCGAAGTGCAGCCGCACGACGTTTGCCTCGTGCCGGAAAAGCGCCAGGAACTGACGACCGAAGGCGGCCTCGACGTCGCCGGCCAGCTCGAAGCCGTGCGTGCCGCATGCAAGCAGCTCGCCGCCGTGAACGCGCGTGTGTCGCTGTTCATCGATCCGGACGAAACGCAGATCCGCGCCGCGCACGAAGCCGGCGCGCCGGTGATCGAGTTGCACACGGGCCGTTACGCCGAAGCGCACGATCCCGCCGAACAGCAACGCGAATACGAGCGGGTGGTGCGCGCCGTCGAATTCGGCACAACGCTCGGCATCAAGGTGAATGCGGGCCACGGTCTGCACTACACCAACGTCCAGCAGATCGCCGCGATCGAAGGCATTGTCGAGCTGAATATCGGCCACGCGATCGTCGCGCATGCGATCTTTGCCGGCTGGGATAACGCAGTGCGCGAGATGAAGGCGATCATGGTCGCCGCGCGTCTCGCCGCACGCGCGTAACGCCGCGGCGCCGCGCATGGCGATCTACGGCATCGGCACGGACATCGTTCAGGTCAGCCGCGTGGCCGCGGTGATGACGCGCACCAACGGCCGCTTCGCCGAGAAGGTGCTCGGCCCGGACGAACTGCGTATCTATCACGCCCGCGAGGCCCGTTCGGCGGCGCGCGGTCTGGCGTTTCTCGCCACGCGCTTCTCCGCCAAAGAAGCATTCTCGAAAGCGATCGGCCTCGGCATGCACTGGCCCATGACCTGGCGCGCGCTGCAAACGCTCAACAAGCCGAGCGGCGAGCCGATGGTGGTGGCCTCGGGCGAACTGGCCGAATGGCTCGACGCGCGCGGCATCACGGCACGCGTGACGATCAGCGACGAACGCGACTACGCGGTGTCGTTCGTGATCGCGGAAACGGCGCAAGCAGTGCACGCAGTGAGCGCGCCGGACGCCGACGTCAATTGAATACTTTGAACGCGGCGCACGCCGGCCGCGTCTCTCTTTGTCCTGGCTTCTTTTGTAGCGGAATTCGATGAAAACCATTCCCGGACCGGTGATGCTCGACGTGGTCGGCACCACGCTGAACGACGACGACAAGCGCCGCCTTGCCCATCCGATGACCGGCGGCGTGATCCTGTTCGCGCGCCACTACGAGAGCCGCGCCCAATTGATCGCGCTGACCGATTCGATCCGCGCGATCCGCGAGGATCTGCTGATCGCCGTCGATCACGAAGGCGGCCGCGTGCAGCGCTTTCGCACCGACGGCTTCACGGTGCTGCCGGCAATGGGCAAGCTCGGCGCGCTGTGGGACAGCGATGTGCTGCACGCCACCAAAGTGACGACAGCGGTCGGTTATATCCTCGCCACGGAGTTGCGCGCGTGCGGCATCGATATGAGTTTCACGCCTGTGCTCGATCTGAACTATGGCCAGTCGCAGGTGATCGGCGATCGCTCGTTTCACCGCGATCCGCGCGTCGTGACCTTGCTGGCGAAAAGCCTCAACCATGGTCTCGCGCTGGCGGGCATGAGCAATTGCGGCAAACACTTCCCTGGGCACGGCTTCGCGCATGCAGACTCGCACGTCGCCATGCCGGTCGACGATCGAACGCTTGACGAGATCCTGCGCGACGACGTGGCGCCGTATGACTGGCTCGATCTGGCGCTCGGTTCGGTGCTTCCGGCGCACGTCGTCTACCCGCAAGTCGACTCGAAGCCAGCGGGTTTCTCGCGTGTCTGGCTACAGGACATTTTGCGTAAGAAGCTGCGCTTCGAAGGCGCGATTTTCAGCGACGATCTGTCGATGGAAGCCGCGCGTCAAGGCGGTACGTTGACCGAAGGCGCGAGCGCCGCCTTGCAGGCCGGTTGCGACATGGTGCTGATCTGCAATCAGCCGGACGAAGCGGAGAAGGTGCTCGACGCGCTGCGCTTCACGCCGTCGAAGGAGTCGCAGCGGCGTCTCGCGCGCATGCGACCGCGCGGCAAGGCGCTCAAGTGGAGCAAGCTGGTGGCCGATCCGCAATATCTGCAAGCGCAGGCATTGCTGCGTAGCGCATTTGCGTAAGTTTGCCAAAGTTTGCCCAAATTTGCCTAACGCGCTGAGCAGGACATCGAGTCAGACTAAAAAACGGCGCCTTGAAGGCGCCGTTTTCCATCCAGGCTTTTCAAGCTCTCCGGCGAGAGCAGCAGAACTCAGTTCAACCGCATCCGTTGCAGCTTGTTGTAAAGCGTCTTCGGACTGATCCCCAGCAGCGACGCCGCGCGATGCCGCGTACCGCCGACCGCATCGAGCGTCGCGCGAATCAGCATTTCCTCGACGTCGGCGAGCGGCGTGCCGACCGTCACCTGCACGCGGCTGCCGCTCAGATCGCGGCCGTTGACCGAACCCGCTTCGTCGGCGCGCAACGATTCCAGCACATCGCCCGACGCATGATAAGCGCGCCGCACGCGGTCCTGCAATTCGCGCACGTTGCCCGGCCATTCATAGGCGAGGCATTCGCGCAGGAAATTCGGTCCGACCTGCTTGGCGGCTTCCACGGTGCCGCGCGCGGTTGCCTCCTGATTCAACTCGTCGACGACAGCTTGCGCGATCAGCGCCGCGTCGTCGGCGCGTTCGCGCAGCGGCGGCAGCGTCACCGCGGCGGCTTCGAGGCGCAACGCGAGGTCTGCGTGCAGGCTGCCGTCGGCGACTGCCGCACGCGGCATCTTGCGCGTCGACGCGATCAGCCGGAAGTCCGTCACGACCTGGTGCGTACCGCCGACCCGCATGAAGGTTTGCGAATCGAGCGCGCGCAGCAGCGCTTCCTGTTGCGCACGCGGCAGTTCGGCGATTTCGTCGATGAACAGCGTGCCGCCGCTCGCCAGCTCGAACAGACCCGGCTCGCGCTGCTCGGCGCCGCTGAACGCACCACGCTCGTGGCCGAACATCAGGCTGTCGAGCGAACGCTGCGCGGCGACGCTGGTCGCGGCACGGCAATCGAACGTCACGAACGGGCCTTTGCGGCGCCGGCTCATGTCGTGCAGCGTGCGCGCGGCGACCTGCTTGCCGGTGCCGGTTTCGCCGGCAATCAGCACGGCGGCTTCAGTCGGCGCGATACGTTCGATCGTGTCGTACACGTGCTGAATCGCACCGCTTCTGCCGAGCATCGCGCCGAAACGCCCAAGCTGGCGCAGCGACGCGCGCAGCGTCTGTACTTCCTCGGTCAGTTCGTACGGACGCGGAATCCGCGCGAGCAGGCTGCGCAGGCGCGGAATGTTGACCGGCTTGAGCAGGTAGTCCCAGATACCGTGCCGCAAGCCCTCGATCGCGCTCTCGACCGTCGCATTGCCGGTCATCACGATCACGGGCAAGGCGCCACCGGGTGGATGGGCGGGCAGGTGCTGCAGCAGATCGAGCCCGCTGCCGTCCGGCAGATTCAGGTCGACCAGCACGACGTCGGGAATGAAGCGCGTCAGCGCGGCCCGGGCCTCGGCGATCGTAGTCGCGGTGTCGACGGAGAAGCCGTCGGCAGCGAGGATGGCGGACAGGCCTGACAGGCTATTGGGATCGTCTTCAACAATCAGGGCATGTGGCATAGCGAGCGCAATTTTTAGATGGACGGAATACCCGCTTCGCACAGCCGGTACTCCGGCGTGCGGCATAGGCGCGATGGCTGGCCGGTACTGTCGGTCGAACGGTCGGTCGAACGCCGCGCCGCGCGAGCAGTGTCTGCCAGGGCGGCGCAATTGCGGCCGACCGGCGGGCATGAACGCGGCGTGATACGTGCGACGGCGATTCGACTCATGTTGTTTTGGTCCTTTGTAATTCGGTCAGGTGTCTGGCTCTCGAGAACCCATGGACAGGGCGCCTGTACTTCCTTCATTCAGCCGGTCAGGTATCCCGGCTTTTGTCGTTATTCATACCGCATCCCCGGATTTGAGGAAAATAAATCCGGGTAGGTCTATGACTCCGAGATAGCAGGGACTGTGCCACAGCCATTTACTTAAGCTTATCAATGGTTTGAGGGATACGAGGCGGAAGGCGAGATCGGCGAATTGGCATTTTCGGGAAGGTTGCCGGTAAAGTTTTCCTCAACCATACACGGCGGCGCAAAAAAGAAAAAGCGCCCAAAGTGGGCGCTTTTTTTTGTCGCATTTTTTTATCGCCACGCCGGCGTGGCGCCGGCGCAGGATTCAGCAGTCTGGTCAGCGTTCAGGCGCGGCTGCGGTACTCGTGCGTACGCGTGTCGATTTCGATCTTGTCGCCGATGTTGCAGAAGAGCGGCACCTGCAGTTCGAAACCGGTGGTCAGCTTGGCGTTCTTCAACACCTTGCCCGACGACGTATCGCCCTTGACAGCCGGTTCCGTGTAGATGATTTCGCGGACCAGCGTGGTCGGCAGTTCGACCGAGATGGCTTTCTCGTTGTAGAACACGACTTCGCAAGCCATGCCGTCTTCGAGGTAATGAAGGGCGTCACCCATCATTTCGCCTTCGACTTCGAACTGGTTGTAGTCAGCGTCCATGAACACGTACATCGGGTCAGCGAAGTACGAGTACGTCACTTCCTTGCGTTCCAGCACGACGACGTCGAACTTGTCGTCTGCCTTGTACACGCTTTCCATGCCTGCGCCGGTCAGCAGGTTCTTGAACTTCATCTTCACGACGGCGGAGTTGCGGCCCGATTTGTTGTATTCGGCCTTTTGCACGACCATCGCGTCTGCGCCGATCATCACTACGTTGCCAGTGCGGAGTTCCTGTGCGGTCTTCATAAAACAGTCCTGTACGAAATAAGTAGCTTCAACTTTTGCTCAACGGCATACGGCGCAAGCGGCTTCGGCGCTTCTCGCACTTCGGCGCCGCGCCGGTCAGGAGCGGCTGGGCCGGGAATAGTGCGTGAAGCGTGGCCGGCTTGCCGCGGTTGCCCGCGGCGGTTCTTCTATCCTGCAATCCCGTTACCTGCTTTTACCCTGTGCGGGCGTGCACGCGAGTGGCGCCGATACGCAGCATGCGTCCCTTTTTGACATTTCTACAGCGTCTCTGTCACTCGTCTGCCACCCAATTAGCCAGCCAGGTGCAGATGATGCATCGTCCGATGCCGGAGTTCGCCGGGTTTTGCTGCTGCGATCGAGCCGCGCTTGCGTCGTCGGCCGTTGGATAACCGCTTATTTTAACTGACTTTTTGCGAACAAGGCCAGATTTCCGGCGAGGTCGCCCACTTGCGCCAATTCGTGCCCCCATTCGGCCGCGCGTTGCTTCAGGACGGCACGGTGGCGCTGAAAATCCGCCCAGTCCGGCTGACCGGCGCCGTTCCATGCGTGCCAGAAGCGCGCGAGTGCGTCGCGCGCGTCGGCGGGCAGGGTGCGGGCGTAATGGGCGAGCGCGGCGTCGAGCTTCGGCAGATGGGCGTCGTCGGCTTGCGGGTAGATGTGCCAAACGAAAGGCTTCGCGGCCCATTGTGCGCGGACGAACGAATCCTCGCCGCGCACGAAATTGACGTCGCTGGCCCATAGCAGCGCGTCGTAGCCGGGTTGGTCGGTAAAAGCGAGCGCGTGGGCGGTGAGGCTGCCACGCTCGGCGTGCGCGCCGGCGGCAAACGACGGCAGCCCGAAAAAATGCGCGACCGCGCCCGAGATACGGCCTTCCGGCACCAGCAGCACGACCGGTTCGGCGCTATCGCGCCATTGTTCGAGCAAACCGCCGACGGCGGGGTTCTCGTAGGCGAATAGGGAAACGACTGTGGCCTGGGCGGGTGGCGGCGTACGGCCGGTAGCCGTCAGCCACCAGGCTTCGCGGGCAGGCTGCGATGCTCCGAAGGCCGCCCGCGTGGCGTCGAGATGCCGTTCCTTCAGCACGCCGCCGGTGCCGGGGCCCAGTCCCGGAAAGAAGAACGTTTTCGTCAGTGGGTAGCGCGGATGTGGCGATGGCCGCAGATGAAAATCCGCGACCCAGTCTTCCGCGCTCAGATATTCGAGGTTGAGCCACACCGGCGTGTTCTCGCGTCGCGCCATCGCGGCGACATAGATCGGCGGCAGCTCGCATGCGAACGCCTCGATTACGACATCGGCCACTTCGAGCGTTTCGCCCGCGTGCGTCGGCGCGTGCCAATGTTCGATGACAATGCCGCCGATCGCCTGGCGCGCGCGATCGACCGAAAGCGACGGGCAAAGCGTGTGAAACGCGTGCAGGTCGTCGACGAACACGCGCACTTGCCAGCCGTGCTCGCTCGCCAGTTGACGCGCGAGGCGCCAGCACACGCCGATGTCGCCGAAATTGTCGATCACCGCGCAAAAGATATCGCAGGCGATCGCAGTCGGCGCGGTGGTCGATTGTTCGGGAAGGGGCGTAACGGAGGACATGGTGGCTTGGGTCGCGGGTTCGAACGGGCGCGCGGTTCGCGATTTAGTCATGCGGCCGAGCAGTGCGGCTGGCTTCGGTCATCGGCTTATGCCGACGCGTTGCGCCATTCGATGCCGCGGGGTTCGAACGCACGCGGAATGTTCTAAACTGGCGATTCTAAAGCACTCGTCCGCGGTTGCGCGCCGAAGTGATCACTCAGTGATCCCTAAGCACGCCGCACTCGGGCCTAGGCGACGCGACACTGTCCCATCCAACCGATTCTGCATGACCGAACCCGAAGCCACCGACGCTTTCGAGCCGAAAAAAGTGCTCGCCCAATTGCCGCATCTGCCCGGCGTCTATCGCTATTACGATACGCACGGCGCGGTGCTCTACGTGGGCAAGGCACGCGACCTCAAGAAGCGCGTCTCGAGCTACTTCACGAAGACGCAACTGTCGCCGCGCATCGCGATGATGGTGACGCGCATTGTGCGCATCGAGACCACCGTGACGCGCTCCGAGGCCGAAGCGCTGCTGCTCGAAAACAATCTGATCAAGGCGCTGACGCCGCGCTACAACATTCTGTTTCGCGACGACAAGTCGTATCCGTACCTGAAGCTGACCGGCCATCGGTTTCCGCGCATGGCGTATTACCGCGGCTCGGTGGATCGCAAGAATCAGTACTTCGGGCCCTTCCCGAGCGCGTGGGCGGTGCGCGAGAGCATCCAGATCCTGCAGCGCGTATTCCAGCTGCGCACGTGTGAAGACTCTGTGTTCAACAACCGCACGCGGCCCTGTCTGCTGCATCAGATCGGCCGTTGCACGGCGCCGTGCGTCGGAGCGATCAGCGAAGAGGATTACGCGCGCGACGTCGCCAATGCGTCGCGCTTCCTGCTCGGCCGGCAGGGCGAGGTGATGAACGAGCTCGAGCAGAAAATGCACGCGTTCGCGAGCGAGTTGAAGTTCGAGCAGGCGGCGGCAGTGCGCAACCAGATGAGTTCGCTGTCGACAGTGCTGCATCAGCAGGCGATCGAAGTCGGCAGCGATAGCGACGTCGATATTCTCGCGGTGGTCGCGCTCGGCGGACGCGTGTGCGTGAATCTCGCGATGGTGCGCGGTGGACGGCACCTGGGCGACAAGGCGTACTTTCCGGCCCATGTGGAAAGCGCGCTGACTGCGGACGAGGGCGGTCTCGAAACAGGCGCCGAAGTACTGGCCGATGCCGCCGGCGGCGCGGGCTCGACGTCGAACGAAGCGCAAGCCGGCGCTGAAACCCGCGCGGCTGATGCTTCAGACACCGCCGACGCCCTCGCTATCGCGCAAGAGATGCCGTCGGAAGATGACGAAGAAGATGCAGCCGTGCAAGCCGACCTCGACACGGACGACGCAGTCGTTCCCTCGAAGCCACGCAAAGGCCACGCCGCCGGCGGCATCGAATCCGAAGTTCTCGAAGCGTTCATCGCGCAGCATTACCTCGGCAATCGCGTGCCGCCGGTGCTGGTGGTCAGCCACGCGCCGGCCACGCGCGAGCTGGTCGATGTGCTGATCGAACAGGCCGGCCACAAGGTGACGGTGCTGCGCCAGCCGCAAGGTCAACGGCGTGCGTGGCTTGCGATGGCCGAGCAGAACGCGCGGCTCGCGCTCGCACGCCTGCTGTCGGAACAAGGTTCGCAGCAGGCGCGCACGCGCGCGCTCACCGACACGCTCGGCATGGAGTGCGACGATCTCGCGCATCTGCGTATCGAATGCTTCGACATCAGCCACACGATGGGCGAGGCGACGCAGGCGTCGTGCGTGGTGTATCACCACCACAAGATGCAGTCCTCCGAGTACCGGCGCTACAACATCACCGGCATCACACCCGGCGACGACTACGCAGCGATGCGTCAGGTGCTCACGCGGCGCTACGAGAAGATGGTCGCGCAAGCCGCCGCGAATGCCGCCGACGAAACGGCCGAGTTGCAAACCGGCGCGACAGGTGATCCGGCGGCCGGCGCTCCGGGGACCAGCGACCCCGCGCTCATGCCCGACGTTGCCGAGCCGGTCGCGGTGGGCGGTATCTTGCCGACCATCGTGCTGATCGACGGCGGCAAGGGCCAGGTCGAAATCGCGCGCCAGGTGTTCACGGAACTGGGTCTCGATACGGGCATGCTGGTCGGCGTCGCGAAAGGCGAGGGGCGCAAGGTCGGTCTCGAGACACTGATTTTCGCGGACGGCCGCGCGCCGCTCGAACTCGGTAAGGAGAGCGCGGCGCTGATGCTGGTCGCGCAAATCCGCGACGAGGCGCATCGCTTTGCCATCACCGGCATGCGCGCGAAGCGCGCCAGGACGCGGCAGACCTCGCGGCTCGAGGAACTCGAAGGCGTGGGCGCGAAGCGCCGTCAGCGGCTGCTCGCGCGCTTCGGCGGATTACGAGGCGTGGTCGCGGCAAGCGTCGAAGATCTTGCGAGCGTCGAGGGGATTTCGCAGGCGCTCGCCGAACAAATCTATCGGCAATTGCACTGATCCTGTGGCGCCCGGCTGCCTATAGAGCCGCCGCGAAGCAGCACGATGGCGGCGCGCGTGCCAGACCCCACGCGCCGCTTTGCTTGTGGCAGGCCTTATGACACGGCACAATTGCATCTCCCTTGTCAGACGCTGCGCCTGCCCATGCCGTTTAACTTTCCGATTTTCCTGACCTGGCTGCGAATCGTCCTGATTCCGCTCGTCGTCGGGGTGTTTTATCTGCCCGACATGATGATGAGCCCCGCGCACCGCAATATGGCGGCCGCGGCGATCTTCATTCTGGCGGCCCTGACTGACTGGTTCGACGGCTTCCTGGCGCGCAAATGGAATCAGACCTCGGCATTCGGCGCTTTTCTCGATCCGGTTGCCGACAAGCTGATGGTGACCGCCGCGCTGCTCGTGCTGGTGCAACTCGCGCGGATCGATTCGGCGATTGCGCTGGTGATCGTCGGACGAGAAATCGCAATCTCGGCGCTGCGCGAATGGATGGCGCAGATCGGCGCGTCGAAGAGCGTCGCGGTGAATTCGCTCGGCAAGTTCAAGACCGTGTGCCAGATGGTCGCGATTCCGATGCTGCTGTTCTACGGTCAGCTGCCGTTCGGCGGCGTCTTTGTCGACACGCGTGTGTGGGGGCTGTGGCTGATCTATCTGGCCGCCTTCCTGACGATCTGGTCGATGCTCTACTACATGAAGCTCGCGTGGCCGCAGATCCGCGAGCGGGGCGGCGTTGCCTGAGTGAATGGCGACGGATCAGAAATCGAACGGCAACCGAAGCGTGAGTGAAATCTGTTCAGTTAAAGACATCCGCAAAAGGGGTTGACACGTTTCGGTCGTTTCTCCATAATCTCGTTTCTCCGATGCGAGCAGTTCGAAACGTCGCGAAACATCGGTAGCAGTAAGGCAGTAGTTGCAGCTAATTGATGGCAATTAGAGGCAGCAGTTAAGTAGCAATACGCGGGAGTAGCTCAGTTGGTAGAGCGCAACCTTGCCAAGGTTGAGGTCGCGAGTTCGAGCCTCGTCTCCCGCTCCAGTTTTCGAAGCAGCGCGTTGTTTTGCGAAGTAAAAATGCAAGGCGTTGCGAAGCAGTACCATGCGGGAGTAGCTCAGTTGGTAGAGCGCAACCTTGCCAAGGTTGAGGTCGCGAGTTCGAGCCTCGTCTCCCGCTCCACACATTAGGGGAAGCAACGCTTCCCTTTTTGTTTGGTGGCCCGGTTGTCCCGGTCGGCCGCCAGACAAACCTGAGAATCTGTAGCTAGGTTCCAGTCCGCTTGCGGCGCGATAGCAAAGCGGTTATGCAGCGGCCTGCAAAGCCGTTTAGGCCGGTTCGACTCCGGCTCGCGCCTCCACCTTAAAGCCCTGATTCGTCAGGGCTTTTCTTTTTGCTGCGCCAATTCCAAATATGTCCTCTAAAGTGGTAGAAAGCTGTTTGTAACCACTCAAGAAAAGCGCAAAACCACTCGCGTATCGGCTCATTGGCCGTTCGCGTGAGTTTCGCTTCGGGGCTATGTCCACAAAAAGAATGCGTCCGTCCGGGACGTGGGAATACATCATCCGGCGCAAAGGCATTCTGCCAAAGCCACTTTCCCTGACCTTCGACACGGAGGAGGAGGGCGACACATACGTCAGGCGTCTGGAGCAGATGCTCGATGCCGGCATACTTCCGGAAGATCTCGTCGCACGCCGTAGCGATTTGGTGACCGTTGACGATGCGATTCGCTCTTACATGACCAAGGTGTCGCTGCCCGATTCGGATGTTTCGTTGCTCAACGCGCTTATCGGCCGATGGACTGGGCAAGCGCTGACGGTCATCGATTATCAATGGGCTGAAGGCTGGGTCAAAAGCATGAAGCGCAAAGACGTGATGGCGCCGTCGACGATCCGCCATTACGTCGGTGCACTGGCGCGATGTTTTGATTGGGTCGTGCGGTCCGGTACACCATCCCTGGCGACCAATCCATTGCGCCTACTGCCGAAGCGCTACGCGACCTATACCGACGAAGACTCGGCGGCCGTGCGTGCACAGGATAAGGAGCCAAAGGAAGACGAATACCGCGATCGCCGCTTGTTCGCGAATGAAGAGAAGGTCGTGAGGCGGATCCTTGCCGGTGAGAAACCAGAAAACCGGCAGCGTGGCCCCGACCTGAATTATCGGCCGGCGATGGTTTTCCTGTTCGAGCTTGGCATCGAGTCAGCTATGCGGATGCGCGAAATGTACACGCTCGATTTCGCCCAGGTGGACGTCAACCGCAGGACCGTGTTTCTCGACAAGACGAAAAACGGCAGCAAGCGGCAAGTGCCGCTGACAACCGTCGCCTTGCAGGCGTTTGAGGATTACGTCGAGCTGGTGAAGGATCGTGACGCTGAAATGGATGGATTCAGATTCGACGGTGGCCGGATTTTTCCTGGTGGGACGGGTCGCGCGATCGGAAGGTGCTGGCCGGCGTGTCGGTGCGGTTATCGGGCCAGTTCGGGCGCATCTTTGATGCGGCGGGGTGTGGCGACTTCAAGTTTCATGACCTAAGACATGAGGCTACGTCTCGACTTTATGAGCGCACTTCGCTGTCCGATGTCCAGATCGCGAAGATTACCGGGCACTCGAACACGAAAGTGCTCATGCGCTACTCCAATCTACGTGGCAGCGACTTGGCCGTGCGACTCTGGTAAAACAAAGGCCGCCTTGCGGCGGCCTGTTACTTCTTACGTTTCCTGCTCCAGTGCGCATAGGTTATTGCGCTCGCACCGGGGAAAGGTACTTTGCGGGATATTGTCACTTGCCCTTGCCTGAATCCGTGGTGGGGGATTTCAGCGACGAAAATGCCTTCCGCGCGGAGTCGGAGATCCGTCGTTTGCTTTGCTTTAGCACCGCGACCTCGGATTTCCTCAATGGTACGGAAGCCGACGAGGTACTGAGCTTCGTCGGCCGTGAGCGCAACCGGCTCGATGCCGAAAGTTTCGCGTATGACATGGCCGAACTCCTTTTCTAAACGTTGCACAATCTTCGGTGCTGCAGACAGTCTACCAGACCGACTTGCGTTGACTAAAACGACCGCGCCGACCACATTGCCGCCGCACCGTCGGATGTAATCCGACAAGTCGCACAAGGTGCCACCGAGCGTAGTTACGTCATCAACAAGAACGTAATTCGCGCCCCGTCGAACAGTACCTTGAAACGAAGCGCGGGCGATCAGGCGTTCCATCGCGTCGGCGCCGGTGTGATAGACCTTGGTTGTTTGCACGATCTTCTCGTCCAGCTCACCGGCCAAGATGGAGAGCATGGTCGCCAGAACCTGCGGGATCGCGTTGTCGCCTTTCGCCTCGCGAGCATGAGGCGCGACGAAGATCAGATCGGCGGGCCACTGAAGGGCAATTCATCTTCTGCATTACCGCGCTGTGCAGGGGTAACGCGAGATCCTGAATGACGCGAATCGCAGCACCAACGTCGCCGGACTTTGCTTCCTTGTACGCCTCGTGTCTTTTCAGTTCGCCGTCGTCCCTGAAAAGAAAGAGCGGCTCATTCAGGTCTGCAGGGAATCCAAATGTCCGCATGGGCGCACTGCTGGGTGCAAGTTTGCCCAGCAATGACTTCCATTGAGATGTTGACCACGTCCCGTCAGAGATGAATGTTTTTGTGCGTTTCGCCATGCGGAAATTATATCGTGACCCGATGGTTCGCTTTTGGGACGTCACGTGGGGCAGGCGAGCTCGGGCAATGTCGGCAACGTGCGCGCCCGTCGACCGGGCCTGCGTCGATCCGGCGTACCGATTTGCCTGGCGATAGCTTGGGCAATGCGATCGTCGGTCTCCGGCTCATGTGCGCCCTGAAGTCGAGCCAGAGACTGCTCCTGCGTTTTTTTTCTGAGAAAGGCGACGACGTCGTCTTCGAGGAACACCCACGCCCGACCGACTTTGGCGCCGGGCAGTTCGCCTGTGCCGGCAAGTTTCATCGCTGTATTGCGGTCGACCTTCAAAAACTCCGCGCACTCAATCAGATCAAAAGTTCTCATGCGCCTTCGCCTCCCGCGTGCTGCGCTGCGGCCCTTTGAAACGCGGCCAAAATTTCCATCGCTCGAAAATTCGCACCGCAGACTGCCGGCGCATGCCCTGCTAGGCACCAATGCTGATCCATCCGCCGGCGCACGCTCATGGCGTGATATCGCTCGATGAGGCCTGCCTCGAGCTCAGCGCAGTTTCTATCGTGACCTGGGCGGCGGCTAAAGCCATGATGATGCGTTTCTTCGGCAGGGCGCCTTCTCGCGTCAGCAAGGCTAGAATTTCGTCCCGCAAAGCAACCTGGTCACGAACCCATTGGCGTTTTCCGTTTATGACTTTCTCAGCGTACCTGCCGTTGGTAGTGTCGAGCGGCCGTCGACCGCGGCATGGGTGTGGTGTCTGAATCGTGATCTTCATTTCGTGTGCTCGGGTCGGAGTTTCACGTCGACGCAAGCCGCGTAGCGCGGTCGAGCATCATCAGTCCCGTTTCGAGCTGAACGCCGGCGGCGTTAGCCCATGTGCGCGCTTCCTGTGCCGCTTTGTGCCGGCTGTAGCTGCCTACCTCGTCGCGCATGAGGTCGAGCAGCTCGATGTCAGCGCCAAGTGCGATCTCGTCGACTAGCTTCCGGATCTCATTGCGGACTGCCTCGATTCGCGCTCGGTTTGCGAGTCGGGAATCCGACTCGTTTTCCTTCGTCTGGATAGCTTTTCGCCGCGCGAGCGGCGCTTCGCTCGTCTGGATCGCTTTGGCGGGCGCGAGCCCGCTGCTGTTGACGTCGTCGTTCGATGCGTGCGCCGGAACGGCGCCAGCGAGGGAAAGCCGTGGGCGTTTGTCCGCCGCTTCCCGCTTACGCGGCAGCGGACGTGGGGTGGAAATAGCCGGGCGAACCGTCATTCGGCCTCCCGCTCGATGCTGTCCAATGCCTGCTGAACCGCAGGTGACGACGGAAACGGCCATGCGGTCGCCGGATGCAGGGGCGTAGCCTTGGTCTTGACCTGCTTTGCCAAGGGAGCAAGGCTGGCCATCCGCTGTTGTGTGCGGGCGTAGTCGACCAGCTTTTGCCGTTCGGACTTCACCAGATCGCCGAGCCAGAGCAAAGCTGCGACGGTCTTTTTGTCCCGCTTCAAATCGGGCTTGCCCAGCTCGGCAACCAGCTCGTCGCGTGCCGCGTAGAGAGCCTTAAAGCGGCTCGGAAACGTGACGACGAATTTGTCGAGTGCCGGGTGTCCTGATTGGCCGCCTGCGACGTCGACGTCGTCGTGCCGCGTGTCGACCAGTTCGCCGAAAGCGACCTGCACTTCGTCACGCGCCTCGCCCGCCAGTACGGAGCGACAGCGACGGTCAAGGCCGGCAAGCTGCTTGTCCTGCCGCGTGGGGCAGGGAAGAGCGCGAGCGGCAATCCGTTGCCGATCGTGACGCTCACGCCGGACGACCTGCTCGACTACGACATTACATTCCCCGATCGGGCGAGCTTCGCCGCCGTGCGCACGAAGGTGCACGACCGCAAGACTGGCAAGAAAATCGATCTAACGATCCCGAACCCGGACGCGCCACCTGGCGCGTCTGCCGTCCATACCGAGCGGCACGCGTTCCCGAGTCAGACGGCGGCCAAATCTGCGGCGACGTCGCGGCTTGCCACGCTTAACCGGCACACGGCCGTCAGTCGGCTGACGTCGCGCGGATGGATCACGACGGTGACGTTGAACGCGGGCAACAAGGGCAAGGCGAAGGTCGGTCACGCGAAGAAGCCGAAAAAGAAGATCAATCTGGTCGTGCCGGCGCCGGGGTAGCCGGAGCATCACGGACATCGAGCAGCCGCTCACGGGCAACCGGAGCGGCTTTTTTTATTTCTTCAACGGGGAGGCGATGAACGAAACGCAAAACGAAGCGCTCGGGGTTCAGTTGGCACGTGTCGCCAGCCAGCTCTCTGCGCTCGCGTCGAACGTCGACGACATCAAGCAGGCGGTGCAGGCGATCCCGGCGCTTGACCGATCGATTGCCGAAATGACGATCCACTCGTCGAACGCGCGGCGCGACATTGATCTGCTGTGGGCGCGAGTGGAAGCAGAGCGCAGCGGGCGCGACGAGTTGGAGGCAGCGGTGGACGCCGTCGACGACAAGGTCGACGAGATGAAGCACACGGCGCGGGGCGCGATCTGGGTGCTCGGGATCGTGTTCGGCGTGGTGCAGGTGTGCTTTGCCGGCTCGATCGCATGGGTTTTTACGCACATCAACGAAGGGGACGCGCTGAACCGCTTGCAGCAGCAGCGTCTTGAGATTCTGGAGCAGGCGGTCAACAGGGGGCTGAAGGGATGAAGCTGAAAGAGCAGATTGATGCATTGATTGGGCGTGAGGGCGGATTCTCGACCGACCCGGCCGACCGGGGTAACTGGTATCAGGGCAAGCTCGAAGGGACCATGTGGGGCGTCACGGTCGCCGAGGCACGCGCGTATGGCTACATTGGACCGATGAAGGACATGCCCCGAGAGACGGCCGTCGTGATCTACGAGGCGCGTTACTGGACGCGGCCGAAGTTCGACCACGTCGACGCGGTGTCGCCGGCGCTGGCCGAGAAGCTGTTCGACATCGGCGTCAACGCCGGCCCGGCGACGGGTGTGAAGTTCATGCAGCGGGCGCTCAACGTGCTGAATCAGAACGGTAAGGCGTTCCCGGACATTGCCGCTGACGGCGGCATCGGGCCGATAACGGTTGCTGCCCTGAAGGCGTTTCTGGCGATGCGCGGTGCCGAAGGGCATCGGGTGCTGTACGGGATGATCGTCTCCCAGCAGTCGGTGTTCTACATCGAGGCGGCCGAGCGTCGCCCCGAGAACGAGAAGTTCGAGTACGGCTGGCAGCTCAATCGCGCGTTGGGGGTGTGAACATGCTGGATATTCTGAAAACCGTCGCGCCGTGGCTGGTCACGGCGCTCACGGGTGGCGTGCCGGGCGTGGCCGTGATGGCGGCGTCGACGATCGCGGACAAGCTCGGTATCGGCGACGGGACGGTGGAGTCGGTGAAGGCCGCGTTGACCGGTCAGTCGATGACGCCCGAGCAGCTGCTCGCGTTGAAGCAGGCCGACGAGGATTTCGCGCTGAAGATGCGGCAGGCCGGCTTTACGCACGCGGAAAACATGGCCGGCATCCAGGTGCAGGCCGACAGGCTCGCGGCCGACGATCGTGCCAGCGCACGCAACTTTGCGACGGCGGAGCACGACCATACGGCGCGCAATCTGGCGTATATGTACACGCTCGCGCTCTTTGCGGTGATCGGGCTGGAGTTCCTGCTTGCGGTCAGGCAGGTCCGGCTCGACGACAGCGTGATGCGCGCGCTCGATACGCTGTTCGGGATCCTGATCGCGATGGTGCTGGGCTCGAAGGAATATTTTTTCGGGTCTTCGTCGCGCGCTGACAGGCAGGCCGCGGCGATCACGCAGTTTGCTGTATCGCCGGACACGGTGGTGTCGCGCTCTGGTGCGATCGATGAAGAGCCGCCCGTGCGGGACCGCAACTAGAGCGGATTCAACAGGTCCGGCCCGTCAGTGCCGGGTCGGTTGACGGCGCGGCCGACCTTGAAGAAATCGAACGCCTCGGGGGGCAGTGCGGCAGTGCGTGCGAGTTCGGCCGCGACTTCGGGTGATGTGGCCAGGTCGAGCCACTGGCGGGCTGTGTCCGCATCGAACACCACCGGCCGCCGGTCGTGCACATCGACGAGCCCCGTGTCGGTTGCGGCCGTAACCAGTACGAAACCGTCGCCCGGCTTTTGTTCGGCATCTGGAGCAACGTTGGTCAACGCGGCCATCCACAGCGGTGCGTGGCTTTTCGTACCGATGGCGTAGGGTTGTTTGCCGCCGTCATCGGCCTTGATCCACTCATACCACTGGTCGGCCGGCGCGAGGATGCGACCGTTTTTGAGCATGGGTTTCCACGCCGACGTCAGGAGTTTTTCAACGCGGGCGTTGATGATCTGCGGCAGGCCCTTGGCCTGTGCCCAGGCAGGGCGGTAACCCCAGTGAACGCGCCTGACGACGCCATTCGGATAGATGACAGGCTGCAGGGTGCCCGGCGATGCATTCCAGCTTGGCGTGTCCGCTGGAGGGCTGTCGCTGCTCAACAGCGGCCAGCGCGTGTCGTGGTCGTTGGCGAGTGGGTTGACATAGTCAATACCGTAGCGGGCGCGGGCGAAACGACCACACATGGCGTGCTCCTCGTCGGGCGGACGGTCGGCGGTGAACCTGACCGGATGATCGCACCCTCTGCGAGGCGCCGTCCATTGCGGACGGCACCAGGTTACTTTGATCGTGCTCCGGAGGCCCCGCGCCTCAATTCTTTGCAGGTGTTTTGAGCGGCAGGTAGTGCTCGCTGTCGTACGCGGTCGTGACCGTGTAACCGTCCCGTTTGCGGATCTTCAGGAAGAACAGGGTAGGCGAGACGCCGGCTGCGCCGCCGCACGCTTCCGTGTGGTTTTCGCGCACTCGCACCAGAAAGTATTCGCCCTTGTCGGCGGTATCGAAGAGCAGGCACTCGGTCTGGTCTTTCGAGAGACCGTAGGTGCGCGTGATGTCCGCCGCTCGGGTGGCTGCGTTATCGTCATTCGTCACCGGTTGATGGGCAGCGCATGCCTGGGTGCAGACAATCAGCGCAGCCGTGATGATTGCGCGGCGCATCATGGCTCGGTCCTGCGCGCGTCATACTGGTCGAGCTTGTGCGCGCGGATGATTGCGTTGAGCTTGACTGCGTAAGACGGATCCGTCGCATAGCCGTTGCGGGCGAGCGCGTTGGCGAACTGCGAACTGCGGGTGTAGAGGAAGCACGACCGGAAGCGCGGATTGTTCCGAAGCATTTGCGCATAGTCGTCGCGGCCTCTTCATAGCTGCCGTAGGCGCGGAACGCATCATCGATCTTGATCGCCTTGCCGTTGATCACTTCGTGAGTGGTGAACGTGGTGCTGTCGCCGCCCGGCGCGCGGCCTTTGACGCCGAAATAGGCGTTGCCGACGACCGACCTTCCCCAGTTGCTTTCAAGCGCCGATTGGGCAATGACAACGCCCGCTGGCACCTGATACCTGCGCTGAACCTCCTGCGCAGCGGCCAGATGGGTATCGATGAATTGCCGCACGTACGCCGGCGCCACGTGGGGCTTCGGCTTGTGCCCTGTCGCGGGGTGATGGTGCATGGACGGCTGTGCCATGGCAAATCTTTTCATCCTACGAAACGGGGACCCAGCATGCCACACGTGCGTATCGCGGGCAATCAGCCACCCGATGCACACGGCATAAAGTTACTTTGAACGTGCTTCATGGCGCGGGAAAAGACAGGGCGACCGGGAAAATGTTCGCGCATGTTCCCGGCCACCTTTCCACTGCACGAGCCAGTGAATTAGCCAAGGCCCCGACACCTACCGGTAGGCGGGCCGAATTCTAACAAATATCCAACAAAGGCAATCCACTATGGCAAATCCCATCGTTCCATGGATCGGCGGCAAGCGCCGCCTCGCGGATCATCTCATTCCGCGGTTTCCTGAATATGACTGTTACGTCGAGGTCTTCGCGGGCGGGCACGCGTTGTACTTCATGCGACCACCGGCGAAGGTCGAGGTCATCAACGACATCAACGGCGAGCTGGTGAACCTGTACCGCGTCGTGCAGCATCATCTTGAGGGATTCGTGCGCCAGTTCAAATGGGCGCTCACCAGCCGGCAGGTGTTCAAGTGGCTGCAGGATACGATCCCGGAAACGCTTACGGACATCCAGCGTGCGGCCCGCTTCTATTACCTGCAGCAGAACTGCTTCGGCGGCAAGATCGAGGGACAGTCGTTCGGCACGGCAACCACTGCGCCGCCGGGCCTGAACCTGTTGCGGCTCGAGGAGACACTGTCGGCCGCGCACCTGCGCCTGTCAAACTCGTTCGTCGAACGGCTCGACTGGAAGGCATGCATCGACAAGTACGACCGGCCGCACACACTGTTCTATCTCGATCCGCCGTATTGGGAGACCGAGGGTTATGGCGTGCCGTTTCCGTATTCGGAATACCTTGAGATGGCGGCCCGCCTGCGATCGTTGAAGGGCAGGGCGATCGTCAGCCTCAATGATCATCCGGACATCCGCCGGGCGTTCGAGGGCCTTCACATCGAGACGGTGGACATCAGGTACACGGTGGGCGGTGGGGGCCGGGAGGCTGCGCGCAAGGAGGTGATTATTTTCAGTTGGGATGATGCGGCACAACCGGCAGGTCTTTTCTAAGCCGCGGCGATCACAGGAACCCTGCCGAGGGTTCCAGCGTTTGCGCCGTCTTTTGTCCTGACGTATTGTAAATGTCCTGCCGACTTCGACTGTGCTGACGGCGGGACTGGCCTCGCGACGATAATGGGCAGCGCCGGCCAGGACGCGAGAGGCGATCAATCTGAATGGTCAATCAAGATCGGGTATTGAATTGCCGAGATTGTGGCGGCCTGCAAAGCTGTTCAGGCCGATTGAACCGAACTCAGCCTTCGCGCCGACAAAGCGACTTTGAACGGCCCAGTTCGACTCTGAGCCGACGTTCACCGTTCTACGAAGCGGACATTGATTCAAGGTAACCTGACCCGCTTCTGAAGCTACCCACGGATCGCTTGAAATCATCGTCCTTTAGTACATTCGCGGGACGAGCGTGTCATCCGCTACCCGCTGCACTGTACCCTGCCATGAGCGCCTCGGCCTCCCTTGCGAACGGGTGCATGCTGTCTACCGCGAGGCGTATCAGCGCAATCATGGGCGAGTAGCGCCCGTACTTCTGATAACGATTGATGCTTGCCCCAATGTCTTGCATGCGCCATTCTAACTTCGCGCTCGCGAAGTTGCGGTCTCGACGGTTCACCGCCTTCTTGCTTCCGTCGATTGCCACGAGCGCTTCAAAGAGCAGATCCAGGCACTGACATAACACGACAAATTGCCGGCAAACGCTTCGGATATCCGGTGCGTCCTGAGGACGAGACCAGGCTCTCATCGTTCGTCCATGACAATATCAACATGCTCGTACGCTACTCGTTCGCGGCGCCGGTGGCCGTCGCACGCGGTGAATTGCGCCCACTGCGCGATTCAACCGATCCTTAGGTCGGGGCATTGCCGTTGCTCCCCGGACCCCTTATTTTGCATTCGTCTTGTGCCTTACGACCCGGGTGGCATACTTGGCTCATTCGCGGTTGAGAGAAAAGCGCGCGTCAGCTTCCGATAACCAGGCATTTTTATAGCCATGAATCCAAGAGGACATGCCGAATGAACAGTTTCGATACAGCAATCCTAGCTTTCCTGACGCACAACGCTTTTAGCTCCGACCTGATTAACCACGCGATAAGGGTAATCGCGGACCTGTATACATTCAAGGGCCTCGTGCTCATACCCATTTTGTGGTGGATGTGGTTCAAACCCAGTCAGCGTGGCGAATGGGAGCGTGAAATGGTCATTGCAACGATTGTGGGCGGCCTTCTGGCGCTCGCAATCGGCAGGCTTCTCGCCGATTATTTGCCATTTCGGGTGCGGCCAATCTATAACCCCGAGCTGCACCTGCACTTTCCATCCGCCAGTCTGCGAGACGTGCGAACCTGGAGTTCCTTTCCGAGCGACCACGCGATGCTGTGGATGTCAGTCGCGACAGGAATTTTTCTCGTCTGGCGCCGCGTGGGCGTGCTTGCGCTTTTGTACACCGCGATCTTCATATGCATGCCGCGCGTTTATCTCGGCTTGCACTATCCGACCGACGTACTCGCGGGTGCGGCGATTGGGATTATCATCACATACGTAATGACACGGGACTCCGTCAGAACGCGTTTTGCGGTGCCGATACTGGGATGGATTCAGAGATTTCCCGGGGGCGGTTATACGTTGGCGTTTCTCTTGTGTTTTGAACTGGTAACCCAGTCGGTGGAAATACGTTTGCTCGAGCAGTCCGTTTCAAAGGCAGTACGACTGGACGGGACCGCAACTTATCGGCCCGGCAACCACTGGCAATAGCGTGAGCGTGGTAGATCGACTGATTTAAAAAACGAACCGTACACGAATCCGGACGGAGGTTGACCGGAAGCGGAGGCCACGAACCGCAGTCCCCGCAAAATCCCTGGCCCGACCGGTGAATGACCGCTTTACGCTGGCGCGTCCGATCGTCTGCTTCTGGTCGTCACTGGTCCGTCGTTGCTGACCAAGATGGATTGCCTTGAGCGGTCAATCTGGATGGTTATTGCGTGTAACGCATTGATTTAAAACTAGATGCAGCGGCCTGCAAAGCCGTTTAGGCCGGTTCGACTCCGGCTCGCGCCTCCAGTAGTTGATGAAGAGAAAAGCCCCGACTCGTCGGGGCTTTTCTCTTTTCTGCGCGTAACCTCTTGCGTCTCGCATCCAACGTGCTTCCCGATCAGGGGTGTCTGCCGTGGCGTTCCCCTGCGCGTATCTGCAGCTTTGCTGCTTCCGCCGGTATAGTGCGCAGACGTTCAGCCCTGATACACCGGCATCTACCGCATGCGCATCCAGAATATCGAACGCCGTTCTTTCTACCTGCGTGTGATCTGCGCGTTATGCCTCACCGGCGTGCTGCCGGGTGAATGACCCAACGCCCGAATACCCAATTGCCGAATCGCCCGCCAATCCCGAGGCTGCATGTACCTACAACTCACCGGCACCAACGTACGCCTGCTCGGCTCGATGCATTTGTTCCCTGCAACGAGCCGCAGGACGCCGCCCTGGATTGCCGAGGCTTATGACTGGGCCGAAACGCTGGTCTTCGAATCCGATGCACCGACCATCTTGCCGTTTCTGAAAGCGCACTCGCGAAGCGGTGCCGATCAACTGCGGCCCTTGCTATCCGCCGACGCCTGGAATCAACTCCAGGCCGTGTGGCCCGTCGACGGCCCGTTGGCGCCGCTCACCGATTTGCGGCCATGGGCCGCGCTGATCGTCGCGCCGACGCTGTTTCAGCAGGTCGTCGAAGGCGTCGAGCCGCGCATGCTGCGCTCGGCGCTCGCACAAGCCAAACCGTATCGGTATCTCGAGACCGCGGAGGAAGTGGCGACGTCGCTCGAATCGATTCCATTGGAAGCAGTCGGCGCCGCGCTCGGTTTGCTGGTGGCCGATCTGAAGGAGCCGCAGCGCACGCTCGAGCGCATGCATGCGGCCTGGCTGCATGGCGATCTGCAGGCCGTGCACGAAATTGCCGTCGAGTCGCCGATGTTCAACCTGCCCGGCATCCGCCACGCCCTTCTCGATGCGCGCAATCGCGCCTGGGCGGCGCGCGTGACGGAGATGCTCGGACGGCCGGAGCGAACGCTGGTGGTCGTCGGCGCGCTGCATTTGTGCGGCCCTGAAAATCTCGTCGAGTGTCTTGGCCGCCCTGTCGAGCCGGTTTTCCTGGGCGCGTAGCGGGCTTGCTGCGGGTGACTGCACGCGCCGAACGTGGCGAAAAGCGCAGGGAGTGCAGGCGAGAAAAGGACTCGCTCCGACGGTGGCGGCTGACCGCCGCAGAAGCGCCGCGTGCCGCGACGAGCCCCGCGCCCCGCTCGCCGGTGGTCCGCGCCCCATTCCGCAATACCGGCGCGCCATAGCCTAAGCCCGCCAGGCGCGGCATAATTCCGCATCGCCGCCGTCCGCACAGGCGCGCCTTCTTTTTTGAAGCCTTTTCATGACCGAACCGCTGCACATCGCCACGACCCCGCTCGCACAACTCGAATGGCGCTGGAAAGCCTTCGACGATCTCACCGCCGCTGAAGTCTACGCAATGCTGGCTGCTCGCAGCGCGGTGTTCGTCATCGAGCAGAACTGCCTTTACGGCGATATCGACGGTCTCGATACGCAAGCCTGGCATCTGTTCGCCTTCGGTCCCGGCGCGAGCCATCCACCGCTGGCAGGTTATCTCCGTGTGCTGCTGCCGGACGCCGAGAACACCGATATCCGCATCGGCCGCGTACTGACGACGGCGGCGTTCCGCGGCATCGGTCTTGGCAACGCGATGCTCGAACGCGCGCTGACGCAGATCAGGGCGCAGTGGCCCGGCACGCCGATCCGTTTGCATGCGCAAGCGCATCTTCAGGCTTTCTACGGCGCGTTCGGCTTTGCGCCGATCTCGGACATTCACGAAGAGGACGGCATTCCGCACGTGTGGATGCGTTCGGTCTAAGCGTCAACGAAACTCGGCGCATGCATGCGCCGGCCGCCTTCAATCGCTTTGAAATTGCCGGTATCAGCGGTGGCTGCTCGCCGGCACTGAACCGCCTCGCGCCGGCGCTTGCGCGGCAGCCGCTCCTCGTTCGCCACGCAGACGTCCGCGTGCCGACAGCCGCATCCAGTGACGCAACGCCAACAGGGCGCCGATCACGCTCATCATCGAACCCGGAATCCACAGCAGCAGTCCGCCGATCTGCTGATCGCGCATCGGGCTCAGCCACGTGAAGGCGCGTCCGCAAATCGAATAGATCGGATAAAGCTCGCGTGGCGAGAAGAAGATGAACGCGCCGAGGATGATCTGCGGCGGAATCGCGGCGATTACCACCAGCACGCGTTTGCCCGGCGACAGCCGCGCCGGTGGCGCGGGGCGCGAGTCGAGCACGAGCCACCAGAACAGCAGTCCGTCGATCACCATGCTCCAGTTCATCACGCGGTAGAGCCGCCAGTCGAGCATCGCCACGAAATGAATCGGCGACATCAGCCAGAAATAAATCAGTCCAACGAACAATGTAACCGCGACCACAGGATGCATCACCACGTCGAGCACCTTGCGCACGATGCGGGTTTGCAACGCGGGCCGCACGAAGCGTTGGCGCCAGCCGAACGGAATGCCCGCACGCAATGCGGCGCCCGGATACGACAGCGCGATGAAGAACGGGCCGAGATGATGCAGCACCAGATGCTGCGCGCGATGCATGAAGAACTCATGCTCGAAGAAGTAATCGAGCCGCGTATGCAGCGCGACATACAACGCCGCCAGCCCGAACCAGAAGGCAATGCGCCGCGCAATCGACACCTTCGCCTTGTGCGCGCCTCGCACGAACAGGATCGCAGGCACCAGCAATGCGATCACGACAGTCGGTGAAAACTCCCAGGGGTCGAGCCAGTAGAGCAGGGTCATCGTACGGCGTTACTTGGTCTGTGCGGGCGATTTGACGGCGAACGGCGTATCGAGCGTTTCGCCGTCGGAGAACTTCAGCGTCAGATGCACGGTGTCGCCCGGCGCCACCTTGTGCTTCGCGTCCTCGAGCATCACGTGGTAGCCGCCCGGCGCAATCGCGACCTGGCCGTGCGCGGGCACCGTCAGCTTATCGACCATCACCATTTTTTGCGTCGAGCCGTTCGACACGGTTTGATGCAACATCGCGCCGCCATAGTCGTTGCTGGAAATATCGACGAGGTCGACCGGCTTGTCGCTCGCGTTCATCAGCGTTACGTAGCCGGCGGCGGGCAGGTTGTTCGGCAACCAGCGGACCCACGCCTCTTTGGCGCTGATCGCTTGAGCACCGGCCGCTTGCGCGCTTGCGGCGAAACCGAACGAAAGGGCGAGGGTGCAGCTCAATGCAGCGAACGTTTTGATCTTGATCGACATGGTTGGATTCGGGAAAGGTCAGGAACGGTCATCAATGATACGGCGCAGGTCCTGTGCGATCGCGTCGGGGGTGTCGTGATCGGTGGCGAGCAGGCGCGCGTGGCCTTGCTGGTCGAACACGTAGACGGCCGAGCTATGCGTGACTTCGTAATTGCCGTCGGGGTCGCGCTTTTCCATCTGATAGGCGACCCGGTAACGCTTGGCGAGCGATTCGATTTGCCAGTCGGTGCCGGTCAGCCCTTCGGCGTGTTGCGAGTCGAAGGCGCCGATGTAATCGTGCAATGCCTTGGCCGTGTCGCGCGCCGGATCGACGGTGATGAACAGGATGCGCACTTTTTGCGCGTCCGGGCCTAGCTTGCCCAGCACCTGCATCAGACGGGCCATGGTCTCGGGACAGACGTCCGGACAATGCGTATAGCCGAAGTAGACGAGCGACGTGCGGCCTTTGAATGAGTCGCCGGTGACGGGACGGCCGTCGTCGCCGGTCAGCGAGAAATCCAGATCCGGCAAGTGGCCGGTCACGTTGGTCAACTGCCACGGTTCGGCGCGATGCGTGCAGCCGGCTAGCGTAGCTAGCGCGCCTACCATAACGGTCAGCGCGAACAGGCGGCAGGACCACGCCCGGGGTGGCGATGCAAGGTTCGGTTGCTGGCGCCGGGATGAGATGATCGGGAACAAAGCAGGATTCAATGACTCGATTGAAGAGTGGCACATGAGCTGACACATAAACTGGCACACAAGGTGGCGCAAGAGCCGATACCTCAGCGGACGCAGTGCGCTTCGCGCAAAGCGCGCAGCCCTTCATGGTGTGCAAATATGGCCGTAACCTGAGTGGTCTGTGTGGCTGCGACTGTATCGCAAAATAGCCGGCGGCGTGGCGCAGCGACTGTTGGCGCGCGGTTTGCGAGGCAATTTGACGCAGGCGGCTGAAAGCTGGATGAAGCCGGATTGTGCTCTTTTTGAACGCAATCCACGCTGGCGTCGGCTCGCGCGCCGCGACCGGGCTTGTGTCCTGGCTTACTTTCTCGAAAAATGGGTGGATGCGCGGTAAGATGCGCACACTTTTCCGGCCGCAGAAGGCTGAAAGGCAAAACTAACCGATGCAATCACTTCCGGCATTTCTGTCTCCGAGCGAGACGGCATTTTTCTTCGACTTTGACGGCACGCTCGTCGAACTCGCACCCACGCCGGACGGCGTGCTGGTGCAACCCGAAGTCATCGTGCTGCTGACCGAGTTGCAGCGTCTGACGAATGGCGCGGTGGCGATCGTGTCGGGGCGCGGCATCGATAGTATCGATGCTTTCCTCGGCTTGCCCGATCTGCCGGTCGCCGGTCTGCACGGCGCCGAGCGGCGCGACGCGAACGGCGATACGCAGCGTATCGGCTTTCACGACGAGCGCCTGTTGCGCATGGAGCAGGTGCTTGCGCAGGTCGTCAATTCGAATCCCGGCATGCTGCTCGAGATCAAGGGCGCGGCGCTCGCGCTGCACTATCGCAATGCGCCGGATCGCGAGCCGGTGGCGCGCGAGGCAACCGGGCGGCTGGTCGCCGATTACGCCGGCTCCTATGTATTGCAGCCCGGCAAGATGGTCTACGAGATCAAGCCGAAAGACGTCGACAAAGGCCGCGCGCTGCGCGCGTTTCTCGACGAGCCGCCGTTCGTCGGCCGTTTTCCTGTGTTTGCCGGAGACGATCTGACCGACGAGAAAGGCTTTGCCGTCGTCAAGGAGCGCGGCGGTCTGTCGATCAAGGTCGGTGCGGGCGATACGATGGCGCACACGCGCGTCGATTCGGTAGCGGCATTGCTCGACTGGCTGGCGTCGATTGTCGCGGCGGCGCGCGGAGCATGATGACCGCGCCGTATCGCTCAACGTACATAACGTACTTCAAGTACTGCATCGGGAATCGCGCTTCATGAGCCGACTGATCATCGTATCGAACCGGGTCGCGCCGATCTCGGAAGGCGGGCCGGCGGCAGGGGGCCTGGCGGTCGGCGTGTACGACGCGCTGAAGGAAACCGGCGGCATGTGGTTCGGCTGGAGCGGCGACGTGCTCAGTTCGGGCCAGCCGCAGATCAAGGTCGAGGAGCGCGGGCCGGTGACCTTCGCGACGATCGCGCTAATGCGCCGCGACTACGACCAGTATTACCGCGGTTTCTCGAACGCGACGCTGTGGCCCGCGTTCCACTATCGCGCCGATCTGCTGCAATACGACCGGCACGATTTCGAGGGCTATTGCCGCGTCAACGCATGGCTCGCGCAGCAACTCGTGCCGCTGTTGCGCGAGGACGATGTGATCTGGGTCCACGACTACCACCTGATTCCGTTTGCGCAAGCATTGCGCGCGGCCGGCGTGAAGAATCGCATCGGCTTCTTTCTGCATATTCCGTTTCCGGCTTCACAGGTCCTGCTCGCGGTGCCGCCGCATCGCGATCTGGTTGAAGCGCTGTGTTCGTTCGATCTGCTCGGGTTCCAGACCGCGCCGGATCTGCGCGCGTTCTGCGACTACATCGTCAACGAGGCGAACGGCACGATCGACCCATCCGCTACGGGCCCGCTGACCGTTCACGCGTTCGGCCGCACGTTGCGCGCGGCGGCCTATCCGATCGGTGTCTATCCGGACGAAATCGCCGAGCTCGCGAGAGCGGGCGAGCGCGGCAAACCGGTGCGCACGATGAAGGCGACGCTGCATTCGCGCAAGCTGATCATGAGCGTGGACCGGCTCGATTATTCGAAGGGGCTGGTCGAGCGTTTCCGCGCGTTCGAGCGGCTGCTCGAACATGCGACGGCGCAGCGCAACAAGGTGTCGTTCCTGCAAATCGCGCCGCCGACGCGTGCCGACATGCACGCGTACCAGGACATCCGTCTGCAACTCGAAGGCGAGTCGGGCCGTATCAACGGCCGCTTTGCCGAGCTGGACTGGACGCCGATTCTCTACATTCATAAGCAGTACGAGCGCTCGGTGCTGGCTGCGCTGTTTCGCACCGCGCACGTCGGCTACGTCACGCCGTTGCGCGACGGCATGAACCTCGTCGCCAAGGAGTACGTGTCGGCGCAGGATCCCGAAAATCCCGGCGTGCTGGTGCTGTCGCGCTTTGCCGGCGCGGCACAGGAGCTGGACGGCGCGCTGATCGTCAATCCGGTCGATATCGACGACATGGCCGATGCGCTGGCCAAGGCGCTGCAGATGCCGCTCGCGGAGCGCCAGGCGCGTCACCGCGACATGATGGTGCAGTTGCGCGAGAACAATGTGTCGGTGTGGCGCGATAACTTCATGCGCGATCTGCAGAGCGGCGATGGTGCAACGAGCACCAGGAGTGTGAAAACGCGTGCAGCGTCGTGCAAGCGGGCAGTGCGCGAAACATTGGCTGAATAGGCCGCTATAAAGGCCGTTCGCGGCGGGTCCGGAAAACAAGGAAGCCGCTCGAAAGCGGCTTTCTGGTTGCTTCCTTGTCGGTAGCGCCGGGCGCTACGCAGTTCAAACCACGTGCTGTTCGTCGACCTTCTTGCCGCCGACATGTAGCGTGGTGCCCTTGCCATATTGCTTCGAAAGCAGGTCGCGATATAAGCCCGGGCGCGAGCGGAGTTCTTCCGGGCTGCCGTCGTCGATCACTTTGCCCGTGCTCATCACAATGATCCGATCGAAATTGTTCAGCGTCGACAGCCGGTGCGCGATTGCAATCACCGTGCGACCCACCATCAGCCGGTCGAGCGCCTTCTGGATCGATTCTTCCGACGCGCTGTCGAGTGCCGAGGTGGCTTCGTCGAGCAACAGGATCGGCGCGTTCTTCAGAATCGCCCGGGCAATCGCGATCCGCTGACGCTGACCGCCGGACAGCTTCACGCCGCGATCGCCGACGATCGTATCGAAACCTTCGGGCATCGCCTCGATGAAATCCGTGCAGCGCGCTTCGCGCGCGGCGGCGAGCACTTCTTCGCGGGTCGCTTCAGGCCGGCCATACGCGATGTTCTCGTACACCGTGCGATGAAACAGCGAGATATCCTGCGGCACCAGCGCGATCGCGTGGCGCAGGCTGTCCTGGGTGATCGCGGCGATGTCCTGGCCGTCGATCCTGATCGCGCCGCCTTGCGTTTCGTAGAAGCGCTGAAGCAACGCGAGCACGGTGGATTTGCCCGCGCCCGACTTGCCGATCAGGCCGACCCGTTGGCCCGGTTCGATACGCAGATCGAAGTGATCGAGAATCGGCCGGCGGCGCGGATAGGCGAACGTCACGCCTTCGAAATCGACCCGGCCGCCTTGCGGCACGAGTTCGGTCGCGTCGCTGCGGTCCGGCATGCCGTGCGGTTCGAGCAGCGTGCGCACCGCTTCCGCGAGCCGCGCGACGTGCTGTGTCACGTCGACGAGCGCCACGGCCAGATCGCGCGTGCCGTGCAGGATCGTGAAGCCGAGCGAGCTGACCAGCACGATGTCGCCGGAGGTCGCCCTGCCTTGATCCCACAGCCACAGCGCCCAGCCCAGCAAGCCGGCCGACAGCAGCGCGGTAATCACCGCGTGCAACAGCCGCAGCTTTTCCAGATACAGCAGGCTCTGCTGGCGGGCATCCATTTCCGCTTTGACCGTCGCGCCAAAACGCTGCTGTTCGCGAAACGTCATGCCGAAGGCGCGCACGAGGCCCATGTTGCTGATCACGTCGACCAGCTCGCCGTCCACCGAGGCCGCTTTGGTCGCGAACTGGTGATGCCGTGCCGAACCGCGGCCGGCAAGTTTGTAAAGCACGACCGACAGAATTGCCGAGCACAGCATCAGGCCGGCCGCCATCAGCGGATTCACGGCGATGATCATCACGATCGCGCCGAGCACCGCTATACAAGGCGGCAGCACGTTCCACGCGGTGGTGTTCTCCGCGGTGTACACGGCGTTCGAGGTTGCCGTGATGCGGCTCGCGAGCATACCCGGCTGCTTCTCGGCGTAGTAGGTGGGCGAATGGCCGCTCAGATACTGGAACAGGTCGCGCCGCAAGTCGCCGGTGACGGCCACGAAGGTATGCGCGGCGACCCAGCCGCCGACCCGCCACAGCAGGTTGTCGGTGGCGATCAAACCGACGAGGATGGCAAATGCTCCCCACAGCGGACCGGGATGATGCCGGCCTTCGCCGAGCACGTCGATCAGATGTTTGATCGCGTATTGCGAAGCAAGCGCACACCCCACGGCCGCAACCACGCTGCACAGGACGGTGGCATGCGCGAGCGGGTGGCGGCGGATAAAGCGGAAGAGAAACGCAAGCGGCCGATGCGCGTAGCTCGCAAGCTTTGCGTTTTGGGCATTACGCTGGGCGATGGTTGAGTGTTCCAATTGATCGTGAGGTCGGAGTGTTTCGGTTGTGCACGCAAGGCATGGGCCACGGTAAATAGCTCGCCGCGAAGCCGATGCTTCGCATTGTAAACATGCAAAAGCGATTGCGCCCTGGGTATCCGGCGCGTTGACGCGACTGATTTCGCGATAGAGGTCCGCGACCGACCATTGCTTGGCCCGCCGACGGGGCGGTGGTTCACGCAGGCTGCGGAATATTTCGAGATATAATTACAAATTGCATTCAATTTTTACCGATGTGCCGGTGCATTTCTTCAACGGCTGCCGGTAAAGTTGGCGGCGACCCGGCACGCGCCGCGTTCGAGGTGCGTGCGGCGAGCCAGTCACCAATGTAGAACTGTCTTAGAAAACAAGGGTTTGCAAAGTGTTTCGCGCTTGTAACAACGTAAAGACTTTGAAATGTTGTGCTGCAGCGCAAATTCCGGCACCGATAATGCATGCTCTGTTGGCCCAGCGAAATATCTGACAGTTTGTCAACGTAGGTGTTGCGTGTGCGTTTACCGGCACATGCGCAGACGGTGACGACATCGATCTGGGCTCACTACCCAAGCGATCCATCGCAGGATTTCTCGAAAGAAACAGGCCCGTGCCGGGATCAACCGGCCAGAGTGCCCTGGCGAGCAAGCGAGTCGCTTTTAACCAAACGCAGTACTTTTGCCTGATTTTTTACGAGGAGTTCTCCATTATGCGAATCGCTCAAATCGCTCCGTTGCACGAGGCGGTTCCTCCCAAGCTGTATGGCGGCACGGAACGAGTGGTGTCCTACCTGACCGAAGCTCTGGTCGAACAGGGCCATGACGTGACGCTTTTTGCGAGCGGCGATTCGCAGACCTCGGCGAAACTCGAAGCTTTCTGGCCGCAGGCGCTGCGTCTCGACCCGACGATCCGCGACGTGATGGCGCCGCACATGCTGCTGCTCGAAGAAGTGCGCCGCCGCGCGGATGAATTCGACGTGCTGCATTTCCACATCGATTACTACCCGTTCTCGCTGTTCGCCCGTCAGCCGGTGCCGTTCCTGACCACGCTGCATGGCCGTCTCGATCTGCCGGAACTGCAACCCGTCTTCAATACGTTCAGCGACGTGCCGGTGGTGTCGATTTCGGACAATCAGCGCATCCCGCTGCAACAGGCGAACTGGCTGCAAACGGTCTATCACGGTCTGCCGGAAAACCTGCTCACGCCGATCAAGGACGTTGAGCCGGGCTACCTCGCGTTCCTCGGCCGCATCTCGCCGGAAAAGCGCCTGGACACGGCGATCCGCATCGCTGAACAGGCCGGCATGAAGATCAAGGTTGCTGCCAAGCTGGACAAGGCTGACCGTGCGTACTACGACGAAGTGATCAAGCCGCTGATGGCGCTGCCGCACGTCGAATACATCGGCGAAATCAGCGAAGCCGAAAAAACCGAATTCCTCGGCAATGCGCACGCGCTGCTGTTCCCGATCGACTGGCCGGAGCCCTTCGGTCTGGTGATGATCGAGGCGATGGCTTGCGGTACGCCGGTGATCGCGTTCAATCGCGGTTCGGTGCCGGAAGTGATCGAAAACGGCGTGTCGGGTTTTGTCGTCGAAGACGAAATCAGCGCGGTCGCCGCTGTGAAGCGTTTGCACACGCTGCCGCGCGCCACGGTGCGCAAGGCGTTCGAATCGCGCTTCTCGTCGAAGGTGATGGCGCAGAATTACGTCGCCACTTACGAAGCGCTGCTGCGTCAGAAGCACCGTACGGTGCTGCGCGAAGTCAACGCCGGCTAATGCCTGGTTGGTAAAAGCACGGTAAAAAACAGTAGAAGCCGGCTGCGGAGCGCCTCCGCCAGCTGCCAGTAACGCCTCGCGTGCGTCATGCCCGCGGGGCGTTGTTGCATGCGCGCCGCGTTTTTTTGCGCCGGCGGCAGAAAGTACGGTTTTCGGGCCGGCAAGCGTGAGCCTCCCTCAGTAATATCCCTATAATGGCCGTGCCGCAAATTTGGCGGCGGCGCGCTGACGAAAAGGAGGATGCCTTGGCGAGAACGAAAGAGACGCGTGCGAACGCGGCGCCCGGCGCCGGAACGATTTTCGCGTTGCGCGCCATCGGTCTCGTGCTGCTGACTCGCTGGCTTTTTTCGATGGCGCAGATGGATCTGGGTGCCTCGCTGGCGGCGATGGTGTCCTCGCCGTGGGCGTGCATCAATCTTGTCTTCCTGTTCCTGCTGATTTTCCTGCCGGGTGCCCGCGCGGTAGCCGAGCGGCCGTTTCATCCGTTGCCGCAATGGCTGCGGCAGGCGCTGCGTCTGTTTGCTTTCCTCGGGTTTCTGTTCGCGGCGTGGTCGGTCGGCGCCTTTGCGGCGAGCGCGGGTTGGCGGCGCGCCGCGCAAGCGGTGGCGGCCACCAATGGCTGGCTGCTGGCCGCGCCGGCGTTGTACGCGGCCGTCGTGTGGATCTGCCGGCCGCGCGCGCTGTGGCGCACCAATATCGCCGCACGACGCTTCGCAATTGGCCGCTACGCGGTCGCGCTCGATCCGGCGACGCGTACCGTGGTCGTGTGGGCCGAGCGTCGCAAAGTCGGTCAGTACGATGCACGTGAGTTGTCCGTGCGTTGGCCGGCAGGGCAGGGTATGACGAGCCCACCGACGCCGACGCCTGCAGTGGCTTTCGGTGCTGTGGGCGAGCCGGGCGTGACGTCGGCGCCGGTTAGGATGGCTACCGCGGCTTCACTTGCTCGCGACGGCTTCGGCCGGCGGCCGAAAATCGAATTGCTGTGGGATTCGCCCGCTGCGGCGGGTCACAACCGGCAAACCGTGTTCCGCGCCGCGCTCGCTACCGAAGGCGATCGGGTCGCCGCTCGGGCGCTCGATACGTCGTTGCGGCAAGTTTGAAGCTGGCTGTTCGGGAATTGCCCGCGCCCTCGGTCGAGGCACCCGTAGCGTAGAGAGCCCATACTTGGCATCAGTGAGATAACACCGTCCGGCGCGTCCAGCGCGAATGCGGGCGAGTGAGAAATACGTCGTTCGTGTCGCGTCCTTTTACAGGAGTCGCTATGCTGGTTCGCTGGTTGCTTGCCGCCGTTCACCTGCTTGCTTATGGCTTTGCGCTCGCGTCGATTCTCCGGCGCACCTGGGCATTGCGCCGCGCTACTGTCCCTGCTGCGTTACGGTCCGTTTTCCGCGCCGACACCGGGTGGGGCATCTCGGCATTGTTCCTGATCGTCACCGGGTTAATGCGCGCCTTCGGCGGCTTCGAAAAGGGCGCCGACTACTACCTTCATGAGCCGCTCTTCCACGTCAAGATGACGCTGCTCGTGCTGATCCTCATCCTCGAAGTCCCGTCGATGCTCGCGCTAATGCGTTGGCGTGCCGCACTTCGCAAAGGCAGCCCGCCGGATCTGCGGCGAGCGCGGAGATTCGCCCACCTCAGCGTGATCCAGACGGCGTTGCTGATCGCGATGGTGTTCGCCGCCTCGGGGATGGCGCGCGGTATCGGGCTGCCGACGGGCGTGGTCTAGTAGTGGGCGCGCTTTCAAAGCAATTTACTTCCCCACCAGTAGCGACGAATCGTCCACCCGAGTCGCCTTCGCACCAGCGGTTTTGTGCATGACCTCCGGATCGGTCAATCCCTTGATCAACTCCAGCGCCTGACGTTCGAACAAGCGGCGGTACAGGCCGTTCTCGAGCTTGATCAGCGTCTCGTGGTCGCCTTCCTCGACGATCTTGCCCTTGTCCAGTACCAGCAGCCTGTCGAGCGCTCGCACGGTGGAAAGACGGTGCGCCACCACCAGCGTCGTGCGGCCCGTCATCAGCCGCTCCATCGCCTGCTGGATCAGCACTTCGCTTTCGCTGTCGAGGCTCGACGTCGCTTCGTCCAGAATCAGGATCGGCGCGTCGGCAAGGACGCCCGCGCGATGGCGACCCGCTGACGTTCGCCGCCCGAGAGTTTGATGCCACGCTCACCTACCAGCGTGTCATAACCGGCAGGCAGCGCCGCGATGAAGCCATGGGCGCTGGCGAGTCTTGCCGCGCGTTCGATCTCGGCACGGCTCGCGCCGGGCCGCGCATACGCGATGTTCTCGGCAAGCGAGCGGTGAAACAGCACGGGCTCCTGCTGAACGATTGCAATCTGGCTGCGTAACGATGCTTGCTGCACATGGGCGATGTCCTGGCCGTCGATCGTGATCCGACCTTCGGAGATGTCGTATAGCCGCTGGATCAGCTTGATGAACGTCGTCTTGCCGGACCCTGAATGTCCGACTAGCCCCACGCGTTCGCCCGGTGCAATGCGCACGGAGAAATCGTCATAGAGCGGCGTGGCGTTCACGCCATAGTGGAAGGCGACATGTTCGAAGCGGATCTCGCCCTTGCCGATCGAGATCGGACCCGCGCCGGGCCGGTCCTCGATGCCGAGCGGCTGGCTCTCCAGCGACACCAGTTCTTCCATGTCGTTGACCGAGCGCTGAAGGTTGCGGATATGCATGCCCACTTCGCGTAGATAGCCTTGCAGCATGAAGAACATCGTCAGTGCGAACGTGATGTCGCCGACGCTTGCCTCGCCACGCGCCCACAGCAGCAGCGCCGCGCCGAGGATCGCGGCCTGAATGGCCACCAGCATGCCGCCCTGTACACCGCCGTTGATCGTGCCGCGCATCCACGTGCGGCGCGTGCGATGACGCCACTTGCCGATCACGCGGGCAAGCAGGCGTTCTTCGCGGTCTTCGGCGCCGAATGCCTTCACCACGCCGTTGCAACTGACCGCATCGGCGAGTGCGCCGCCCATGCGCGTATCCCATGCATTCGCAAGGCGAGCGGCGGGCGCGACGAAGCCGAGCGACAGCGCAACAGTCACCGCGATATACAGCACGGCGCCGACACCGACGACCGCGCCCATCAAGGGCCAGCGCACGCCCAGCAAAACCGTCGCGCCGACCAGCATGACCAGCGACGGGAACAGTGCGATCAGCAGCGTGTCGTTGAGCAGATCGAGCGCCCACATGCCGCGCGTGATTTTGCGCACCGTGGATCCGGCGAAGCTGTTGGCGTGCCAGTCGGTCGAAAAGCGCTGCACGCGATGAAAAGCATTCGCGGCGATCTCGCTCATCATCTTGAGCGTCAGCTTGATGATGTTGAAGAAAACGCCCTGGCGAAGCAGGGTGGCGCCGAGCCCGAGTGCGCTCAGCACGCAGAAGGCCGTGAGCGCCGCGTGCCAGACGTTGTCGTTGCTGCCGGACCTGACGCGATCGCGTCGACGAGCCGCCCGGCGAACATCGGCGTGAGCACGTCGGCCAATGCAGAGAACAGCACCAGCACCGTAATGGCGAAGATGCGCCAGGGCTGCCGGGCCCAGTGACGGAAGGTGAAGCCGAGGACGTCCTTGAAGGCTTGTCCGCGAAAGTCGAGTTTTTTTCTGGTCATTTGCCACGACGCGGTGGCGCATGAGCGCACCGAGGTTCCAGTCAGGAGCGAAAGGACGAGACAGTCGGAGGGTGCCAGAATGTGCTGGCAAAAAGACTACGGGCTGTCCGGGAATTGCGCGGGGCGCCTGTTCAGGCAGAACCGCGTGAGCGACGAGTTAACGTCGCGAGACCATGCCAGGGACGGCGAGATGCACTGCGAACATGTGACGCCTCCCTGTAGTCGATGAGGTGGAGGTAAAGAAGCCGGGGCGCGTGCCCGAGACCTGACTATATCAGCGCTATTTCGCGGTTGCAATCGTACGAAGTTTCGGTGTCGACTTCGAATGGGAGCAGTGCGAGCGCGTTGCTATGCGCCGTGTGATCGCCGGGACATAGCATGCGAAATGAAAAAAGCCTCAGGTCTTGCGACCCGAGGCTTTTATTCTTCGGTGATCGACACACCAAGATTCTGGTGGGTAGTACTGGGATCGAACCAGTGACCCCTGCCGTGTGAAGGCAGTGCTCTACCGCTGAGCTAACCACCCGAAGAGAGCCGAATTATGTCAGGGATATTCCTACTCGTAAAGTACTTTTTAAGTAGTTTGCTCATCCGCGGCCGGCGCGCGCTCCAGCCTCCACACGCTCGTGCCCTTGACCGCCTTGTCGAGGCCGTCGAGCACAGTCTGGTGCGCGGCGAGTTCGTCGTCGCTGGCGGCGAGCACCACCAGATCCAGTGAGTCGAGTGCGACGCGCGGCGCATGCGTATCGCCGCCGGCGTGCGCGTCGCCGAGCATGTCGATCACAAGGCTTTCCTGGCCACGCGTCATCGCCAGGTAAACTTCAGCGAGCAGTTCCGAGTCGAGCAGGGCGCCGTGCAGGGTACGGTGCGCATTGCTGATGCCGAAGCGGTCGCACAGTGCATCGAGTGAATTGCGCTTGCCCGGGAACATCTGCTTGGCGCGCGCCAGCGTGTCGATGATCTCGCCGCAGTAGGTGCTGACCGGCGGCAAACCGAGCAGCGCGAATTCGACGTCGAGAAAGCCGATGTCGAACGGCGCGTTGTGAATGATCAGGTCCGCGTCTTGAATGAAGTCGCGAAACTGGTCGGCGATCTCGGCGAACTTCGGTTTGTCGCTGAGAAACTCAGTGGTCAGCCCGTGAACGGCCAATGCACCCGGATCGCTGTCGCGTTCCGGGTTGATGTAGAAGTGCAGGCTGTTGCCCGTGAGCCGGCGGTTCAACAGTTCGACGCAACCGAGTTCGAGGATCCGGTCGCCGGTGCGTGGATTCAGGCCGGTGGTTTCGGTATCGAGGATGAGTTGACGCATGTCGGATTAGCCTGCTCTAAAAAAATCAGCGAAAAAGAACGGCGCGCGTGGGCGTGGCGCCGCGGGCGTCGAGGCGGGCATCACATCTCTGCAAGTGACGCGACGCCGCGATTGGCCAGTTGATCGGCGCGCTCGTTTTCCGGGTGGCCGTTGTGACCGCGCACCCAGCGCCATTCGATTTCGTGTTGCGCGACCAGCGCATCGAGCCGCTTCCACAGATCGGCGTTCTTCACCGGCGTTTTCGACGCGGTCATCCAGCCTTTCTTTTTCCAGCCGTGAATCCACTCGCTGATGCCTTTCTGCACGTATTGCGAGTCGGTGTGCACGACCGCTTTGCATGGGCGCTTCAGCGCTTCGAGCGCGGCGATCACGCCCATCAGTTCCATGCGGTTGTTGGTGGTGTTGGCTTCGCCGCCGAACAGTTCTTTTTCCTGGTCGCCGAAGCGCAGCAGCGCGCCCCAGCCGCCGGGGCCAGGGTTGCCTTTGCAGGCGCCGTCGGTATAAATGTCGATGAGATCGGAAGTCATTGGGTGTGGTTACGTGTGTTCGGTGTGGCGGCGGGCGCGAGGCCCGCGGTGAGGACGGGTTTTTTCACTTTCAGCGGACCGACGAGGTGCATGCCGCGCACGCGCTTGATCGCCTTGATCATGTATGTGGCGCCGAAAATCGGCCACCAGCGGTCGCCGGCGGCCTCCATGAAACTGTAGCGCGAGAGCCACTGATCGCTGCCAAGCGGCGGACGATAGCAGCCGAAGCGTCCGCGTTCAAGGTCGAAACCAAGCAGCTTGATCCAGTCTTTCAGGCGCGTGAACGCAATCAGATCGACTGCCGCGGGTACGAACGGCCGGCCGGTCATCTTGCCGACCGACTGCCGCGCGCCCCACAGCGACAGCGAATTGAAGCCGAGAATGATCAGTTGCCCTTCGGGCATCAGCACGCGCTCCGCTTCGCGCAATAGCCGGTGTGGGTCGCTGGTGAATTCCAGCGTGTGCGGCATCACGATCAGATCGACGCTTTGCGCTTCGAACGGCAAGTCGAGCAGATCGCACCACACGGCGCTGCGCCCGGCCGGCGCGGGCAAACCTTGCGGGGCGCTGCTGCCGAAGCTGTTGCCCACGCGCCCCAAGCCGCGCGGAAAAGTGTAGGGCGCGCTGGCGCCGCTCGCGGCGTCGAGCACAAGGCCGCGGCACGGCATGCGGTTTTCGCGCAAGGCATCGAGCTGCGGCAGGCCGAGTTGCAGCGCATGGTAACCGAACACGTCCGACACCACGCGGTCGAGCTGGGTCTGTTCCCAGTCGAGCACGTAGCGTCCGGGGGGCGAATCGGTCCACGCGGGCCAGTCTATAATTGCTCGGTCAGTCATATCAAAGAATGCGTCGCCTATGAATGCGCTCGAGTACGTACCGGTCCCGGCGTTTGAAGACAATTACATCTGGCTCGTGTCCGACGGGCACCATGCGGTGGTCGTCGATCCGGGTGAGGCCGCGCCCGTTCGCGCTTATCTGGCGAAAAGGGGGTGGCAGCTGAGCGCTATTTTACTCACCCACCATCATCAAGACCACGTCGGCGGGGTGGCCGATCTGCTGAACGGCCAGGCGGTGCCCGTGTACGGCCCCGCCGGTGAAGCGATCGAGCATCTCACGCATCGTCTCAAAAGTGGCGATCGCGTGAATATCGAGGCGCCCGTGCTCGAATTCAGCGTGCTCGAGGTGCCGGGCCATACGAGCGGTCACATTGCGTATTTTCAGGCTGCCGACCCGCGCGGCACGCCGCACGTGTTTTGCGGCGACACGCTGTTCGCCTGCGGCTGCGGCCGGCTGTTCGAGGGCACGCCCGCGCAGATGCTTGCGTCGCTGGATTCGCTCGCCGCGCTGCCCGGCGCCACCGAGGTCCACTGCACCCACGAGTACACGCTATCGAACATTCGCTTCGCGCTGGCGTGCGAACCGGGCAACGCTGAACTGCAAGCCTGGCGTGACGAAGCGAGCGCACTGCGGGCGCGTCACGTGCCGACGCTGCCGACCACAATCGCCCACGAACGCGCGGTGAACCCGTTTTTGCGCGCCGACAGTCCAGCCATTCAAACGACCTTGCAGGAGCAGTTGCACGAAAAAGTGCCTGATCGGTTGACGGCGTTCACGCTGATGCGCGAATGGAAGAACCGCTTCCGTTAACCAGATTGACGTCAGGGTATTCCTCGCGCGAAGACTCGCAAAAATTCGCCAAGCCTAAGATTTGCTTGATTTTTTCGCTATTTTCCGATTGACGTAAACGTTGCCGTTTCGTACTATCGGCTGCAAATTCCAGCCCTTGTGGAAGCCGAGACGTTCATGCGATTTATCTTAAGTGCGTTGTTGGTTCTGACGCTCGCCGCCTGCGCGAGTCAGGGACCGTCGACGAATAGCCCGACCACCGCAACAAACCCCGCCAGTCAGGAAGCCGTAGCCGACGCCCTTCGCAAGACAGCCACCGCCAAAGAGACGATCAACGTCGACCAGGGCTCGGTCACTCAACTGACGAGCGCGGACGCCGATCTTTGGGGCCGCATTCGCCGTGGTTTTCAAATGCCGGATCTGCAAACCGACCTCGTCGACATGCAGGTCAACTGGTATGCGCAGCGCCCCGACTACGTGCAGCGCATGACGGAGCGGTCGCAGAAATACCTGTATCACATCGTCGAAGAGCTCGAGGCCCGCAATATGCCGACCGAGCTCGCGCTGCTGCCGTTCATCGAATCGGCGTATAGCCCGCAAGCCTTGTCGGTGGCGAAGGCGGCCGGCATGTGGCAGTTCATGCCGGGCACCGGCCGCACGTACAACCTCAAGCAGAACATGTGGCAGGACGAGCGTCGCGACGTGCTGGCCTCGACCAGCGCCGCGCTCGATTACCTGTCGCGTCTGCATGACATGTTCGGCGACTGGCAACTGGCGCTCGCCGCGTACAACTGGGGTGAGGGCAACGTGCAGCGCGCGATCGCGCGCAACGAAGCGGCGGGTTTGCCTACCGACTACCTCAGCCTGCGCATGCCGAATGAGACGCGCAACTACGTGCCGAAGCTGCAGGCCGTGAAGAATATCGTGACGAACCCGCAGATGTACGGGCTCACGCTGCCGTCGATTCCGAACCACCCGTATTTCGTGACGGTGACCACCTCGCACGATATCGACGTGGAAATGGCGGCGAAGCTGGCGAATCTTTCGCTCGATGAATTCCGCTCGCTGAATCCGTCGTTCAGGAAGCCGGTGATTCTCGGCGCGACGCAGCCACAAATCCTGCTGCCGTTCGACAACGCCAGCGCCTTCGAGCGCAATCTGAAAACCTACTCCGGTTCGCTGTCGTCCTGGACCACCTACACGGTCACTGAGCGTTCCGCACCGGCGGCGATCGCGCAAAAGATCGGCGTCGACGCCGACACGTTGATGGAAGTGAACAAGATTCCGGCCGGCATGCGGTTGAAGCCCGGCTCGACGATCGTCGTGCCGCGCGGCTCGGACGACGACGAGGACATCAGTGCGGACGTCGCCGAAAGCGCCGTGCTGGCGATGGAGCCCGACGTCCCCGATACCCGCAAGATGCTGATCCGCGTGCGCCGCAATCAGACGATGGCGGCCATCGCCGGGCGCTATGGCGTCTCGATCGGCCAGCTGAAGGCATGGAATCGTACGCGTCGCGATCAGGTTTCGCGTGGCCAGGTCATCGTTCTGCACGTGCCGGTCGGCAAGGCGATGCCGAGCGAACCCGGTCCGGTACGCATCTCGACCGACGCGCAAGGTGGCGGTGTCGAGAAGATCGGCACCCGCGTCGCAGACGCGAGGAACGATTCACGCTACGATAGTAAGAAGGGTCGTGGCCGCTCCAGCGTAGTAAAAGTATCGGAACCGGTAGGCAAAGCCAGCAAGCCGACAGCATCCGGCGCCAGCAAGGGCAAGGTGGCGAAGGTGTCGGCTTCCACGTCCGGCAAGGCGTCGAAGGCCGCGGCAGACAGCCGCCCGAAGACCGCGGCCAACGCGAAGAAGGGAAAGTAGACCAAAAAGCGGCTCCCACGGGAGTGACCACATGCGCTGCGGGGGCAGCGCATGAATTGCGCTCCGATCACACCGTGTTGTTTCCAACGCCGTCACCAGTGGTGACGGCGTTTTTCATTGTGCAGACTATTGCGAGCGAACCCCGCTCATTTCCTTTATCGTTCGTGCTTTGGCCACATCGGGCAGTCCATCTTTCGCTTATGTCGTCTACCCAGCTGCGCGTTTTTCTCCTGTTTTCTGTCGGTTACTTTGTTTCGTACGTGTTTCGCGGCGTGAATCTCGGCTTTGCGCCCGTCATCACGCATGATCTCAGCTTGTCGGCCGCCGACCTCGGCTTGCTGACCAGCCTTTATTTTCTTGGCTTCGCGGGCGCGCAAATTCCCGCCGGCGTGCTGCTCGATCATTTCGGCGCGCGTCGGGTCACGGCGGCCACGTTGTTGTTTGCCGCGGCGGGGGTGTGGGTGTTCGGCGCGGCACATAGCGTCGGCGTGATGATGCTCGGCCGCCTGCTGATTGGCGTCGGCGTGTCGGTGTGTCTTGGCGCCGCCTTCAAGGCCTTGGCGCAGCATTTCGCGCCGGCGCGCTTGCCGCTGATGAACGGGCTGGTGATGGCGGTGGGTGGCCTGGGTGGCGTGATCGTCGGCTCGCCGCTCACATGGGTGCTGGCCTTCGCGAGTTGGCGCACGGTCTGCGTCGGGCTGGGCCTGTTGACCGTGCTGGTCGCGGTGGCGCTGTGGACATGCGCGCCGGACACCAAAGAAACGCATCATCAGGCGAGTGTCAGTGCCCAGTTTAAGGGCACCTTGCACATCCTTAAAAGCGCGGCGTTCTGGAAAATCGCGTCTTTCTCGGTGGTCACTCAAGGTGTGTTCTACGCGATGCAATCGCTGTGGGTCGGCGCCTGGTTGCGCGATGTGCAGGGTTTTGAGCCGCATGAAGCTGCTGCGCTGGTGTCGATTCTCGGCCTCGCGATGATGGCCGGTTGCGTCGGCTTCGGCGCGGCGGCGCGCAGCCTCGAGCGGCGAGGCGTGTCGCTGTACGCGTTTTGCGGCATCGGCATGGCGCTGTTCGTTCTCACGCAGTTGCTGATTATGTTCGGTGTGCCGCTGCCCGCGGGGCTGCTGTGGGCTGCGTACGGGGTTTTCGGCGGCACCGGCATTCTTAGCTATGCGGTGATGGCCCGGCATTTCCCGGCACAGATGATCGGCCGGGCCAACACCACGCTGACGCTGATCATTTTTTTGCTGATTTTCGGTTTTCAGATTGGCGTTGGCGCCGTGCTGTCGCACTGGCCGGCGAGCGACGGCCATTATCCGGCGGTCGCGCACCTGACTGCCTGGGGCATTCTGGTGGCGCTGCAAGTGTTGAGCGCGATCTGGTACGTATTGCCTGGCCGTAAGCTGAGTCAGCCGGTGCACGTGCACGCCGCCGAACGCCAGTCCTGAGCCGGCCGCTCGCGGTTATAGTTAGGGCCGCGCTTGCGTCATATTTACCGCATCTATCCCGATTCTGACTCGTACACATTTCCTCAAACAGCTTGTGTGCCAGACGCAGTAAGGCTTTGCGCGGTATTGGCGCGCGCTGGTTCACGCTTGTTCGTCATCTCGGATTTGGAGGGAGGGGTAGTTTCAAGCTATAATTTCAAGGTTTGAGCTTATCAACCCGCACCCTAGCGCCTACCTCTCCCATACCGTTCATCCGCCGCTCGCCGCCAGCGTAGCAAAGGGCCCCGCACCCAGCCGATCCGTCCATACAATGGACTCATCGCGTCCCTTGCAGCCTTGGTAGCAGACCGCGAGCGAGCCTGCGCGCGCATCTTTGCCGATGCGCCTTGCTGCGGCTCGCAGTCGGATAGACAGGTCGGCAACAGGGTGTTCCCCAAGGAGTCTCCCGTGTTGCCGTCATTTTCTCCCGCTCTGCTCGCGCTCGCCGACGGCACGGTCTTTCGTGGTTACTCGATCGGCGCCCCCGGGCATACGATCGGCGAAGTCGTGTTCAACACCGCTATCACCGGCTATCAGGAAATCCTGACTGACCCGAGCTACGCGCGCCAGATCGTGACCCTCACGTATCCGCACATCGGTAACGTCGGTGTGAATGCCGAAGACGTCGAAGCCACCAAAGTCCATGCCGCCGGCCTGATCATTCGCGATCTGCCGGTTCTCGCGTCGAATTTCCGCATGGAGCGCACGCTTGCGCAATACCTGCAGGACGAAGGCGTGGTCGCCATCGCTGGCCTCGACACTCGCAAGCTGACCCGCGTGCTGCGCGACAACGGCGCACAGAACGGCGCCATTCTGGCGGGCTCGGATGACGAAGCGAAGGCAATCGAACTCGCGCGCTCGTTCCCGGGTTTGTCGGGCATGGACCTCGCGAAGGTCGTGTCGACGAAGGAAACCTACGAATGGACCCAGACCGAATGGCGTCTGGGCACCGGCTACGGCAAGCAGAACGCACCGAAGTACCGCGTGGCCGCATTCGATTACGGCGTCAAATACAACATCCTGCGCATGCTGGCCGAACGTGGCTGCCACGTCACCGTGCTGCCCGCGCAAGCCAGCGCGGCCGACGCGCTCGCGCTTAACCCCGACGGCATCTTCCTGTCGAACGGCCCGGGCGACCCGGAACCGTGCGACTACGCGATCGCGGCCACCAGGGAACTGATCGAGCGCGGCATCCCGACCTTCGGCATCTGTCTCGGCCACCAGATCATGGGCCTCGCGGTCGGTGCAAAGACCATGAAAATGAAGACAGGCCACCACGGCGCGAACCATCCGGTGAAGGATCTCGGCGACGGCCGCGTGGTGATCACGTCGCAGAATCACGGCTTCGCAGTCGACGCCGACACGCTGCCGGCCAACGCCCGCGTCACGCACATTTCGCTGTTCGACGGCACGCTGCAAGGCTTCGAACTGACCGACAAGCCGGCCTTCTGCTTCCAGGGCCACCCGGAAGCGTCGCCCGGCCCGCACGACATCGCCTATCTGTTCGACCGCTTCACCGCGTTGATGGACGCGAAGAAGGGCAGCAAGACCGCAGCGGCATAAAGCATGGGCGCGGTTCTGCTCGCCATGCGCGAGCGGCACCGCCAGGAACAGAGCGCGCGCAACGCAGAAACGACGCGCGCCGACAGCAAGAATTCAGGAATACATTAGCGAGAGCGTTATGCCCAAGCGGACAGACATCAAGAGCATCCTCATCATCGGCGCGGGTCCGATCATCATCGGCCAGGCGTGCGAGTTCGATTACTCGGGCGCGCAGGCATGCAAGGCGCTGCGTGAGGAAGGCTACAAGGTCATTCTCGTCAACAGCAATCCGGCGACGATCATGACCGACCCGAACACGGCCGACGTGACCTACATCGAGCCGATCACGTGGGAAGTGGTCGAACGCATCATCGCCAAGGAGCGCCCGGACGCGATCCTGCCGACGATGGGCGGCCAGACTGCGCTGAACTGCGCGCTGGATCTCCACGCGCACGGCGTGCTGGACAAGTACAAGGTCGAGTTGATCGGCGCGTCGCCGGAAGCGATCGACAAGGCGGAAGACCGTCAGAAGTTCAAGGATGCGATGACCCGGATCGGCCTCGGTTCGGCCAAGTCGGGCACCGCGCATACGATGGAAGAAGCACTGCAGGTGCAGGCGCGTATTGCTGGCGAAACCGGCAGCGGCGGCTATCCGGTCGTGATTCGCCCGTCGTTCACGCTGGGCGGTTCGGGCGGCGGCATCGCTTACAACCGCGACGAATTCGAAGAAATCTGCAAGCGCGGTCTCGATCTGTCGCCCACGCGCGAATTGCTGATCGAAGAATCGCTGCTCGGCTGGAAAGAGTACGAGATGGAAGTCGTCCGCGATAAGAAGGACAACTGCATCATCGTCTGCTCGATCGAAAATCTGGACCCGATGGGCATCCACACCGGCGACTCGATCACCGTCGCGCCGGCGCAAACGCTCACCGACAAGGAATATCAGATCCTGCGTAACGCGTCGCTCGCGGTGCTGCGCGAGATCGGCGTCGATACCGGCGGTTCGAACGTGCAGTTCTCGATCAATCCGAAAGACGGCCGGATGATCGTGATCGAAATGAATCCGCGGGTGTCGCGTTCGTCGGCGCTGGCGTCGAAGGCCACGGGGTTCCCGATCGCCAAGGTCGCGGCGAAGCTCGCCGTCGGCTACACGCTCGACGAACTGAAGAACGAAATCACCGGCGGCCAGACTCCGGCATCGTTCGAACCGACGATCGACTACATCGTCACGAAGATCCCGCGTTTCGCGTTCGAAAAATTCCGCGAAGCCGATTCGCGTCTGACCACGCAGATGAAGTCGGTCGGCGAAGTGATGGCAATCGGCCGCACCTTCCAGGAGTCTTTCCAGAAGGCGCTGCGCGGTCTGGAAGTCGGCGTCGACGGTCTGGATGAAAAGACCGATAACCGTGATGAGATCATCCGCGAGATCGGCGAAGCCGGTCCGGACCGCATCTGGTATGTCGGCGACGCGTTCCGCGTCGGCATGACGGCGCAGGAAATCTTCGAAGAGACCGCGATCGATCCGTGGTTCCTCGCGCAGATCGAACAGATCATCCTGAAGGAAAAGGCGCTGCAAGGCCGCACGCTGGCAAGCCTTTCCTATGACGAACTGCGTTACCTGAAGCAAAGCGGTTTCTCGGATCGCCGCCTCGCCAGGCTGCTCGGCGCGAAGCCGGCGCAAGTGCGTCAACGTCGTATCGAGTTGAACGTGCGCCCGGTCTACAAGCGCGTCGACACCTGCGCCGCCGAGTTCGCAACGAAAACCGCGTACATGTACTCCACGTACGAAGACGAATGCGAAGCGAACCCGACCAGCAACAAGAAGATCATGGTGCTGGGCGGCGGTCCGAACCGGATCGGCCAGGGCATCGAGTTCGACTATTGCTGCGTGCACGCCGCGCTCGCCATGCGCGAAGACGGCTACGAAACGATCATGGTCAACTGCAACCCTGAAACCGTTTCGACCGACTACGACACATCCGATCGTTTGTACTTCGAATCGCTGACGCTCGAAGACGTGCTCGAAATCGTCGACAAGGAAAAGCCGGTCGGCGTGATCGTTCAGTATGGCGGTCAGACGCCGCTGAAGCTCGCGCTCGATCTCGAAGCGAACGGTGTGCCGATCATCGGCACGTCGCCGGACATGATCGACGCCGCTGAAGACCGCGAGCGTTTCCAGAAACTGCTGCAGGACCTCGGTCTGCGTCAGCCGCCGAACCGCACCGCGCGCGCCGAAGACGAAGCGCTGAAACTTGCCGACGAAATCGGCTATCCGCTGGTGGTCCGTCCGTCGTATGTGCTCGGCGGCCGCGCGATGGAAATCGTCCACGAGCCGCGCGACCTCGAGCGCTACATGCGCGAGGCCGTGAAGGTATCGAACGATTCGCCGGTGCTGCTCGACCGCTTCCTGAACGACGCGATCGAATGCGACGTGGATTGCATCTCCGATGGCGAAGCCGTGTTCATCGGCGGCGTGATGGAGCACATCGAACAGGCGGGCGTGCACTCGGGCGACTCCGCTTGCTCGCTGCCGCCGTACTCGCTGTCGAAGGAAACCGTTGCGGAGCTGAAGCACCAGACCGGTGCAATGGCGAAGGCATTGAATGTGATCGGCCTGATGAACGTGCAATTCGCGATTCAGCAAGTGCCGCAGCCGGACGGTTCGAAAGAGGACGTGATTTACGTGCTCGAAGTGAACCCGCGCGCATCGCGTACGGTGCCGTACGTGTCGAAGGCGACCAGCCTGCCGCTCGCGAAAATCGCAGCGCGTGCGATGGTCGGCCAGAAGCTCGCCGCGCAGGGCGTGACGAAGGAAATCGATCCGCCGTACTTCAGCGTGAAGGAAGCGGTGTTCCCGTTCGTCAAGTTCCCGGCAGTCGATCCGGTGCTCGGGCCGGAAATGCGTTCGACCGGCGAAGTGATGGGCGTGGGCGAGACTTTCGGCGAGGCGCTGTTCAAATCGCAGCTTGCCGCAGGTTCGCGTCTGCCGGAGTCGGGCACGGTGCTGTTGACCGTGATGGACGCCGACAAGCCGAAGGCCGTCGAAGTCGCGCGCATGCTGCACGAGCTCGGCTATCCGATCGTCGCCACCAAGGGCACGGCTGCAGCGATCGAAGCAGTGGGTGTGCCGGTCAAGGTCGTCAACAAGGTAAAGGACGGCCGTCCGCACATCGTCGACATGATCAAGAACGGCGAGATCGCGCTGGTCTTCACGACCGTCGACGAAACCCGTGCCGCGATTGCCGATTCGCGTTCGATTCGCATGAGCGCGCAGGCGAACAAGGTCACGTACTACACGACGATGTCCGGCGCACGAGCCGCCGTGGAAGGTTTGCGCTATTTGAAGGACCTGGAAGTCTATGATTTACAAGGTCTTCACGCTCGCCTAAACTAAGGCTTCGAATACCTGTCAGATGTAAGTGCCGCGGTTAAGCGGCGTTTCGCAGGTGCTTTGGACCCGGGTTTTTCCCGGTGCTCCGGCCCTCGCGAGATGCACTTAACCGCGGTGATTTTTTTTACGGCTGTTTTTTTGCATAGAGTTGTTTATGAGCACTGTTCCATTGACGAAGCGCGGCGCGGAAATGTTGCGCGATGAACTGCAGCGCCTGAAATCGGTTGAGCGTCCCTCGGTGATCAATTCGATCGCGGAAGCGCGTGCCCAGGGCGATCTGTCGGAAAACGCGGAATACGACGCTGCGAAGGAAAAGCAGGGCTTCATCGAAGGCCGTATTGCCGAAATCGAATCGAAGCTGGCGGGTGCGCAGGTCATCGACCCGTCCAAGGTGGACGCGGACGGCCGCGTGGTGTTCGGCGCGACGCTCGAACTCGAAGATCTCGATTCGGGTGCAAAGGTCAAATACCAGATCGTCGGCGACGACGAAGCGGACATCGACCACGGCCTGATCTCGATCAGCTCGCCGATCGCGCGCGCCTTGATCGGCAAGTCGGAAGGCGACGTTGCGTCGGTGCAGGCACCGGGCGGCGTGCGCGAATACGAAATCATCGCGGTTAGCTACGTTTGAAGGCGGCCCCGGTGTCCATGATGCCGCATCGACTGTTCCGTCTGCTGACGGTGGTGTGGGTCGGTAGTCTGTTGACGATCGGCTATGCCGTCGCGCCCGTGCTGTTCACATCGCTCGACCGGATGACGGCGGGCGCGGTGGCGGCGCAACTGTTTCGCATCGAAGGCGTGCTGGGCGCGGTGTGCGGCATCTTGCTGCTGGGATTGGCCAATCTGCTGATTCGCCGCGGGAGCGATGCTTATCGCCGTTTGCGCTGGCCGATCGCCGGCATGCTGGTGTGCGTGCTGGTCGGTTACTTCGCGTTGCAGCCGTTCATGAACGCCATGCGCGTTGCCGCGCTCGAAGCGGGCAGCGATGTCGGGCATTCGGCTTATGCGACGCGCTTCGGCATCCTGCACGGCCTGTCGAGTCTGTTCTATCTGATCGAAAGCTTGCTGGGCGTGGCGCTGGTGTGGAAGCTGCCGGCAAGCGTCGGCATAGCGGCGGCGGAGCAGGGCGCTCGCGGTGCTGCGGGGAACGCAGCCGGCTGAGTGGAGTGCGGCTCCGGCTTACTGAACGGATTTGCCCGGGCAGCCCACGCCAAGGTGCGGGACCTCGCCCGCACCATCATTCGCTTACTTCGACGACTGATGCGAGCGCTTCGCGCTGGTCTGGCGTTTCTTGGCCCGCTTGATGTTGCCGCCCTGGGTCACGCGTTCATTGCCGCGCACCACGACTGCTTTCGCCTTCGGCTTGCGCATCGGGATCTCGCTGGGCTTCACGACCGTCACCACGCGAGGCGCACGGCCTTTACCCGGTTTGGCATCGACAGCGGCTTCGCGGGCGCTCGGCAGGGCGCCGCGCCTGGTCTTCACGGCTGCCGGTTGCGATGCTTCCGGCTTCCAGATCACCAGCAGCTTGCCGATATGTTGAATCGGCGCGGCGTTCAGCTTGTCGCAGATTTGTTCGTAGATGGCGATGCGCTCTTCGCGTTCGTCGCCGAACACGCGGATTTTGATCAACTGATGCGCGCCAAGGTGCACCTCGATTTCGGCGAGCACGGCGTCGGTCAACCCTTCGGCGCCGACGAGCACGACCGGTTTGAGCGCATGTGCCTGGGAGCGCAATTCGGCGCGTTGATCGGAAGAGACTTTAAGGGCTGGCATGGGAAGTGGGAGACTCGACTAAAATGGCGGCACCTGCATTTCCGAGAGATTCGGCCAATTGCGCAGGGCGGCGCGCGTCAGAACAACAGAATCGCGGATGACTGCCAGTTTTGGCGGTGGCCGCGCGAATTAACCGCGTATTATCCCCTAAAGCGCAACATAACGCAGCAAGAGTTCAAGTTTAATGGCAAAAAACAAGTTCAATACGGCGTGGTTGCACGATCACATCAACGACCCGTACGTAAAAATGGCGCAACGGGAGGGTTATCGCGCCCGCGCGGCCTACAAGCTCAAGGAAATCGACGAGCAGGACAAGCTGATCCGGCCCGGCCAGGTGATCGTCGACCTCGGCTCGGTGCCGGGCAGCTGGAGCCAGTACGTCCGCAACAAACTCGCCAAGGGCTCCCAGCGCGACGCCGAACGCGAGGGCGGCATCGACGGCACGATCATCGCGCTGGATCTCCTGCCGATGGAGCCGATCGCCGACGTCCATTTCATTCAGGGCGACTTCCGCGAAGATACGGTGCTCGGCCAACTCGAAGAATTAGTCGGCGAGCGTCAGGTTGATCTTGTAATTTCGGATATGGCACCCAACCTGTCGGGAGTGGCGGTGGCGGATGCCGCGCGGATCGAACACCTGTGCGATCTCGCGCTGGAATTCTCGCAGAATCACCTGAAGCCGGATGGTGCCCTTTTAGTCAAATGTTTTCACGGCAGCGGTTACAGCCAGATTGTCGAAAAGTTCAAGCATCAGTTCAAGGTGGTGGCGGCCCGCAAGCCGAAAGCGTCGCGGGACAAATCGTCAGAAACGTTTATTTTGGGTAAGCATCTGAAGCGGCCCGCATAAAAGGGGCGCAGCAGCATAGTTCCGCATGAGCCGATAAAGGCCCGGTGGCGCCGGAAAATGGCGCGACGACTGCCCGCTACGCTATTTCTGTGGTAGTGAAACCTTATGGCAGGGGTCTGCGGACTGGATTAGAATGCTTTCGTGGTGCCGCAAGGCAAATGTAGGCGCCCGTCTAAGTGAAGGAGTGGTGCTTTGAACAACAATATGTTTTCGAAGGCAGCAGTGTGGCTGGTTATCGCACTGGTGCTGTTTACGGTGTTCAAGCAGTTCGACAAGCCCCGTGTCCAGGAAGGTGTTTCCTATTCGCAGTTCATGGACGACGCAAAGAACGGCAAAGTCAAGACTGTCATCGTTCAGGGGCGGAACCTCACGGTCACTCCAGCAGACGGCCAGAAGTACCAGATCGTGTCGCCGGGCGACATCTGGATGGTCGGCGATCTGATGAAGTATGGCGTTCAGGTGAGCGGTAAGGCCGATGACGAACCGAATGCGCTGGTGTCCGCGCTGTACTACCTCGGGCCGACGATCCTGATCATCGGTTTCTGGTTCTACATGATGCGACAGATGCAGGGAGGCGGGAAAGGCGGTGCGTTCTCGTTCGGTAAATCCCGTGCACGTCTGATCGACGAAAACAACAACGCGATCAATTTCACCGACGTCGCCGGTTGCGACGAAGCCAAGGAGGAAGTCTCCGAACTGGTCGACTTCCTGCGCGATCCGCAGAAGTTCCAGAAGCTGGGTGGCCGTATTCCCCGCGGCGTGCTGCTGGTCGGCCCGCCGGGAACCGGTAAGACGCTGCTGGCGCGTGCCATTGCCGGCGAAGCGAAGGTGCCGTTCTTCAGCATTTCGGGTTCGGACTTCGTCGAAATGTTCGTCGGTGTCGGCGCGGCCCGTGTGCGCGACATGTTCGAACAGGCGAAGAAGCATGCGCCGTGTATCGTGTTCATCGACGAAATCGACGCGGTCGGCCGTCATCGCGGCGCCGGCATGGGCGGCGGTAACGACGAGCGCGAACAGACCTTGAACCAGATGCTGGTCGAGATGGACGGCTTCGAGGCGAACTCGGGCGTGATCGTGATCGCTGCAACGAACCGTTCGGACGTGCTCGACAAGGCGCTGCTGCGTCCGGGCCGTTTCGACCGTCAGGTGTACGTCGGTCTGCCGGACATTCGCGGCCGCGAACACATCATGAAGGTTCACCTGCGCAAGGTGCCGATTTCGAACGACGTGGATGCTGCGGTCATCGCACGCGGCACGCCGGGCTTCTCGGGCGCCGATCTGGCGAACCTCGTGAACGAAGCAGCGCTGTTCGCGGCTCGCCGCGGCAAGCGCATCGTCGAAATGACGGACTTCGAAGACGCGAAAGACAAGATTTTCATGGGTCCGGAGCGCAAGTCGGCCGTGATCCGCGAAGAATCGAAGCGCGCCACCGCGTATCACGAGTCGGGTCACGCGGTGATCGCCAAGCTGTTGCCGAAGGCCGATCCGGTGCACAAGGTCACGATCATTCCGCGTGGCCGTGCGCTGGGCGTCACGTGGCAGTTGCCGGAGCACGACAACGAAACGTATTCGAAGGACTACCTGCTGGATCGCCTGGCGATCCTGTTCGGTGGCCGTGTCGCGGAAGAACTGTTCCTGAACCTGATCAGCACCGGGGCATCGGACGACTTCAATAAGGCAACGGCTACGGCCCGCGCCATGGTGGCTCGCTTCGGTATGACGGATGCGCTCGGACCGATGGTCTACGTCGACGACGAAAACGACGCTACGCCGTTTGGCCGCGGCTTCACGCGGACCATTTCGGAGGCGACGCAGCAGAAGGTCGATGCGGAAATCCGGCGCGTGCTGGACGAACAGTACAATCTCGCGAAACGCCTGCTGGACGAGAACCGCGACAAGGTCGAAGCGATGACCGCCGCGCTGATGGAGTGGGAAACGATCGACGCCGATCAGATCAACGACATCATGGCAGGCCGTCCGCCGCGCTCGCCGAAGAGTTCGCCGCCGTCGGCTAGCGACGCGTCGTCGGGCGGTAGCCCGGGCACCGAGGTCAAGCCAGGTAGCGCGACCGCGCCGGCCTGATAGGCGACAAGAGGAAAGTGCGGGCCGGTGTGATTCACACCGGCCCGTTTTGCATTTATCCGTTTTATATGAATGACCGCTACGTGTCGAAAGTCGAAACTCCTTCTCTTCCCATTCCTGAGCCGCTGCAGTGCGGCCGCTTCAAACTGACCTTTGAGCGCCCGCTGGTGATGGGCATCCTGAACGTCACGCCCGATTCCTTCTCCGACGGTGGCAAGTACGCAATGCGCGGTGATGCGCTGCGCCAGGCCGAGCGCATGCTCCTCGATGGTGCGGACATCATCGACATCGGTGGTGAGTCGACCCGCCCCGGAGCGCCGCCGGTGCCGCTCGACGAAGAACTGGAGCGGGTCATTCCGCTGGTCGAGCAACTGCGCGGCACGAATATGCCGCTGTCGGTCGATACGTACAAGCCGGAAGTCATGCGCCACGCATTGGCCGCGGGCGCCGATCTGATCAACGACATCTGGGGCTTCCGGATGCCCGGCGCGATCGATGCCGTGCGCAACAGTCAATGCGGTCTGTGCGTGATGCATATGCTCGGTGAGCCGCAGACCATGCAGCTCGGCGAGCCCGCCTATGACGATGTGGTCGCCGAAGTCCGCGGCTTTCTCGCAGAACGCGTCGCGACGCTGACGCGAGCGGGCGTCGCCCGCGCGCGCATCAGCGTCGATCCGGGTTTTGGCTTCGGCAAGGCGGTGGTCGAACATAATTACGCGATGCTCGCGCATCTGCAGGACACGGCGCCGCATGCGGAACCGCCGTTTCCGATCCTCGCAGGGATGTCGCGCAAGTCGATGGTCGGCGCGGTGATCGGGCGTCCGGCACCGGAGCGTGTCGCAGGCAGCATTGCCGCAGCGGTGTGCGCTGCCGAACGGGGCGCCGCAATCCTGCGCGTCCATGATGTCGCGCAAACAATAGATGCATTGAAAGTATGGGCAGCCATGCGCGACGCGGCGAATCGCAGCCGCGCGCGTGGCTGAGCCCAAAAGCCAAGGAGGAATATAAAAGATGGCACGTCGTTATTTCGGAACGGACGGGATTCGGGGCAAGGTCGGCGAGGGGCCCATCACGCCGGAATTTGTATTGCGGCTCGGCTATGCGGCCGGCAAGGTGCTCGCGGGCGCGGACCGCTGGGCCAGGACGGGCGCGCGGCCCACGGTGCTGATCGGCAAAGACACCCGCGTCTCGGGTTATATGCTCGAAGCCGCGCTCGAAGCGGGCTTTTCCGCTGCCGGGGTCGACGTGATGCTGGCCGGCCCGATGCCGACGCCGGGCATCGCCTATCTGACGCGCGCGCTGCGGCTCGCCGCGGGCGTGGTGATTAGTGCATCGCACAATCCGTACTACGACAACGGCATCAAATTCTTCTCTGCCGACGGCAACAAGTTGCCGGACGAGGTGGAATTGCAGATCGAAGAGCAACTCGATCTGCCGCTCGCGTGCGCGGCCTCCGAGCAACTCGGCAAGGCCCGGCGCCTGGATGACGCAGCTGGCCGCTACATCGAGTTTTGCAAGAGCACCTTTCCGGCTGCGTTCGACCTGCGCGGGCTGAAGCTGGTCGTCGATTGCGCGCACGGCGCCGCGTACGACATCGCGCCGCACGTGTTCCATGAACTCGGCGCCGACGTGATCCCGATCGGCGTCGCGCCGAATGGCTTCAACATCAACGACGGTGTCGGCGCGACCGCACCGGACGCGCTGGTGCGCGCCGTGCGGGCGAACCACGCGGACCTCGGCATCGCACTCGACGGCGACGCCGACCGTTTGCAAGTCGTGGACGCGGCCGGCCGCCTGTATAACGGCGACGAGCTGCTGTACGTGCTGGTGAAGGACCGGATCATGACCGACGGCAAGGTGGAAGGCGCGGTTGGCACCTTGATGACCAATATGGCGGTCGAAGTCGCATTGCAGGAAGCCGGCGTGAAGTTCGTTCGCGCGGCAGTGGGCGATCGCTACGTGCTCGAGCAGTTGCGTGAGCACGGCTGGCAGCTGGGTGCAGAAGGCTCCGGCCATATTCTCTCCCTTGACCGCCATTCGACCGGCGACGGTATCGTGTCGGCGCTGCTGGTGCTGGCGGCGATGAAGCGCAGCGACAAGACGCTCGCGGAATTGCTCGAGGGCGTCACGCTGTTCCCGCAGAAGCTGATCAACGTGCGGATGCAGCCGGGCGCGGACTGGAAGGGCAGCGACGCGATCCGTCGCGCGATCAGTAACGCCGAGGCTGCGCTGAATGGCCGCGGCCGCGTGCTGATCCGCGCATCGGGCACCGAGCCGGTGCTGCGTGTGATGGTCGAGGCGGAACACGTCAACGACGCGGTCTACCATGCCGAAACGATCGCCAACGCCGTGAAGCTGGCGACGGCCTAAGCAAACACTTCGATCAGATAACGCCGGTGAGGGACGACAACCTGCTCGTCCTGCGCCGGCGCGCGGCAAGCCCGAAAATCCCACGCCACGCGCCATTCGAGATACGCAAACGTTCGCGCCCCATCTTTTTCGCCTAATCTCTATAGCTACGGCAGTGGCGCTGTAAAAGTCCAGATTTTAGTCGCCGAAACGCCTTTCACCTTAGTAATCAGACTGTCACACACGTTTCACGGTTAGTCACGTTACTGTCACAAAGAGACCCTAAGCTTCGCGGTGTTCGTGTTACTCGCTCACACCGCTCACACCCTTGGAGGTCTCATGAAATTGATGCAAACCGTGTTCGCTGGCGTCGCTGGCGCGCTTTTCGCGATCGCAGCGCAGGCCGCAGACATCACCGGCGCGGGCAGCACCTTCGCAGCACCGATCTACACGAAGTGGGCCGACGCCTATCAGAAATCCGGCGGCGGTAAGGTTAACTACCAAGGTATCGGTTCGTCGGGTGGCGTGAAGCAGATCGTCGCCAAGACGGTCGACTTTGCCGGTTCGGACGCTCCGCTGAAGGACGACGAACTCGCCAAGGAAGGCCTGTTCCAGTTCCCGACGGTGGTCGGCGGCGTGGTGCCGGTCATCAACGTACCGGGCGTGAAGCCGTCTGAACTGACGCTGTCGGGCGAAGTGCTGGGTGACATCTATCTGGGCAAGATCAAGAAGTGGAACGATCCGGCGATCGTTGCGTTGAACCCGAAGGTCAAGCTGCCGGATACCGACATCGCCGTGGTGCGCCGCGCCGATGGTTCGGGCACCAGCTTCATCTGGACGAACTACCTGTCGAAGGTCAACGCAGACTGGAAGTCGAAGGTCGGTGAAGGTTCGACGGTCAACTGGCCGACGGGTACGGGCGGCAAGGGCAACGACGGCGTTGCAGCCTTCGTGCAACGTCTGCCGGGCGCAATCGGCTACGTGGAATGGGCGTACGCGAAGCAGAACCACATGACGTACGTGGCGCTGAAGAACTCGACGGGCACGGTGGTCGAGCCGAAGACGGAAACGTTCAAGGCAGCGGCAGCGGGCGCGGACTGGTCGAAGTCGTTCTACCAGATCCTGACGAACGAACCGGGCAAAAACGCATGGCCGATCGTCGGCGCGACGTTCGTGCTGCTGCACACGACGCAAGACAAGGCTCCGCAAGGCGCCGAAACGCTGAAGTTCTTCGACTGGGCATTCAAGAACGGCACGCAAGCTGCAAACGATCTGGACTACATCTCGCTGCCGGATTCGGTTGTGTCGGAAATCCGTACGCAATGGAAGTCGAAGGTGAAGGACGCTTCGGGCAAGGCGCTTGCCGAGTAAGCTTGGCGTCGAGTATTACGTAACACGGTGGCCGTCCTCATGTGAGGATGGCCGTCGGCATTACCGGCCGCGCGACATATGTCATACGGCAACTGGAAACAGGTCTATCAGGCTCTCATGTCCGACATCCATTTAGCGTCTGGCGCGACCAGGTCGACACCGCCCGGCGGCTCGGCGCAACAGAAAGCACCCAGCCGTGCCGGTGACGTTATTTTCGGCGGCCTCGCGCGCCTCTCGGCCATCGTCACGCTGCTGCTGCTCGGCGGCATCATTGTCTCGCTGATCGTCGCGTCCATGCCGTCGATCAGGCAATTCGGCCTCAGCTTCCTGTGGACCGCCGACTGGGATCCACCCAGCAAGCAATTCGGCGCACTGGTGCCGATCTACGGCACGATCGCCACCTCGATCATTGCACTCATCATCGCGGTGCCGGTCAGCTTCGGCATCGCGCTTTTCCTGACCGAACTCTCGCCCGCGTGGCTGCGCCGGCCGCTCGGCATCGCCATCGAACTGCTCGCCGCGATTCCGTCGATCGTCTATGGCATGTGGGGCCTGCTGGTGTTCGCGCCGATCTTCGCGACGTGGTTCGAAAAGCCGCTCGGCGCGGTCCTCGGCGGCATTCCCATTGTCGGTGCGCTGTTTCAGGGCGCGCCGATCGGTATCGGCATTCTCTGCGCGGGTGTGATTCTCGCGATCATGATCATTCCGTACATCGCCTCGGTGATGCGCGACGTGTTCGAAGTCACGCCGGTGCTGCTGAAAGAATCGGCGTATGGTATCGGCTGCACGACCTGGGAAGTGATGTGGAAGATCGTGCTGCCCTTCACGAAGAGCGGTGTGATCGGCGGCGTGATGCTCGGCCTCGGCCGCGCGCTCGGTGAAACGATGGCGGTCACCTTCGTGATCGGCAACACCAATCTGCTCGATAACGTGTCGCTGTTTTCGCCGGGCAACAGCATTACCTCGGCGCTCGCCAATGAATTCGCCGAAGCGGATCCGGGCCTGCATACGTCGGCGCTGATGGAACTTGGCCTGATCCTGTTTGTGATTACTTTCGTCGTGCTGGCGATCTCGAAGGTCATGCTGCTTCGCCTCGAAAAAGGGGAGGGCGCGAAATGAGCCAGCCCACTTTGAAAATGCCGGGTTCGAACGACGCCGCCGCACTCGAAGCGATGCGCGTGCGTCTGCAAGGCCGCCGTCGCATGAAGAACGCCGTCGCGCTGACGCTTTCGCTCGGGGCGATGGCGTTCGGCCTGGTGTGGCTCGTGTGGATTCTCTATACGACGCTGCGTCTGGGTATCGGCGGCTTGTCGGTCGAGTTGTTCACGCAATCCACGCCGCCGCCGAACACCGATGGTGGCGGCCTCGCCAACGCGATCGTCGGCAGCCTGATGCTGGTCGGACTCGCGACTTTCGTCGGCACGCCGATCGGCATTCTCGCTGGCGTGTATCTGGCCGAGTACGGTCAGAAAGGTTGGCTCGCAAGCGTCACGCGGTTTATCAACGATATTCTGTTGTCGGCGCCGTCGATCGTGGTGGGTCTCTTTGTCTACGCCCTGGTCGTCGCGAAGATGGGTCACTTCAGTGGCTGGGCCGGCGTGTTCGCGCTGGCGCTGCTGCAGATCCCGATCGTGATCCGCACTACCGAAAACATGCTGAAGCTGGTGCCCAATGCGCTGCGTGAAGCCGCCTTCGCGCTCGGCACGCCGAAGTGGAAAATGGTGCTGTCGATCACGCTGAAGGCGTCGATTGCAGGCATCGTCACCGGCGTGCTGCTCGGCGTCGCGCGGATTGCCGGCGAAACCGCGCCGCTGCTGTTCACGGCGCTGTCGAACCAGTTCTTCTCGTTCGATATGGGCCAGCCGGTCGCCAACCTGCCGGTCACGATCTACAAGTTCGCGATGAGCCCGTTTGCGCAATGGCAATCGCTCGCGTGGGCCGGCGTCTTCCTGATCACGCTCGCGGTGCTGGGACTGAACATCCTCGCGCGCACGATCTTTTCGAACAAGTAAGGGCGGAGTGTAATCCGATGAATATGGCAGAAACTCAACTCAATCCGATCGCGCGCCCCACCGCGCCCGCCGGTTTCGATCCCGCCCAAAGCGGCCAGGCGCTGTCGCCGTCGCGTCCGAAGATCGAGATCAACGACCTGAACTTCTTCTACGGCAAGTATCACGCGCTGAAGAATATCAATCTGCACATTCCCGAAGGCAAGGTGACCGCGTTCATCGGCCCGTCGGGTTGCGGCAAGTCCACGCTGCTGCGCACCCTCAACAAGATGTACGCGCTCTATCCGGAGCAGCGTGCCGAGGGCGAGATCCTGATGGACGGCGAAAACCTGCTGACCTCCAAGCGCGATATTTCGCTGCTGCGCGCACGGATCGGCATGGTGTTCCAGAAGCCGACTCCGTTCCCGATGTCGATTTACGACAACATCGCGTTCGGCGTGAAGATGTTCGAAACGCTGCCGCGCTCGGAAATGGACGACCGCGTCGAATGGGCGTTGACCAAGGCCGCGTTGTGGAACGAAGTGAAGGACAAGCTGGGCCAGAGCGGCTACGGTTTGTCGGGCGGCCAGCAGCAGCGCCTGTGTATCGCACGCGGCATCGCGATACGTCCTGAAGTGCTGTTGCTCGACGAACCATGTTCCGCACTCGACCCGATCTCGACGGGCCGCATCGAAGAACTGATCGCCGAATTGAAGAGCGATTACACGGTGGTGATCGTAACCCATAACATGCAACAGGCGGCGCGCTGTTCGGACTACACTGCCTATATGTACCTCGGAGAATTGATCGAATTCGGCGACACCGAAAAGATCTTCATCAAGCCGGTCCGCAAGGAAACCGAGGACTACATCACCGGCCGCTTCGGCTAAGCCGACGAGCAAATAACGGAGTACGACATGTCCGATAAACACCTGTCCAGCCAGTTCGATGCCGACCTTAACTTCGTTTCGTCGAAGGTCCTCGAAATGGGCGGTCTGGTCGAATCGCAGATCGTCAACGCGATGATCGCGCTCAACAACTTCGACCTCGACGTCGCCGAACAGGTGATCGCGGCCGAAGAACGCCTGAACACGATGGAAGTCGAAATCGACGAAGAGTGCAGCAACATCATCGCGCGTCGCCAGCCGGCCGCACGTGACCTGCGCCTGTTGATCGCGATTTCGAAGACCATCACGAATCTTGAGCGTGCCGGCGACGAAGCCGAAAAGATCGCCAAGCGCACCAAGCGTCTGATGGAAGACGGTGCATCGCGCACCATCAATATCGCCGAGATCAAATTGTCGGGCGAAATGGCCGTGTCGATTCTGCGCCGCGCGCTCGACGCGTTTGCTCGCCTCGACACGGTAGCCGCCGCGCAGATCGTGCGCGACGACAAGGCGATCGACGAGGAATTCCGCGCGTTCGTGCGCAAGTTGATTTCGTACATGACTGAAGATCCGCGCTCGATTTCGGTGGGCCTCGACTTTCTCTTTATCGCCAAGGCGATCGAGCGGATCGGCGACCACGCGAAGAACATCGCTGAGTTCATCATCTATATCGTCAAGGGCACCGACGTGCGCCACAAGTCGCGCGATGCGCTCGAACGCGAAGCCCTCGGTTAACTCCAGCATAAAGGTCAAAGAGGTGCCGATGCCCAGCAGCATTCTCGTCATTGAAGATGAGCCCGCCATTTCCGAACTGATTTCGGTCAATCTTCAACACGCCGGACACTGCCCGATTCGCGCGTACAACGCGGAGCAGGCGCAGAACCTGATCAGCGATGTGTTGCCCGACCTCGTCCTGCTCGACTGGATGTTGCCGGGCAAGTCTGGCATCGCGTTCGCACGCGATCTGCGTAACAACGAACGCACCAGGCACATTCCGATCATCATGCTGACCGCGCGCGGCGACGAGCAGGACAAGGTGCTCGGCCTCGAAATCGGCGCCGACGACTACGTCACCAAGCCGTTCTCGCCGAAAGAGCTGATGGCGCGCATCAAGGCGGTGTTGCGCCGCCGCGCGCCGCAGTTGACCGAAGACGTCGTTGCGATCAACGGTCTGAAACTCGACCCGGCGACGCACCGGGTGGCCGCGCATGCCGAAGGCAGCGAGATCAAGCTCGATCTCGGCCCGACCGAATTCCGTCTGCTGCACTTCTTCATGACGCATCCGGAGCGCGTGCACAGCCGTACGCAACTGCTCGATCAGGTGTGGGGCGATCATGTGTTCGTCGAAGAACGCACGGTGGACGTGCACATCAAGCGTCTGCGCGCGGCGCTCAAGCCGGCCGGGTGCGATGCTATGATTGAGACGGTGCGCGGCAGCGGTTACCGGCTCGCGAAGAGCGCTTAACTTCTTCGGTAGTGCCGAAAGCGTTGAAGGCGTTGGTGACGGCGCTTACACCACCCGAGTCACGCACGTGACGAATAGGCGTCGCGATCCATGATCACGGCGCGTACGGTTTTCTCTTCGATCGCTAGAACATGAACATCATCTGGGCGCGCTCCCTCGTGTCGGTCGTGCTGCTGGCTGTTCTTTGCGCGGTGGTCGGCGCACTGGTGAACGTCAAGGCAGGACTGGCCCTCGCGATCGTTCTGCTGCTCGCGCAGGGCATCTTCAGCACCTTTCACAAGCAGCGCTTATGGCGCCTGCTCGACGCGCCGGTCTATGGCGAAGTGCCGAGCGCTCCCGGCATCTGGGGCGAAATCTATTACCGTCTGCATAAGCTCGCGAAGCGCTGGCATGCGCAGGTGCGGCAGGTCGAGCAGCAGCACTCGCGTTTCATTCAGGCGATCCAGGCGTCGCCGAACGGTGTCGCGATGCTCGACGATCACGACCAGATCGAGTGGTGCAACGCGATCTCCGAACTCCATTTCGGACTCGACGCGAAACGCGATCTGCGCCAGCACATCACGCATCTGGTGCGTCAGCCCGACTTCGTCCGCTATCTGAATTCGCACCGGTACGAAGAAATGCTGATCATGCGCGGGATGGGCGACAAGCGCCAGAACGTGCTGTCGGTGCAGGTGTTTCCGTACGGCGAAAATCGCAAGCTGGTGCTCTCGCAAGACATCACCGAACTGGAGCGCACGGACGCGATGCGCCGGGACTTCGTCGCCAATGTCTCGCATGAACTCAAGACGCCGCTTACCGTGCTATCGGGCTTTCTGGAGACGATGCGCGAGTTGCCGTTGAGCGAAGCCGAACGCTCGCGCTACCTCGAACTGATGGAACAGCAGGCGTCGCGCATGCGCCACATCGTCAACGATCTGCTGGTGCTGGCCAAACTGGAAGGCGACAACAAGCCGCCAAGCGATCAGATGATCGATATGCGCGCGGTGTTGCGGCATCTCCAGGAGGACGCGGAGAGTCTGTCGAGCGATCATCACAAGATCGTGTTCGACACCGACGAAGGGCTCACGGTCACCGGCGTCGAAACAGAAATTCTCAGCGCGTTGGGCAACCTCGTGATCAACGCGATCCGCTACACACCGGATGGCGGCGCGATTCAGGTGAACTGGCGAGCGAACGGCGGCAGTGCGGTGTTTTCGGTCACCGATAGCGGCCTGGGAATTCCGGCTGCGGACATTCCGCGGCTGACCGAGCGCTTCTATCGCGTCGACCGCAGCCGTTCGCGCGATACCGGCGGTACGGGCCTTGGGCTCGCGATCGTCAAGCATGTGCTGCAACGGCACGATGCACTGCTCGAGGTGAAGAGTGAAGAGGGGCGTGGCAGCACGTTCACCGTGCGCTTTCCGGTGTATCGCACGGCACGCAGGCACCCGGCGCCGGTTTGACAACGTTGCCCCGTAAAAAAGCCCGCCGTGGAAACAAGGCGGGCTTTTTTTAGCCTGGTTCGCTTGCTGATTCGCTCACGAACAGAATTTAGTCAGCAAACTCATTTGCGCATTGCGCGACGACTTGCCCGGCCGCCGCCGACGATAGTGGCCGTCGCTTTGCATCAGCCACGCGGACTGGTTGTCGCCGAGAAACGCCGACAAGCCTTCAGCAATCACGCGCCGCTTCAAGCGACGGTTGTTGACCGGGAACGCCACTTCGACGCGACGGAAGAAGTTGCGGTCCATCCAGTCGGCGCTCGACAGATACACCTGTTCCTTGCCGCAGTCGTAGAAGTAGAAGATGCGATGATGTTCCAGAAAGCGCCCGACAATCGAGCGCACCGTGATGTTCTCCGACAAGCCGGGCACGCCGGGCTGCAACGAACACACGCCGCGCACGATCAGATCGATCTTCACGCCCGCCTTCGACGCTTCGTACAACTCGGCGATCACGGTCGGCTCGAGCAGCGCATTCATCTTCGCGACGATGCGCGCTTTCTTGCCGGCGCGCGCATGCTCGGCTTCCGCGCGGATCGCTTCGACTAGCTTCGGGTGCAGCGTGAACGGCGATTGCCAGAACTCATGCAGCCGCAATTCACCGCCAATGCCCGTCAGTTGCTGGAACACGTGATGGACGTCTTCGCAGATTTTCTGGTCGGCGGTCATCAGGGCGAAGTCGGTGTAAAGCCGGGCGGTGCGCGGATGATAGTTGCCGGTGCCGAGGTGAGCATAACGCCTGAGCGAAGTCTTGCCGCCCACCGACACGCGCCGCACGATCAGCATCATCTTCGCGTGGCACTTATGGCCCACCACGCCATAGACGACGTGCGCGCCCACCGCTTCGAGCTGCGACGCCCAGTTGATGTTGGTTTCTTCGTCGAAGCGCGCGAGCAGTTCGACCACCACCGTGACTTCCTTGCCGTTGCGAGCGGCTTGCATCAGCGCGTCCATCAGCGGCGAATCGGTGCCGGTGCGATAGATCGTCTGCTTGATTGCCACCACGTTCGGATCCTTGGCCGCTTGCAACAGCAGTTCGAGCACCGGCTGAAAGCTCTCGTACGGATGATGCAGCAGCACGTCGTCCTGATCGATCACGTCGAACAGGCTGGTGCTGTTGGCGATCCGCGGCGGTATGGCGGGGATGTGCGGCACGAACTTCAGGTCGGGCCGGTCCACCATCTCCGGCAACTGCATCAGGCGCACCAGATTCACGGGGCCGTCGGCGTAGTAGCAGTCCTTGTCCGACAGACCGCTTTCGTCGAGCAGGCGCCGCACGACGTGCGAGGGCGTTTCTGCCGACACTTCCAGCCGCACCGCATTGCCCAGGTGCCGTGCCGGCAATTCGCCCTGCAACGCGACACGCAGATTGGTGATTTCGTCTTCGTCGACGAACAGTTCGCTATTGCGCGTGATGCGAAACTGATTGCAGCTACGCACCACCAGATTCGGAAACAGCTCGCCCACGAAGCGTTGCAATAGCGAGCTGAGCAGCACGAAGCCATGCGGATAGCCCGACAGCTCCTGCGGCATCCGCACGAGGCGCGGCAACGCGCGCGGCGCCTGGACGATGCCCATCATCGCCTGGCGGCCGAAGGCATCCTTGCCTTCCAGTTCGACGACGAAGTTCAGGCTCTTGTTGAGCACGCGCGGGAAGGGATGCGCCGGGTCGAGTCCGATCGGCGTGAGCACCGGCAGCAGTTCGTCGAAGAAGTAGTTGCGCGCCCATTCGGTCTGCGCTTCGTTCCATGCTTCGGTGCCGTGAAAGTAGATGCCTTCTGCTTCGAGCGCAGTGAACACGGTATCGTGCAGCATCGTGTACTGACGATGCACGAGCTTCTGCGCGCGTTCGACCACGAGGTCGTACACGTGCTGCAGCGACATGCCGTCGGGCGACAGCGCACCCGGGTTGTCGCGCATCTGTTCCTGCAGTCCGGCCATACGGACTTCGAAGAATTCGTCGAGGTTGCTACTGGTGATGCAGATGAAGCGCAGGCGTTCGAGCAAAGGGACGGCGGGGTCGGCAGCTTGTGCCAACACACGCTCGTTGAAACCCAGAATGCCCAGCTCGCGATTCAATAAGGGGTAGCGGATGGACATCGGCAGCGAGAATGGATTGTCAGGAAGGGACGCGGAAAGACGCTCGGAAATTCTCACAGTATGATTACGTAGTTATGACATTCTCGATGGCTTAAATTCTACGCTGTATTCTTCGCGTGTCGTCAATATGACGCGGTGTATATGGGACCATGGCGCACACCCAACACTGCGAGGTCACATCGTGAGGCCCGGTACGCTTAAAATGGCGTCTTTGAACAGTGCGGCCGGCTACAAGACGCATACGGCGTCTTCCGCATCCCTGGCTGCCGCGCTCGCGCGCATGGAGTCCGCTCAATCGATGGTCAATCCCCCACACCTCCTCGCTGCCGTGGATCTCGGCTCCAACAGCTTCCGGCTGATCGTCGGCCGGGTCGAGGAAACCGACGCGGGTAGCCAGATTTATCAGGTCGACGCGTTGCGCGAACCGGTGCGCCTCGCCGCCGGTCTGTCGAGCGACAAGATGCTCGATCGCGCGTCGCAAGTGCGCGGCTGGGATGCGCTGAAGCGCTTCGGTGAACGGCTGCGCGACTTTCATCCCGATCATGTTCGCGCGGTCGCCACCAACACGCTGCGCATCGCCAAGAACGCCAACGAGTTTCTCGGCGAGGCGCAAGCCGCGCTCGGTTTCCCGATTGAAGTGATCGCCGGCCGCGAAGAAGCACGCCTGATTTATGCCGGCGCCGCACACTCGGTGCCCGCGAGTTCGGGCAAGCGGCTGGTGGTCGATATCGGCGGCGGCTCGACGGAATTCATCATCGGTTCGCACTACACGCCGATCAAGATGGAAAGTCTATATATCGGCTGCGTGAGCCATAGCCGCGCGTTCTTTCCGGCCGGCAATGTCGACGAATACACGATGCGCCAGGCCGAACTCGCCGCGAGCCGCGAAATCCAGATCATTTCCGCTGAATACAAAAAAACCGGCTGGGAGCAGGCGATCGGCTCGTCGGGCACCGCGCGCGCGCTGGCCGAACTGGTCGAGGCGAACGGCTTCAACGATCCGGGCGTTACGCACGGTATTTCGCGCGGCGGGCTCGAACGGCTCAAGCGCGCGTTAATCAAGGCGGAAAACGTCAATCGTCTGAAGCTTGTCGCGTTGAAGGCCGATCGGATTCCGGTGCTGGCGGGCGGCCTGTCGATCATGCTGGCGGTGTTCGATGAACTCGGCGTCGAATACGTCGATACGACGGACGGCGCGTTGCGTCTGGGCGTGCTGTACGATCTGCTGGGCCGCGCGCAGCACGAAGACATGCGTACGGTGACCGCCGGCGGCTTCATGCGGCGCTATGGCGTCGATCGTGCGCAGGCGGGACGGATCGGCGACCTGGCGGTGAGTTTCTACGATCAGTTCTCGGAGCCGGATGACGAGCGTCGAGTGGAAAACCGGATGTTCCTCGGTTGGGCCGCGGCTTTGCATGAAATCGGTTTGTCGATTTCGCACAGCGCGTATCACAAGCATTCGGCCTATATCGCGAGCAATGCGGACATGCCGGGTTTTTCGCGCACCGATCAGGCGCGGCTCGCCGCGCTGGTGCTCGGCCACGCGGGCAAACTCGGCAAGTTGTCGCAAACGCGCGAAGTGGAATGGCCGCTGTTGTTCTGTTTGAGGCTCGCGGCGCTGCTGTGCCGCCGGCGTGCCGATGTCGGTTTGCCCGGCATCGCGGTAGCGCAGGCGAACGGCGGCTACGAAGTGCGCTTGCCGAACGAATGGGTCGCGAACAATCCGCTCACGGATTACAGCCTGATTCAGGAGGCTGCGGAGTGGGAGAAGGTTGGCATCCCGTATCGCGTGGTTTACACGGACGAGTAAAAAGCGACGGTTAAAAAAAGCCCGGCGGTTCAAATTCGCCGGGCTTTTTTATGTGCGCATTGCAGATGCGTCGAGCGTATCCGGGTCAATCAACGCGGCAGCGCATCGCCCAAAAAGTGCCGTGCATAACGTGCATTGATTTCGGAAAGACGAAGCAGCGTCAGAAAGTCCGCCGTGTTGAAGTCGGGATCCCAGGCCGGTGCGCCGCAAATTTTCGCGCCAAGACGCAGATAGCCCTTCACCAGCGGCGGCGGCGCGACGTCCGCGCCCGTTTGCAACTCGTCGACCGGCAGCGGTGTATGCGGAAACGCGCGATATTCCGGCGTCGTCAGTGCGTTGTCGCGCAGCGAGCAATACAGATTCGCCGCGTAGTGACCGCCGTCGACCATCGCGACGCTCGCGCAGCCGAGCATCGTTTCGTAGCCGTTGTGCTTCATATACTCGGCGAGGCCCGCCCACAGCGACATGATCACCGAGCCGCTGCGGTAGTCCGGGTGCACGCACGAACGGCCGACTTCGACCATCTTGGCGCGCAGATGCGTGAGACGTGAGACGTCGAACTCGCTCTCCGCATACAGGCCGCCGATACGCGCGGCCTGATGCGGCGGCAACGCGCGATAGGTGCCGACAACTTTCAGCGTGTCGAGATCGCGCACCAGCAGATGATCGCAATACGAATCGAACGAATCGACGTCGAGACCGGCGGGGCCCGTCAGGCGGGCACCCATTTCATCGGCGAACACCCGGTAGCGCAGCCGCTGGGCCTCGCGCAGTTCTTCGTCGGTGCGTGCCCATGTAACTTGCAGGCGATGCTGGGCGGTGACCGTTTCTTCGGCGCGCGGCAGACGGCGCAACTCGAAGATCGAAGCGAGGGGCAGGGTGGGCGTCGGCAGTTCTCGCATGTGGCGTCCTGGTCGAAAAAAGGGGAGATTTCTTTTTTCGCCAATGTAGTAACGCCTGGTGACGATCGCATGGCAAAGCCGTGACGATTGGATGACGGCCCGTAAGCTGCGGGCTTGCGGCTTGTCATGTCACGCGGATGTGTTGTGCCGGCGCGACCGTGTGTAGCGGCCCCCTGGGATAGCGTTCGAGGCAGCGCCCGCGCAGGCTCAGATCAAATCGGGGCTCATCGCCGCGCGCAGGACGGCCTGTTCGTCACCGTTGCGTTCACGGCTGGAGATCCACCAGACGCCGGCCTTCTTCAGCGGCCAGCTCGCTTCGCTGTTGGCGAGCAGCAGCGCTGCGACGTGGCCGAGGGTTGGCTGGTGGCCGACGATCACGACGGTTTGAGCGATGCCTTCGGGCCAGCCGGCGGCGGTGAGCACGTCGTTGGCGCTCGCGTTGGGGGCGAGCTCGCGCACCACGCGATACTGGTCGCTCAAGGTTTCGGCGGTCTGGATGGTGCGCACCGCGGGGCTTGCGAGAATCACCGCGTCCTCGGGCAGGCGGGTGCGCAGCCATTTGGCGACGTTCTGTGCCTGTTTGCGGCCCTTCGTGGTCAGCGCGCGGGCGAGATCGCTCGGGGCGAAATCTTCGGCTTCGGCGTGACGCCAGAGGATCAGATTCATGCGTGTCTCCTTGACTCTGGTTGCGGCGGGGAAAGCAGCGCCGGTATTTCGATCACTGTCGCATGGGGGCTTGCGATGCCGCAAGGCAAAGGCCCGGGTGGGTTGTATAAGCGACAGCGTATATCGAACGAAGTCCGCGGGATTTCGCCGGCGATTCGCCGCGCTGCCTGCGGGGGCGCCAGAACCTTCAGACAGGCGCCCTAATGCTTGAAATGCGACCCAAAAGCAAAAACCCGCGAAGCCGGAGGCGACGCGGGTTTGGTCATGCTTTCGTGGTCGGAGCGATAGGATTCGAACCTACGACCCTCTGATCCCAGGGTGAGATAGTGTGCAAGCCGATGGCGGCGCGGCTGTGGCAGTTTCGCAGAACGGAGCCGCCGCTCTGCTCAACATATCGGCGAGATGCGCTGGATCGGGCGCACACGGCGAACGCATCGGCAGCGGCGCAGTGCCTTACGCGCCGCCCGATCGCCGTCTGCTGGCGTCGATACAGCAGTCAGTTCATCGACCAGTCGCGCGACCTGTGCCCGGAACTCCGTGTGAATAAGTGAAAGCGGTACGGCGGTATCTTCGGCCACATCGTGCAGCCAGGCGGCGGCCACCATTTCAGCCGTCGCGCCGTCGCATCGCGCTAACGTCTTGACCGGGAGCCTTCTGCAAATTTATACAGGCCAGTCAGGCCACTATGATATGGCGGCATCGATGTCCTGCTGTCGAACCTGCATACCGTCGAGGCGCGCGACCCGGAATTTGCAGCGGTCTATATGCGCGAAAAGCGTCTGCTTCTCGATGTGCTGGCGCAAGCCGATCCGCGTCTTCTCGATGAAGTCCGCGTGATCGTGTCCAGTTATTTCAGCCGTCACCCCGATCTGTTGGCGTTGGATGCGCCGGAGTCCAAAGCTGGTGCGTGACGGCGGATCAACCATCAAGCAGGACGCACGAAAGCCAGCCCGCGAGGGTTGGCTTTTTCACTTTTTGCGGCGGCAAAAGCTTCGAAAATTGAATTTAACCATTGTTGACGGAAATTCGGATTTATCTGATTGGCGCCACTTCCTCGCCTGGCATAACTTCTTATGGGGCAATCCGCACCCATTTAACAGGACTAGGGAATAACAAGACATGGCTGCATCGACAAACGGAAAAATCCGTTATTTCAAGATCGGTAAGTTGCTCTGGCGATGGAAGCTATGCGATGGGGACAACGGATGCAGCCCTATTCCGGGTCTCGCTATAGCTATGGACAAAGCGCCTCCGGCGCTACCCAGCCCGGCGGCGTCCACACCAACACCGACCCGCCCATGGACACGCGAAGAATTCAGGAAGGACACCGCAGCGACCTTCTCAAGCTTTAAAAAATGGCTCGATACGCCATGGGGTGACGATACGCCCGCCGCACCCAAGCCCGAGCCGGTCAAGCAGGGAAAGGTCAAGACTGTTCCGGCATTCGATATTCAGGAAATTCCGGGGGCTATGCGCAAGGAGATGATGCCGGTTGGGGCCAAGCTGATGGAGCGGTGGTTCGCTGGTCGTTTGAACTACTCGCCCACTGACGATGATGAGCAGGGCAAAATCAATCAGGACGGAAAGCCCTATCCGCCCGACATGTACGACACGACTACAGTCAAGCTGGATTGGGTGTTGAAATACGCACGCGCAAAAGAGAAATACGACTATTTGATAACGGAGGCCATTCGTTCACCGAGGGCGATTGACAAGCTTAAGGAGAAGCTAATCCCGTATAAGGCTAGGAGTGATCTTTTCACTACTGATGTTTGTGGGGATGATTCTAAGCAATTGCATAAGCTCTTCCAATTCCAATTTTCACAGGTTGACGGCGCTCTTGCAGAGAAAATCAGGAATCAATTAATAGCAGATATCGAGCGTTCCGGTATTCCTGACGACCTTACTGCTGCGCTTGGCTCATTCAATATATATGTGGCCATTGGGTCTGTCCGTTTTTCACAGGATATCGCTAGCGGTGTGGTAGTGAGTGGGACAATAAAAGCTCAAATAACGGGCATATGGGTGTACGTGACGGATGGCTATACGTTCACCGACAAACAGGGAGATCGCTCGCAATATTTGGGGCATTGGAGTAGCGACGGCGTGATCGTGATCCCACTTGACGGAGTTGCGGCCACTTCCCGGCATATTCCCTATGTAGAATCACCGGTCACCATCGGCAATCCGGTTATCAAGTGGGAGGTCTACTACCCCGTACATAACAGTGACTTTCGACAGTGGCAGATCAAGCACAAGCGGGGTGGAGATTTTATTATCTATACAGATCGGCGATTTGTTCCTGTTAACCCGGCAATCGCGGTCTACCTATGAAATTCACGCGCAGACGTGTCGCGCTGCTGGCCTTGATTGCAATCGGCGCGCTTTATTTCGCCCTGTTCAACAGAACTCCACACGGGACCAAATGCCAAAGATCGACATCGCCTGATGGTGTCTACATGGCCGAGCGCTGTCTGCTGGTCCGGATTCCGGGAGGGAACTCGGAATACGTTGGTCGGCTGTTCAATGCGAAGAGTGGGAAGCTGTTGGCGCAACACACTTTTAGTACGCCAGTCCCGGATTTGTCTTGGTCTTCCGGCGTGACCTATTCCTTGAAACCTGACGGACCTGTTCACTATTTCGGTCCGTCTGTTGGATTCTCGATAGGCGATGGCAGCGACGACTCGACGTATATCTCGCTACCGCCCTCCGGGTGGGACAGGCTGCTGGCTGCGCGTCCACGCCTTTAATCGGACGCGCAGCGCATTACCGAATACCGAATCTGCGTTCCCAAAACCATCGCCCGGTTTGGGGCTGCCTATTCAGACGACTCACCACAAGCCAACACATGTGCCGCCCACGCTTTCATCAGCGTGGCGGCGCTGTTCCAGCAAGTCAGTCCGGCGAACACCCGGTAGCGCAGCCGCACAGTTGTCGATACGTGTTGATCGAATTTGCCTACACCGTGCCTACACAGATTCCAAAAAGCAAAAAACCCGGTCGCAATGACCGGGCTAAATGCTTGATTCCGTTGGTCGGAGCGATAGGATTCGAACCTACGACCCTCTGATCCCAAATCAGATGCGCTACCAGGCTGCGCTACGCTCCGACGAATCCGAGATTCTACGTGGCATTGGGTGCCAGAGTCAATGGTGAATTGCGTCGGGCTGAAAACGGAGCGCAAAGGCGCATGTCCGCAAGCCTATATGCATCCCAACAACAGCAACCCGATCACGATGATCGACGCGACGCCGGCCACGCCGAAAGACATCGCGTGGCGATGCCGGCAAGACCGTATCAATGCGCCGTCGCGGTGCTTGTTTGCAGCCTGTTGGAGAGATTGAAGCCCGTGCGCCATAACAGCGCTGCGGCGTGCATCAGCGCGCGACGGTCGGCGGCCGGCAGATCGTCGCTGCGGTGAAGATAGTCGGCGAGCGCAGTGTATCGATGGCCTAAAAGCCGGAATGTGCGCAAGCGCACAAACGCACGAGCGGGCGGTTCTTTCTCAATGCCGGCGATGCATCCAGTCCGGCAGGTGCTGATGAGTCAGCCAGTGGTGCAGCATGCCTTCGCCGTCGTGTTCGCGCCGGTAGGTTTTCATTTCGAAAATCGACAAGGCGAGCAGCACGAGTAGACCAATTCCGAGTCCGACCAGACCCGCGATCGATTCAGCGTCCATGGCAGTCTCCTTTGATGATGCAACCATGCCTCCATAGTAGGACACGCATAACGAAATGGGAGGGGGAGGCTGGGTGCCGGGCAGTCGTGGATGACGCTTTGCAGGTAGACTCTTGGCGCTTTGCCGCCGTTCTGTTCATTCTGTCTTGAGAGTCTATGAATCGCGTTCTACTGATTGCGCTGTTGCTGGCTGCCGGCCTGACCGGCTGTGCCGATAATCCATCCGGTCATCATGGCGGGCCGCCGCCAAAAGATCCGGCCGACTATCACGGTGTGCCAACCGACGACCGTCCGCCTCCGATGATGCTCGCGCCCGCCGCGCCTTGACGAATTTGTGATCAGCGGGTTGTGGTCAGCGCCGCGCGACCTGCTTGACGGGCCGCTTCGGAAGCGGCGCCGTGGCCGGCCGGGTTTGCTGCTTCAAGAGAAAAAGGAAAGACGAAGCACCGGCGCGGGCACGCCGGCACCTCTGACCCGCGCAGACTGTTCGCGCGGAGAGCACGGGCTGCAAGCATTCTAGGGCGAGCGGTGTGCCGCATATGTATGCGCTTGTTTCAAGCCGTAACCGCATGCTGCACAAACGTTAAACGGGCACCCTCGGCAGCTGGGGCAGGGCGCGCACGACGCCCGGCAAAAAGCGCGCGAGCGTCGCGCCGCGCGCGGCCATGAAGATCAGCATCGCAGCCCATAAGCCGTGATTGCCGTAGAGCGTCAGCAACGCCCACGACGCCGCGACGAACACCGCGAACGACACCACCATCGACATCATCAATTCACGCGTGCGGGTCGCGCCGATGAACACGCCGTCGAGCAGAAAGCCCCATACGGAAATCACCGGCGACAGCGCGGCCCACGGCAAATAGGCTTCAGCAGCGGCACGCACCGCGACCTGATCGGTCAGGCGTTCGACGATCCACGCCCCCGCGCCCCAGTACACCAGCGAGAAACCGACTGCGCCGAGTGCGGACCACAGCGCCGTCACCTTGACTGCCTGACGGAACGCATGCCGGTCGCGTGCGCCGATCGCGGCGCCGACCAGCGCTTCGGCGGCGTGCGCGAAGCCGTCGAGTCCATAGGCCATGAAGGTCTGAAAATTGAGCAGCAGCGCGTTGGCGGCGAGGATGGTGTCGCCCTGTCTCGCGCCGAGATGCGCGAACCAGCCGAACGAGGCCAGCAGACACAGCGTGCGCACGAAGATGTCGCGATTCAACGCCACCAGACGCCTGAGCGCCGCCGCATCGAACAATGCGGCGCGGTTCAGCGCGGGCAGGCCGCGTGGCCGCCCGTGCCACAACAAAGCGGCGCCGAGCACGAAGCCGAGCGAGTCGGCCGTGGCCGTGGCTGCGCCGATGCCGGCTACGCCCCAATCGAACACGTACACATACAGCAGCACTGCCACGATGTTCACGCTGTTGATGAACACCTGCGACAGCAGCGCGAGCCGCACTCGCTGCGTGCCGAGCAGCCAGCCGAGCACGACGTAGTTGGCGAGGGCGAGCGGCGCGGCCCAGATGCGCGCGTGGCAGTAGATCTGTGCGTGGCGCTGTACCGCGTCGCTGCCGCCGAGCGCGCGCAATGCGTAGCCGATCAGCGGTGCTTGCAGAAGGAGCACCGCCGCGCCGATCGCCGCCGCCAGCAACAGCGCGCGCACGACGTTGCTGCGCAACCCGGCCTGGTCGCCCGCGCCATGTGCTTGTGCGACGAGCCCCGTGGTGCCCATGCGCAGGAAGCCGAAGCCCCAGAACACGAAGTTGAAGAACAGGCCGCCGAGCGCGACGCCGCCGAGATACGATGCGCTATCCAGATGTCCGGCGACCGCCGTATCGACCGCGCCGAGGATCGGTTGCGTCAGATTGGCGAGGACGATCGGAAACGCCAGCGTCAACACGCGCCGATGCCAGCGTATTGGCACCGCAGGCACAGCGGGCGCTGCTGCGTCAAGCGCCTCCGCGCCGGGCGCGGTCTCGCTCAACTGCGTTCCTGCACGCAGACCCATGGCGACACGACCACCGCCCACAGGTCGGGATCGCGCGCGGCGAAATCGGCGGCGGTCTCTGCCTGCACGCGTTCGACGAGGCCGGACGACAGCCATTGCGTGACTTGTGTGGTGTCGTCGCTGGCGATGGCTTCGGCGACGCTGACCAGATCGAGGTCGCGCGCCACGCGCAGCAGCATGCCGCGCGCAAAAAAGCGTTCGAGCTCGGTCCAGCCGATTTTGGCGGTTTCCGCGAGCAGCCTGGCGTACAGCGGGCTATGAGAGGCGTCGTTGGAAGTCATTGTGGGCGGGGGTTCTGACGAGGCAGTTACTATAAACCATAGGCGCCGATCGTCACGGCGGCACGCGCTCCGGTGCGCTTAGGTGCTTTCGATTTTATTTTATGTCCACCTTCATGTCACAGGATTCAACCGCTGGGTCCGGTGCCGCGGCCGCGAAGCGGATTTACGCGGGCTGTCGTTTCGCAAGGCGACGCTGCAACAACTCGATTTCTCCGACGCCGATCTCGCCGGGGTCGATTTCCGCGAGGCGGTTTTCGACGGCAGCAGTCTGAAGGACGCGCATCTGAAGGGCGCGCGCTTTGAGGGCGCTGACCTGCGCGAGACTGATCTGAGCGGCGTGCGGCTCGTCGATGCCGCGCTTTTCAAAGGCGCGGCGATTTCACATCAGCAGGCGGCCGTGCTGGTGACCGAACCCGGTTTGCGGGTCATGTAGGCGACGGTTTTAAGCCTGCCGATTTTAGCCGTTCGGCGGGCTTGAACGAATGGCCGGCAATGCCTATTATTCATTTCATCGAATGAATATAAATACTTGATTGGCTATTGCGCGTTTTGTCAGTGGATTTAAAAATTTAAATATCTTCGCTATTCTCGAATTAATGAGGTGGAGTTGGTGGCTCATTTGCTCTGCCTGAATATCGATTAATGGTCCCGTTTGGTGCGTTGGCGCACCAAAGGCACGCCATGTGCAGGGCGCCGGGATCATGCCGGGCGAGGTTAGTTGGAATCGGTCAAACATCTTTCGTCAGGGTTATTGGGATAATCTCGCAAATGCTTGCTGCGCGTGGCTTTGCAAGCCGGCTGAAGATTCTTGTCTGCTGATTTTATGGCGTTTTGTATAGCGACATTTGACACATTTATTCTTCTTATTTTATTGATTTCGGCATCGCATAATCCGGGCTCCGTGCGCCGCATCACATTGCATGCGAAATTAATAGATTGCACGAGTATAGGCGGATTGTTAGATTTCCTACTGGCGCATGGTGAACCGGTCCTTTGCCGATATGCGCCAAACCCCCGTTAGCCCGGCCTCGTGCCGGGCTTTTTTTGTCCGCGCGTCACGATCGATTCGCATGCGGTGCGCGGCCGGCTTGCTGTCACTGTTTGCAGCGCACCACCATCGACCGGTTCTTCACGTTCGCACCGAAGATCCCGCCGATCGAGCCGCCTGAGGTGGCACCGTTGTCGACGTCCTTCGAAACGACGTCGTAGCCATAGTTGCCGCAGACTTCGCCGGCGCGCTTGTAGCACTCGGCCCAGCTCGAGCTCGCGTCGCTGCCGCTGCAGTTGATCGCGAAGCCGGTGTCGCCGCTGGGCAGATAAGTCATCGTGGTGGTGCTGGAGCAGCCGCTGAGGTTGCCGAGCGTCAGCACGCCGAGGCCAACCGCTGCGGCCATGGTAATCGACGCAAATGCGCTCTTCATTGCAAATTCCTTACAAAAACAAGGACGACGTGGCGGTCGGCCACGTCGCGTATCAGATTGAGCGTTTTATAGCATGCCGGGTTCCCCGGGGCCTCGGTTGCAGTCCGCTGTCCCCGGCGCCGCTAACGCATGGATAAACGGGCCGCGAACGACCCGCTAATGCCGTTAATGGCCCGTTAAGGCCCGCTAGCGAGCAGGCAGCGCGCGCGACGGATCGATCGAGCGGCCCTGATAGCGCAATTCGAAGTGCAGCATCACGCGGTCGGTGTCGGTGTCGCCCATCTCGGCAATCTTCTCACCGCGCGCGACCGTCTGACCTTCCTTTACCAGCAGCACGCGGTTATGCGCATAGGCCGTCAGATAGTCGGCGTTGTGTTTGAGAATCAGCAGGTTGCCGTAGCCGCGCAGGCCGTTGCCGGCATAAACGACGGCGCCGGCCGCCGCGGCCATCACGGGGGTGCCCGACGCAGCCGAAATATCGATGCCCTTCGAATTGGCGCCGTCGAAGCGCCGTATCACCGTGCCGTCGGCCGGCCATATCAGCGAGATCGACGAAGCCGGCGCGGACGACGGCGAACTGTCGGCGGGCGCTGCGCGTGGCGTGGCCGAAGCGCTTGCGCTCCCGCCACCGCTGCTGCGTACCGCGCCGCTCGTCGATGCCGCGTTGCCCGGCGGCGCCACGCGCAACACCTGACCGACCTCGATGCTGTCCGGGTTCGTCAGATTGTTCCAGCGCACGATGCTTTGCACCGATTGCCGGTTGCCGCGTGCGATCTTCGAGAGCGTGTCGCCCCGTTCCACGCGGTAGAACCCCGGACCCACCGGTGCAGACCCGCAGGCGGCGAGCACTGCCGCCAGTAAGGACGCGCAGGCAAGCCGCTTCATCATTCTTGTTGTGTCAAACATTGGACCTCGCAAAGCGCTGCCACGCGCCGATCCCGATCACGTGGCAGGTAGACGAAAAAGCTTTCGATTCTAACGGTTTTGCGTTGCGGCATCCGAAAAACGGGTTGCAGCGCGTGGATGGGGCCGCAATCAGCGAAGCACGCTGACGCCGATGCGCAACGCAGCCGTCTCGCTTTGACCCGGTTCCAGCCAGCGCAAGCCCATGCCGTTGTGAATCGCATCCGGCAGCCCCAGCCATGGCTCGACGCAGTAGAAATCCGACCCGGGGGCTTCGGTCCATGTCGTTACGGCGTACCAGGGCGTCGAGTCCGGGCGTTGCAGGTCGATCGTGATGACCCATTTCAGGCCGGGCGCGACGAGGCGCACGGGCCGATCAGGCGCGCCGTCGAAACAATGGAAGCGGTCGAGAATGCGCGCCTCGTCGAGCGTATAGCGTGTCTTGCCCGCCTCGGCCGCGCTGATCGAGCCATCGTCCTGCTGATAGCACCGTTCGGTGCGCGGCAGTTCCAGTGAGGTCTCGCCGCGCTGGGTGTGCGGCAGCGTGAAGTAGAAATGGTGACCGGCGTAATAGGGCAGCGGCGCGTTGCCGGTATTGACTGTGGTCAGTGTGACTTCGAGCGTGCGCCTATCGACCAGGCTGTATGCGGCTTCAAAACGGAAGCTGAACGGATAGCCGCTGCGGGTCGCGTCGCTGTCGGTCAGGATCATGCGCAGGCCGGCACCGTGCACGTCCGCGTGAGCTTCGAATGGCAGATCGCGTGCAAAGCCGTGCATCGGCAACGCGCGCACCGTGCCTTCGGCGTCGCGCCAAGAGCCGATCTTGCCGTCGACGCGATGCCGTCCGAGAAACGGAAACAGCAACGGATTACCGCCGCGGATCCTGGCGGGCTGGCTCCAGTCGGCGTGCTCGGGCCAATGGATCACCGATTCGCCGTCAATGGTCCACGACAGCAGCCGGCCGCCGGCTTGTGGCGCGAAACGGAGCACAGAGGCGTCCTGGGCGATCTCGATAATGTCCTGTTGCGGGGAGAGGGGCATGGTCGATGGGGCCTGGTTGGTAACAGTTAATAAGCGGGTTGATAGCAGGTTAATTTCGGGCCGATACGCTGGAACGCGCGAACACAACGCGGGCGCGACGGCGAATCCAACGCGGCTGGACCCGGTGGCAAGCGCCACGCGAGACGAAGATTCTGCGCTGCTTTGCGCTACGGGGAAACCCTTCTCGGGAAATTGCGGGTGTCGCTGACGCGCCATCCTTGCCGATAATCCGTCTGACTGCCCGGGTGTCATCGACTGCCGGCCGAGACCGGCTCAGGAGGCGTTATGGATCTCGCAATGGCAATGGCTGTGACTTTGTTCGGCATGTTCGCAGCAAGCACGGTCTACTTTTTCTACCAGCTCGAACGCTGATCCAACTGTCCTGTTTCGCCGTCCCACCGGTCCGTTCACTGCGAGCCGGGCGCTTGAGCGCACCGGACTCCGCATGAATCACAGGACCGCCGCGACGACGGCCCTGTTTGTTTATCTGCCGCGTAACGACGGTTTCGAGTTGTGACGCAGCGCATCAAAATTTCCCCAAACGCGGTTCAAAAGCTTGGCGGTGTCATTGCAGCCAGGCATAATCGGTGCGCTTCGACGCGCCGGTTCTATGGTTTCGCGGCGCGCTGTTCCCCGACACTTTCCTTACAAAGAGGACCGCCGCGTGAACCTTTCGTTTCTGATTTTCCTAAGCGTATTGCAAGGCGTCACGGAGCTGTTTCCGGTTAGCAGCCTCGGCCATACCCTACTGGTGCCCGCACTGTTCGGCGTGCATATCGACAAGCACGCGCCGCAGTTGCTGCCGTTCCTCGTCGCGTTGCACCTTGGTACCGCGCTCGCGCTGCTGTGGTACTTCCGCAAGCGCTGGTACGCACTGGTGCGCGGTTTCTTCGCGTCATTCGGCGACCGTTCCAACGACGATGCGCACATGATGTGGGCGCTCATCATCGGCACGATTCCGGCCGGTCTGGTCGGGCTGCTGCTGGAAAAGCGGCTCGAGCGGCTCTTTCACGATCTGCGCATCGTCGCGATTGCACTGATCGTCAACGGCGTGCTGCTGTGGTTCGGCGATCGTCTGCAGCGCTCGCGTGCGCATAAGCCGCCGGAGAAGCTGACCTTCCGGCAGGCGTTTTTCGTGGGGCTGGCGCAAATCGGCGCGCTGATTCCGGGCTTTTCGCGTAGCGGTCTGACGATGATCGCCGGCAATGCGGCCGGCCTGACGGCGGAGAAGGCCGCTGAGTTTTCGTTTTTGCTTGGCACGCCGATCATCTTCGCGGCCGGCGTTCTCGAATTGCCGAAGCTGTTCCACGCGCCGGGCCAACTCGCCGATGCGCTGCTGGGCGGCGTGCTGACCGCGATCGCGGCTTATCTCAGCGTGCGTTTCCTGATGCGCTATTTCGAAGGCCGCGGACGTCTGGCCTCGTTCGGCGTGTACTGCGGAATGGCGGGGATCGTGTTCCTCGGCTGGTTCATGTTGCATCCGCAGCCGGTTTGATTGCGCTCGATTCGCCTGCTACGCGCTGGCGGGCGAGAGTCGATCGGTTATAATCCGGGCCCGGCTCAATCTGCCGGGCCCGTTTGTTTTTCGTGACGTGGCGTGGGTGGCTCGCCGATTACGGCTGAGCATGGTTGAGATTTCCAGTCCCGGCCCGGTCAGTTACAATTTCGGTATGCTGCGAACCCTGTGGTGCGCTCTATAGCGTTATACCGTGCAGGGCACAGGTTGCCAAAACCCGAGAGCGGGTGCTCATTGCGGGTGATGCACATCGTACGTCGATGTGGCATCGCCTCTGTTCATTACGGCAGTAGCTCAGCTGGATAGAGCATCGGCCTTCTAAGCCGAGGGTGGGGGGTTCGAGTCCCTCCTGCCGTACCAAACGCTCGTGCCGCGGTCTGCGGTGCTTCAGAGCCTTCTTCTCCCGAGCGTGTGTTCTTGCCGCAGGTGGCTTCACGTTGCCGGCTGCACGTCGATCGAATCGACGCGATCCGGATAGAACGCCAGATGCTGCGCAATTTCCTTTACCGCTGCGTATGGCGCCTCGTACGTCCACACTGCATTCACCGTGCGCTCGCCGCCCATGGGAATGCTGTAGTACGCGCAGTCGCCCTTATACGGGCAATAGGTCGCGTGGTCGGTGCTTTGCAGCAGCGCCATCTCGACGTCCTTGCGCGGAATGTAATACACGGGCGGATACGACGCTTCGCGCAGCGTCAGCGCATCGAGCGTGTCGGCGATCACGCGGCCGGCTACGGTCACGACCACGCGGGCTTTGCTCGGCTCGATCGTTATCGGATGATCGGGACCGGGGACCTTGATGGTTTTTTCATTCATGTTGTTGAACTCCTTGATGAGTGGGCCAAGCCTGTAACACGCTGCTTGAAGTTTCGCGCCGCATCGACGGGAACGATCGTGCCTTTGCTCGAAGCATACGCCGCGTAACGACGGCACGTTTGGGGCTCGGCTTGTGTCCCTGCTCGTGTCATGGCTTACGTCCGGCACAAGCGCGTCACCCCGCCCTCCGCGCGACGAAAACAAAAAAGGGCAGCCGAAGCTGCCCTGTCAACGCCACGCCGTCAGACGGACTGTTGCCCGGCGATTATTGCTTGATGTTCAACGCGGCCGTTAGATCGCCCATCGGCTTGCCGCCGTTGCTGACCAGCGCGGCGTCGCGAGCCGAGATGCCAGGCAGCGTCGGCAGCGAGAAGCGGTGCGTGATGAAGCGCAGGATCGACGTCGTATCGTACTGCGTGTGATCGACGAAACCCTTCTTCGCGTACGGCGAGACGATGAGCGCCGGAATCCGCGTGCTAGGGCCCCAGCGATCGCCCTTCGGCGGCGCCACGTGATCCCAGAATCCGCCGTTTTCGTCGTACGTGACGACCACCAGCATGTTGTTCCACTGTGGGCTCTTCTGCAGATGCGAGATCACATCGGCGATGTGCTGGTCGCCCGACGCCACGTCGGTGTAACCCGGGTGCTCGTTCAGGTTGCCCTGCGGCTTGTAGAACGACACTTGCGGCAGCGTGCCGGCGTCGATGGCCTTGATGAACTCGGAGCCGGCCATGCCGCCGTCGAGCAGGTGCTGCGCGCGGTTCGCGGTGCCCGGTGCGAGATCGGCGAAGTAGTTGAACGGCTGGTGATGCGGCTGGAAGTTCGGCGCCGTCAGATTCGGGCCGTAGATCACATTCGACGTGCCGGTTTGCGTCGCCGACAGCGCCGCGCCCCATGCGCCGCCGTACCACGCCCACGACACCTTCGCGTTGTTCAGCAGGTCGCCGATGTTCTGCTGCGTCTGCGGCGGCAGTGTAGTCGCCGCGGACGGATCGGCGAGCGTCGCGTCGCCGCCTGCGGCGGCCTTGTTGCCGCTCGGCTGATACGCCGGCTGCATCGTGTTGATCGCGTAGAAGTCAGGTGTCAGGTTGCCCGAGAGCACGTATTTCGGCGGGCCGCTCAACGCCGAAGCCGGCGAGTTGGCCGCGACCTTGAGCGTGACGCCGTCGCTTTCCACCGCCGAGATCGAGACCGCCGCCGGGCTCTTGTCCGCGTTCGGATAGGTCGGCGTGCACGCACAGACCAGCCATTGGTGATTCAGGAACGAGCCGCCGAACGCGCCCATGAAGAAGTTGTCGGCCAGCGTGTATTGCTGCGCGATCTTCCACAGTGGCAGCTTGTCGGCGTTGAGCGTGTAGTGCCCCATGACGAGGCCGCCGGAATCCGCCCACGCGGCGAACTTGTCGTTCTTGCCGCCGTTGATCTGCATCTGGTTCTCATAGAAGCGGTGATACAGGTCGCGCGTCGTGGCGGTGATCGGCGTGTTGAAACCGTTCGGGTCGTCGATGGCGAACGGGCTGTTCGGCAGGTTGGCGGTCATGGCTTGCGTCACCACCGGCGTCACGCCGGTTTGCGTCAGGCCGTTCCATACCTGCGGCAGCGTCGCGAGCGGTGTGCCGTTCCGGTCGACCTGGGTTGCGCTTGCCGCCGTCACGTTCTGCAAGCCGTTGGCGCCCGGGAAATTGCCGTACAGATTGTCGAAGCTGCGGTTTTCCGCATAGATCACCACGACCGTCTTGATCGCCGTGATGTCCGGCTGCGTGATTTCGCTGCCGCCGCATGCATACAGGCTCAGCGCTGCGGCGATCGCGACAGGCGTCGCGCAGATCAGTTTCTTGTTCATTTTGGTATGTTTTCTCTCTCGCGTTGGGGACCGGCTTGTCCAGTGCTTACACGGATGGCAGCCGACGAAAGTTTCGCAAGGGAATTTGACAGAGAGATGTAATTAATTACAAATGCATTCGTTCCAGGCTTTTCCGTCGGCTATATGTCATTTAAACGACATGTCGATGAAATACGCTCGCGCACTTCAACATCGAAAGCACTCACATCATTCTTATGCGGCTTGGTCTGACGGGGATTCGGGAAAGGGTGGTTCGGCTGGCGGCGGGGCGTCTTGTGCGGCCGGCTAGATTCGTTGTGCGGCCGGCTGGATTCGGCGCGGCGCTAGTGATGGCAATGACGTTGACGGCGTGCGACACACGGGCGCCGTCGGCCGGCGGGGCGGCTGCTGTGACGTCGGATGTGGCTGCAGGCGCGTTGCTCGCCTTGGCGCCCGTGGCCGCCGTCTCAGCTGCACCGGCGGCGGCTTCAGTGGTCCAGGCGGCCGCGCATGACGGCGGCCAGACCCGCGCGCAAGTGTACGAATCGGTGCGCCAGATGACGGCGCTCGGCAAGCAACTGTTCTTCGACGCGTCGCTGTCCGGCTCGGGCAAGCTGGCCTGCGCGTCGTGCCACAGTCCCGATCACGGGTTCGCGCCAGCCAATTCGCTGTCGGTACAACTCGGCGGCGGCGATATGCACCGCACCGGCATGCGCGCCGCGCCCACGCTCAAGTACCTGCAATCGGTGCCGGCATTCGCCGAGCATTATCACGAGTCGGATGACGAAGGCGACGAAAGCGTCGATGCGGGTCCGACCGGCGGCTTGACGTGGGACGGCCGGGTCGATCGCGGTGCGGACCAGGCGCGGATTCCGCTGTTGTCGTCGTTTGAAATGGGCAGCACGCCGCAGAAGGTCACGGCCGCCGTGAAGGCCGCGCCGTACGCCGACGCCTTCCGCGCGGCATTCGGCGAGCACATTTTCGACAACGACGACGCTACCTTCAAAGCCGTGCTGCAAGCGGTGGAAACCTTCGAGCAAACGCCGGAGATTTTCTATCCATACACGAGCAAATACGACGCGTATCTGGCCGGCAAAGCGCAGCTGACCAAAGCCGAACTGCATGGCCTGCAGCTCTTCAACGACGAAAAGAAGGGCAATTGCGCCAGTTGCCATATCAGCCAGCGCAGCAGGGACGGCGCACCGCCCCAGTTCAGCGATTTCGGTTTGATCGCGATCGGTGTGCCGCGCAACCGGGCGTTGCCGGTGAACCGGGATCCGCATTTCTACGACCTCGGCGCTTGCGGGCCGGAGCGCACCGATCTGAAGGGCCGCGCCGAGTTTTGCGGCATCTTCCGCACGCCGACGCTGCGTAACGTCGCGTTGAAGAAGAGCTTCTTCCACAACGGTATTTATCATTCGCTGGATGAGGCGGTGCGCTTTTATGCCGAGCGCGATACGAATCCGGAGAAGTTCTATCCGGTCTCGAAGGGGAAAGTGCAGAAGTTCGACGATTTGCCGCGGCGTTACTGGGCCAATCTGAATACCGAGCCGCCGTTCGATCGCAAGCCGGGCGACAAGCCGGCGCTCGATGAGGCTGAGATCAAGGACGTGGTGGCGTTCCTGAATACGTTGACCGATGGATACAAGCCGGCCGCGCAGTGAACGCAATCCGGGCGGCTTGGGCCGCCCAGGTCGCGTTCAACTGCCTGTGCCCGTGAGGATCAGATAGCAGCCGGCCAACAGCAGCGCAAACGATGCGAGCAGACAAGCGGTGCCGACCCGGGCCAGCAGATTTGGCCAGCGTGCGCGCGGCAACGGCGCGGGACACCATGCTATGCTTTTGGGGTCCGGATCACGAGTCGAGGCTTGCGCGCTTGTGACCGCCCGAATCACTCTTCGAGGAAAACCCTTCATGTCGATGCGGACCCGTGCTCTGTTTCATCTGACCGCCGGCGGCCTGCTGCTTGCCGGCGCGATCAGCGAGCAAGCATGCGGGCCGGTCTGACGAAGCGCGCGGCCTCGCGGCCGGCGCTGTTCGGAGCCATGTATCCGCCCGATGGCGCGGTGCGGCGATGAGCGCGCGGGTCGTGTCGTGCGGCATCGTGCTGCTCGATCCGGATGGACGGGTGCTGCTCGCGCACGCCACCGAAACGTCGCATTGGGACATTCCGAAAGGACACGAGGAAGAGGGCGAGGCGCCGCACGTCACCGCGCTGCGCGAGATGGTCGAGGAGACCGGCATCGCGATTGCGGCCGAGCGCCTGAAAGATCTCGGCCTGTTCGTCTATCGGCGTGACAAGGATCTGCATCTGTTCGCCGCGCGCGCCACCGTCGGCGAACTGGATCTGTCTTCGTGCATTTGCACGTCGTTGTTTCCGCGCCGCTCGGACGGCACGCTGATTCCTGAAATGGATGCGTACCGCTGGGCCGCGCCGGACGAAGTCGAACGGTATGCGAGCCGCAGCCTCACAAGGCTCTTTCAAACCACGCTTTCGCTCGCGGAGCTGCATCGCACCCTGTAACGGCAGCCGTGCGAGCGGTCCCATGCCTGGCTGCCCGGCGGCGTGCCGGCGCTTCAGTCGAGCGCGCGGTCGTTCGGATGAGCGAACAGCGCGCGGTTCTGTTCCGACAGCGGAAAATTCAGATTGATGCCGTGCGGCGGAATCGGCTGCGTGAACCACAGCTTGTACAGACGCTCCGCGTCGCCGGACATCTGGCCGCGCGCGATCACCCCATTCACCAGATTGCGGAACGGCTCGTCGCCCTTGCGGAACATGCATGCGTAGACTTCATAGCCGAGCGGTGTGCCGGTCACCACGAAGTCTTCGGGGTGCGGGTCGGTCGATTTGAAACCGTACACGATCGGCTCGTCCATCACGAAGGCCACCGCCCGGTCATCCTTGAGCGCGTCGAATGCTTCCTGATGATCGCGCGCGCTGGTGATGCGCATATTTAGATGTCTATCGGTGTTCAGGCGGCGCAGCAGGCGTTCGTCGGAGGTGCCCGCGGTCGTCACCACCGGCTTGCCGGCAAGATCCTGAAAGTCCGTGATGCCACTGCCCTTGCGCGCGATCATGCGCACCGCGTACTGGAAGAAGCTGTTCGAGAAAGCGGCCAGATTCTCGCGCTCGACCGTGTGCGTGGTCGAGCCGCACTCCAGATCGATCTGATTGTTCAGCAGCATCGGCGTGCGGTTCGACGAGGTGACGGTGATTTCTTGCACCTTCAGCTGCGGCATGCCGAGCGTCTTTCGGATTTCATCGACGATCTGCAGCGCGATAGTCTGCGAGTAGCCGACCGTGTGTTTGCCGTCGAAGTAGGAAAAGGGAATCGATGCTTCGCGCACGCCGAGCACGACCACACCGTCGTCGTGGATTTTCTTCAGCGTGCCGGTCAGTTCGTCGGCGTGTGCGATGCACGCAAGCGATGCACCGCCGCACATGAGCAGCGCCATGAGCGCACCACGTGCGCCAAGTGCCATGCGTGCGGAATGTACTGCGGAAACGATACGCGCGTGACGTGTGCCCCATGCACTCGCCCCGCAGCGGGCTGCAACTTTCATCGGATCTCCCGGACCGGCGTGCACGTATGCTGCGCTGTCACTGTCGAACGAACGTGATGCAACGAAACGGCGTGCACCTCGCTCACAAGATGCACGCCGTGATCAACTCCAGATCTTCTATCAGCGGAAAGCCGTTCCAGCTTACGCCGGCTTGCCCCAACTGTCGCGCAGACTGACGATGCGATTGAATACGGGTTTGCCCGGTTTCGAATCGACGCGGTCGGCGACAAAGTAGCCGTGGCGCTCGAACTGATAGCGCTGTTCCGGCAGCGCGTCGCGCGCGCCCGGTTCCAGGTAGGCATTGACCACGCGCTTCGAATCCGGATTCAGCGCTTCGAGGTAATCGCGGCCGCCCGCGTCCGGTTGCGGTTCCTTGAACAGACGGTCGTAGATGCGCACTTCGGCAGGACACGCGCCGGCGGCGCTGACCCAGTGAATGTTGCCCTTGACCTTGTAGTTGTTCGCGCCTTCGGTGCCCGATTTGCTGTCCGGGAAGTAGTTGCAGTGGACTGCAACGATGTTGCCGTTCTCGTCCTTTTCAGCGCCCGTGCATTCGATCACGTAGCCGTAGCGCAAGCGCACCTTGTTGCCCGGGAACAGGCGGAAATAGCCCTTCGGCGGCGCTTCGGTGAAGTCGTCGCGCTCGATCCACAGTTCGCGAGAGATCGGGAATTCGCGCACGCCGTGTTCCGGATGGTGCGGATGCACCGGCGCGTGGCAGGATTCGGTGACGCCTTCGGGGAAGTTGTCGATGATCAGTTTGAGCGGGTCGAGCACAGCCGCGATACGCGGTGCCTTCTCATCCAGATCGTCGCGCAGCGCGCCTTCGAGCACGCTCATGTCGATCCACGAATCGACCTTGGTGACGCCGATGCGCTCGCAGAACAACTGGATGCCATCCGGGGTGAAACCGCGCCGGCGCAGGCCGACGATGGTCGGCATGCGCGGGTCGTCCCAACCGTCGACGTGGCCTTCGGTCACCAGTTGCAGCAGCTTGCGCTTGCTGGTGATCGCGTAGGTCAGATTCAGGCGCGAAAACTCGATTTGTTGCGGCAGCGGGCGCGTGAAAATGCCGGCTTCGGCCAGTTCGTTCAGAATCCAGTCGTACAGCGGACGGTGGTCTTCGAATTCGAGCGTGCACAGCGAATGCGTGATGTTTTCCAACGCGTCCGAAATGCAGTGCGTGTAGTCGTACATCGGGTACACGCACCATTTGTCGCCAGTGCGGTAATGATGCGCGAAGCGGATCCGGTAGATGACCGGATCGCGCATATTGAAGTTCGGCGACGACATGTCGATCTTCGCGCGCAGCACATGCTCGCCTTCCTTGAACTCGCCGGCTTTCATGCGGCGGAACAGGTCGAGGTTTTCCTGCACGGAACGATCGCGGAACCGTGACGGCGTGCCGACTTCGCTTGCCGAGCCGCGGTTCGCGCGCATTTCTTCGGCCGACTGGCTATCCACATACGCCTTGCCGCGCTCGATCAGCAACTCGGCGAATTCGTACAGCTTGTCGTAGTAGTCGCTTGCGAAGTAGAGCTGTTCCTTGCCGTCTTTTTCCCACTCGAAGCCGAGCCAGCGCACGGAATCGATAATCGAGTCGACGTATTCGACGCTTTCCTTTTCCGGATTCGTGTCGTCGAAACGCAGATGGCACACGCCGCCGTAGCTGCGCGCCACGCCGAAATTCAGGCAGATGCTCTTTGCGTGACCGATATGCAGATAGCCGTTCGGCTCGGGCGGAAAGCGCGTTTCGACGCGTTGGCCCCACTTGCCGGTGCGGTTATCGTCGTCGATGATGTTGCGGATGAAATTGGATGCCGCTGGCGCGTCGTTGCGTTCGGTATTCATGCGAAAAGGTCGAAGTCTGTCGGGGGCGCGCAATGCGCCCGCTTATCCGTCGATTCTACCTGACGACTCTCCTTGCGGCAGGCGAATGCGGCGCGCAGCCAACGTTTGAGCGTTTTGGCGTAATTTTGACGTCGGACGGCGCGCGGCGAAATGCGGTAGAGGTGCTACAACGACAGGCCACGCCCCCCTTGGCCGCCTTGCACGAACGCCTGCCGTTCGTGCAACATGACGCCCTTGGTTCCCGGAGTTTCTCGGATGTCCGTCCCGACGCACCACGCGCCTCGCGCGCCTTTCGCTTCTCTTTCCCTTGCTCGAATCCTGACGGCCGCGGCCGTGTTCGCCGCATTCACCGGCAGTTTCGTCGCCCCGGCGCCCGCGCTGGCGAAAACCGCCACGCCGAAGGCCGTGCTGGACGCCTCGGCGGTGGCCGTGCCGGATCGCTACAGCGCCGACACGGCGCAGCAGATCTTCGCCGCCGGCGGCAACGCGGTGGACGCCGCGGTGGCGATCGCCTTCACGCTCGCCGTGACTTATCCGGACGCCGGCAACCTCGGCGGAGGCGGTTTCATGACGGTGTTCATGGACGGCAAACCGTACTTTCTCGACTACCGCGAACGCGCGCCGCAACTGGCGACCCGCGATATGTACCTCGACGACAAGGGGAGCCTCGTGCCGGGCATGAGCCTCGTCGGCCATCGCGCGGTAGGCGTGCCGGGCACGGTCGACGGCATGTGGGAAGCGCAGCAGCGCTTCGGCAAGCTGAAGTGGAAGCAGGTGCTGGCGCCGGCGATCCGATACGCTACCGACGGTTTCCAGGTCGAGCCGTGGTTGCAGAAGCGGCACGACGACGCGGCGAAGAGTTTTGCCGGGAAGACCAATTTCGATGCCTATTTCGCGAATCTGAAAGCGGGCGTCACGTTCCGTCAGCCCGAACTCGCGCAAACCTTGTCGCGTATTGCCAGCGACGGCGGGCGTGAATTCTACGAGGGCCGCACCGCCGATCTGATCGCCCGGCAGATGTACGGCCACGGCCTCGTGAGCAGACAGGACCTGATTCAATACAAGGCGGTCTGGCGCCAGCCGGTCACCGCGCAGTGGAACGGCTACAGGATCGTCTCGGCGCCGCCGCCGAGTTCGGGCGGCATCGGATTGATCCAGATGCTGAAAATGAAGGCGGATCTGAAGCCGGCCTTCGACGGCCTCGAACTGAACTCCGTGCCGTACATCCACTTGATCGCGCAAATCGAAGACCGCGTATTCGCCGATCGCCAGCAGTACCTGGGCGACCCGGATTCGTACAAGGTGCCGGTCGACAAGCTGATCGACGATGCCTACCTCGCGCAACGCGCCGACGAGGTCAAACCCGACGCGGTGCCGGGCGCGACGCCGGTCAAACCGGGCCTCGGCGACACGATGCCGGAAAAAGCGCAAACCACGCATTTCTCGGTGGTCGACAAATGGGGCAACGCCGTATCGAACACCTACACGCTGAATGGGCCGTTCGGCTCGGGCGTGGTGGTGGACGGCGGCGGTTTCCTGCTGAACGATGAAATGGACGATTTCGTCATCAAACCGGGCACCGGGAATCAGTTCGGTGTAAGCGGCAACGAAGTCAACACGGTGGCGCCGGGGCGCCGGCCGCTGTCGTCGATGGCGCCGACCATTCTGTTGAAGGACGATAAGGTATCGCTCGTCATCGGCACGCCGGGCGGTTCGCGCATATTCACCTCGATCTTCCAGGTGATGACGAACCTGTACGACTTCAATATGGCGCCTGCCGATGCGCTGGCTGCAATGCGTTTCCATCACCAGTTGCTGCCGCAGAAGACGATCTACTGGGAGCCATACCATCCGATTACCGGCGAGTTGGCCGAGCAGCTGCAAGCGAAGGGCTATACGTTGCAAGGACAGCCGTTCAACGGCGACGTGCAACTGATTCGCGTCGACGGCACGAACCCGGAGCCGGCGGCCGATCCGCGCGGCGTGGGCGTGGGACAGGTGATTCATTGAACTGCGGCGTCGGTCGACCAAAAAACAATCGTGACGGGGAAGGTGATGAGCGGACAAAAACCAGAAGTACTCGTGCTGCCGGGCTACCAGAATTCCGGCGAGGGCCACTGGCAAACGCGCTGGGAAGCGCTCGATCCCGCGTTCGCGCGTGTGCAGATGCCGGACTGGGATCATCCCGCGCGCCATGCGTGGTGCCGCACGCTCGACGCGGCGGTAGCCGCTGCCGATGCCCCGGTGGTGTTGGCCGCGCACAGCCTCGGCTGCCTGACCACGGCTTTCTGGGCGGCGCAGTACGCCAGCGCCGCGCAGCTTGCGAAGGTAGCGGGTGCGTTGCTGGTGGCCGTGCCCGATCCGTCAGGGGCGCAGTTCCCACAGGATGCCAGCGGGTTTGGGCCGGTGCCGCTTGCACGCTTGCCGTTTGCGAGCATAGTCGTCGCCAGCAGCGACGATCCGTACGGCACCGTGCCGTTCTCTCAGGCCTGCGCGACGGCGTGGGGCAGCCGCTGGATCGGCATTGGCCCGCGCGGTCATATCAACGCCGACAGCGGGCTCGGCGACTGGGACGAAGGGCGGCGCTGGCTGGCCTCGTTCAACAAGCCGGAGGGCGCGTCGAAGTGAGTCATCCGTGGCGGGCTGGGCGCGACGCGCGCCGGCCTTGAACGACTGTGGCGCGCTGCCACGGATGCCGCGTGGACTCAATGCTCCGGTTCGCACGCCGACACCGCTCCACTGCCACGCTTAAATCACCGACTGCCCCCGCAACGCCGCAATCCGCGCGTCGTCATAACCGAGCAAGTCGCGCAGGATGCTGTCGGTGTGCTCGCCGAGCGTGGGCGGATGGGCCAGCGCCTCGGGCGGCGTGCCGCTCATATTGATCGGATTGCGCACCAGCTTGACCGTGCCTCCGGACGGATGCGGCAGATCGACTCGCATGCCGCGCGCCACCACCTGCTCGTTTTCGAACACCTCGCCCAGATCGTTGATCGGTCCGCACGGCACGCCGGCGGCTTCCAGCGCGGCGAGCCATTGCTGCTTGCCCTGCAGGCGGACCATGTCCGCGAGGATCGGCACCAGAATGTCGCGGTGGCGCACGCGAGCCGGGTTGGTCGCGAAGCGTTCGTCGTCGGCCAACTCCGCACGGCTGCCGGCTTCGACAAACTTGCGGAACTGGCCGTCGTTGCCGACCGCGACGATGATCCAACCGTCGCTGGTCTGGAAAGTCTGGTAGGGCACGATGTTCGGATGCGCATTGCCCCAGCGCACCGGCGGCTGGCCGCTCGCGAGAAAATTCGAATTCATGTTGGCAAGCATCGCCACCTGCACGTCGAGCAGCGCCATATCGATGTACTGGCCTTCGCCCGTGCGGTCGCGATGCGTGAGCGCGGCCAGCACGGCGATGGTCGAATACATGCCGGTCATCAGGTCGGCGATCGCGACGCCGGCCTTCTGCGGTCCGCCGCCCGGCTGGCCATCGCGCTCGCCGGTAATGCTCATGAAGCCGCCGATGCCTTGCACGATGAAGTCATAGCCCGCCCGCTGCGCATACGGCCCGGTCTGCCCGAAGCCGGTCACCGAGCAGTAGATCAGATCGGGCTTCACTTCTTTCAGCGACGCGTAATCGAGACCGTACTTCTTCAATTGGCCGACCTTGTAGTTCTCCAGCACCACATCGCTTTGCGCGGCCAGTTCGCGGATGATCCGCTGGCCTTCGGGCGACGCGATATCCACGGTGACCGAGCGCTTGTTGCGGTTTGCCGAGAGGTAGTAGGCGGCCTCGCGCGTATCGTCGCCTTGCGGCGTTTTCAGATACGGCGGCCCCCAATGACGGGTGTCGTCACCGACCTCGGGGCGTTCGATCTTGATGACGTCGGCGCCGAAATCGGCGAGCGTCTGCGCGCACCAGGGCCCGGCGAGCACACGTGTGAGGTCCAGCACGCGGATATGACTGAGAGCGCCCATATTCTTCGATGTCTCCTGGATAGTCGAAGCGGCGCGTGAGGCGCCGTCGATGTGGGCAATCTTAAGCGATTCCCGCGCGGCGGCGCAGTCGGCCGAACGGCATAGGACGAATGATGCGCATCGCCATGTCCCGCGCTAGCCGGCCAAACCTGGCCGAACGGCTAACGGTGCACAGCGGGTGCGGGGCGCGCCGCCGCGCACGGGCGCCGATCCCGTATAATCAGTCGTTTAAGAAACAAACAGTTGGCGCATCCCCATGATGCCGCCGGAAACAGTCAGGACCGTCCCCGCACGCTATGAAAGCCGCCGAAATCCGCGAGAAATTCCTCAAGTTCTTCGAATCGAAGGGCCATACGATCGTCCGCTCGTCGAGCCTTGTGCCCGGCAACGACCCGACACTGCTCTTCACCAATTCGGGAATGGTGCAGTTCAAAGATGTGTTCCTCGGCGCGGAATCGCGTCCGTATTCGCGCGCCACGACCGCGCAGCGCAGCGTGCGCGCCGGCGGCAAGCACAACGATCTGGAAAACGTCGGCTACACCGCGCGCCACCACACATTCTTTGAAATGCTGGGCAATTTCTCGTTCGGCGACTACTTCAAGCGCGACGCGATCCACTACGCGTGGGAATTGCTGACCGGCGTGTACCAGCTGCCGAAAGACAAGCTGTGGGTCACCGTCTATCACGAAGACGACGAAGCACACGACATCTGGGCGAAGGAAGTCGGCGTGCCGGTCGAGCGGATCATCCGCATCGGCGACAACAAAGGCGCGCGCTACGCGTCGGACAACTTCTGGCAAATGGCCGACACCGGCCCCTGCGGCCCGTGCTCGGAAATTTTCTACGACCACGGCCCGGACGTGTGGGGCGGCCCGCCGGGGTCCCCTGAAGAAGACGGTGACCGCTACATCGAGATCTGGAATCTCGTGTTCATGCAGTTCAACCGCGATGCCCAGGGCAACATGACGCCGCTGCCCAAGCAGTGCGTCGACACCGGCATGGGTCTCGAGCGTATTGCTGCAGTGTTGCAGCACGTGCACAGCAACTACGAGATCGACCTGTTCCAGGCGCTCATCGAGGCGGCCGGCCGCGAAACCGGCGTGACCGATCTGACGAACAACTCGCTGAAGGTGATCGCCGATCACATCCGCGCGTGCTCGTTCCTGATCGTCGACGGCGTGATTCCGGGCAACGAAGGCCGCGGCTACGTGCTGCGCCGTATCGTGCGCCGCGCGATCCGCCACGGCTACAAACTGGGCAAGAAGGGTTCGTTCTTCCATCGCATGGTCGCGGACCTCGTTGCGCAGATGGGCGGCGCGTACCCGGAACTCAAGGAAGCGCAACAGCGCGTGACCGACGTGCTGCGTCAGGAAGAAGAGCGCTTCTTCGAGACCATCGAGCACGGCATGTCGATTCTCGAAGGCGCGCTGGCCGAGCTCGAAGCGAAGGGCGGCAAGACACTCGACGGCGAACTCGCGTTCAAGCTGCACGACACGTATGGTTTCCCGCTCGATCTGACGGCGGACGTGTGCCGCGAGCGCGAAGTGACGGTTGACGAAGCCGCCTTCGACGAAGCGATGGCGCGTCAGCGCGAACAGGCTCGCGCGGCCGGCAAGTTCAAGATGGCGCAGGGCCTCGAATACTCGGGCGCGAAGACCACGTTCCACGGTTACGAAGAAATCGTCTTCGACGACGCGAAAGTGATCGCGTTGTACGTAGACGGTGCGTCGGTGAAGGAAGTGACCCACGGCCAGCAAGCGGTTGTCGTGCTCGACCACACGCCGTTCTACGCGGAGTCGGGCGGCCAGGTCGGCGACCAGGGCGTGTTGGCTAACGCGAGCGTGCGCTTTGCGGTCACCGATACGCTGAAGGTGCAGGCCGACGTGGTCGGCCATCACGGCACGCTCGAGCAGGGCACGCTGAAAGTCGGCGACGTCGTGAAGGCCGAGATCGACGCAGTGCGCCGCGCGCGCACAGCCCGCAATCACTCGGCTACCCACTTGATGCACAAGGCGCTGCGCGAAGTGCTCGGTTCGCACGTGCAGCAGAAGGGCTCCCTGGTGGACCCGGAGAAGACCCGTTTCGACTTCGCGCACAACGTGCCCATGACCGACGAGCAGATCCGTCGTGTCGAAGAAATCGTCAACGCTGAAGTGCTGGCGAACGCGCCGGGCATCGTGCGGGTGATGCCGTTCGACGAAGCGGTGAAGGGCGGCGCGATGGCGCTGTTCGGCGAAAAGTACGGCGATGAAGTGCGCGTGCTCGACCTCGGTTTCTCGCGTGAGTTGTGCGGCGGCACACACGTGCATCGCACCGGCGATATCGGTTTCTTCAAGATTGTGATGGAAGGCGGCGTTGCTGCCGGCATTCGTCGCGTGGAAGCGATTACGGGCGATAACGCAGTGCGCTTCGTGCAGGACCTCGACGCGCGGATCAATGCGGCGGCTGCTGCATTGAAGGCGCAACCGTCGGAGCTGACGCAGCGGATCGTGCAGGTGCAGGATCAGGTGAAATCGCTGGAGAAGGAGCTTGGCGCGTTGAAGTCCAAATTGGCTTCGAGTCAGGGCGATGAGCTTGCCGGCCAGGCGATTGAAGTTGCCGGCGTGCATGTGTTGGCTGCCACGCTCGAGGGCGCGGATGTGAAGACGCTGCGGGAAACGGTCGATAAGCTGAAGGACAAGTTGAAGAGCGCGGCGATCGTGCTGGCCTCGGTTGAAGGCGGCAAGGTGAGTTTGATCGCCGGTGTGACGGCGGACGCCAGCAAGAAGGTCAAGGCCGGCGAACTGGTCAACTTTGTTGCGCAGCAAGTCGGGGGGAAGGGTGGTGGTCGCCCTGATATGGCGCAGGCTGGCGGGACTGAACCCGCTAATTTGCCTGCGGCGCTTGCCGGGGTTAAGGGGTGGGTTGAAGGGCAGCTTTAAAGCTGCTGGAATTTGCTGCGCGGGACCGGGGATGCTCGCGCGGCAGCGGTTTTTTTTGCCTCTGCCGCAGGCGGCTCAACTGCATCTTCAGCACCGGTTAGCGTGTTCTTCAACGCGTTCAGCGCAGAAGAAAAATGCCCCCGCCGCCAGACGAGAAGCGTGTCGATCACCCCAATATCGGCAAGCGCATGCACGGCGATATTGCTGGCATCGGCTTGCAAATCCAGCACCGACCGTGGCGCCACGGCCACCCCAGCCCCAGCGGCGACACAAGCCACAATCGCATGATAAGAACCCAGCTCCAGCACCCGGGCTGGCCTGACACCATGCTCCAGATACCACTTCTCGATATAAGCGCGATACGCACATCCACGTTCAAACGCAATCAAAGTCGATAAGGCAATATCCCGCACTTCGCGAATCGGCCGATGCCCGCGCGGCGTCAGCATCACCAGTTCCTCACGGAATACCGGCACCGTCTCGAACAACTCGCTGAGCACGGCAGGGTCGGGCGGCGTCGCTACCAGTGCGGCATCCACTTCGAATTCACGCACCCGCTCGATCAGCTTGCCTGTGGTGCCCGTTTCGAGTTCGAGCGCGACGTCGGGCCAGTTCTGGTGATAATGCGCGAGCAACCCAGGCAGGCGCGTCGCCGCGACGCTCTCCATCGTGCCCAGCCGCAATCGCCCACTCGGACGATCCTCGCGCACCGCATGGCGCGCTTCGTCGGCAAGCGCGAGCAGCCGCTCGGCGTAGGGCAGCAGCGTCTCGCCGGCCGGGGTCAGCACGAGGCGCCGGCCGTCGCGGATGAACAGGTCAGTGCCCAGTTGTTCTTCAAGCTGCTTGATACGCGTCGTCACATTCGATTGCACGCGATTGAGTTTGGCAGCGGCGCGCGTCACGCCGTTTTCCCGCACGACGGCGCGGAAAATGGTCAAGGCGGCCAGATCCATGATTCTCTCCAGGCGATAGGTCGTATCCAAATTATTCATTTTTCGTGATCGAAAGGTCAAGCTAATATGGATTCAATGCGCCGGCAGCCGCCGGCTCCGCTGGATTGCCACCGCCTATGAACGATCTCGCCTCGAAGGTGCACGACTTACGTGCCGAACGCCACGCCGCCCGCCGCGCGGCGCTTGCCTGCATGGTCACGCTGGCGGTGGCGCTCGGCATCGGACGCTTCGCGTTCACGCCGTTGTTGCCGCTGATGCTCCACGGCAGCGCTTTCGGGCAACCGTCAATCGATATCCAGCACGGTGGCTGGCTCGCGTCGTTCAACTACGCGGGCTATTTCGTCGGCGCCGTCACCTGCGCGGCGCTGCGGGTCGAGCCGGCACGGATGGTTCGCGCCGGCCTCGTCGTCACGGTCTTGCTGACACTGGCGATGGGCATCGCGAGTCAGTTCTGGATTTGGGCCGTGGTGCGTTTCGTCGCCGGCGCAATCAGCGCCTGGACCTTCGTCTTCGCGTCGCAGTGGGGCCTGCGGCGGCTGGCCGAATTCGGCGCGCACGGGTGGGGCGGCGTGATTTACACGGGGCCGGGCGTCGGCATCGTCGGCACGGGATTGCTGGTCAGCGTCGCCGGCGGTTATGGCGCGACGGCGGGTTGGATCGGCTTCGGGCTCATCGCGGCGGTGCTGTCGATCGTGGTTTGGCCGGTATTCGGCGCTGCGACTGGATCGACCGCGAGAAACGCCAGCCCGCGTACGGCCGGCTCAACCACCTCGGCCCCTGCGAGTCCGCATGACCCAAGCCGCACCACACACCGCGCCGACGCCTTCTGGCTGGTCCTGCTCTACGGCGTGCCCGGTTTCGGCTACATCATCACCGCGACCTTCCTGCCGGTGATCGCGCGCCATGCGCTGCCGGGCTCGGGCTGGCCCGATCTGTTCTGGCCGATGCTCGGTGCGGCGCTGATCGTCGGCGCGCTGCTGGCGGCGCGGCTGCCGGTGCATTGGGACAATCGCACGCTGCTTGCCGGCTGCTATGTGCTGCAGGCCTGCGGCATTGCGCTGGGCATCGTCTGGCCGACGGCGGGCGGCTTCTCGTTCGGCAGCGTTCTGATCGGACTGCCGTTCACCGCGATCACCCTGTTCGCGATGCGCGAGGCGCGCCGTTTGCGCGGCGACGATGCGGCCGGCCTGATGGGCTATGCGACCGCGGCGTATGGCGTCGGTCAGATCGTCGGCCCGCTGGTAGCCGCGCCGATCGCGGAACATACCGGATCGTTTTCGCCGGCGCTGTGGCTGGCGGCGGGCGCGTTGCTGCTGGGCGCAGCGGGCCTGATCGTCGTGGCGTGCATGCCGCGCGGTCGTGGCCGCATGCCCGATTGCGGCTGCTCCTGACGGCACACCACGGGGCGCCGCGTGGCACGTATTCGAGACACCGTCCACAGCCGCTCTGCAAAATGTTCTGCGTCGACCGGTTCCGCAAGTGCGCGCCCGTCAAGTCCATCGGTCCGCGCTTCGGCGGCAACATACGCTTGTCGCACCAACTGTCCCGCAAATCTCAGGCAACCGAAAAACAAATAACCCCTCGGCGCACTAAAATGACCGCTTTCCGGTCATCTCAGCGCGTCTGTCGCCGGGCGCGTCGCCAGCCATGCAACATTTTGCGTTCGATAACGATGCCGGCATCTGTCCCGAGGCGCTCGCCGCCGACTTCGCCTACCGTCTGAAGCAGGCCGGCCAGCCGGCCTCAAAGGTGCGCTTCATCTCGGCGCCTTGGCTCGGCCTGCTCGACGGCGACGTATGGCTGCGCAACGCGCGTCATGCGAACGCGATGGCGCAATTGCTGCAAAGGCGGTTGCAGGAAATTCCCGGCGTGAGCATCATGTTCCCGAGCGAATCGAACGCGGTGTTTGCGCAACTGCCGACGCAGGCTGCCAAGGCGATACGTGTGCGCGGCTTGAAGTTCTACGAATTCATCGGCACGCGCGGTTGCCGGTTGATGTGCGCATGGGACACGCAACCGGAAACCGTCGAGCGTTTTGCCGCAGAAGTGCGCGAACTGTGCACGGCCTGAAAGCGCGCGCCGGGTATAGCGCGGCACGCAAAACATAATCAGACGCAAGACATACAAGACGCCCCTCTCGCCATGACTCAATATCAATTTTGTCCACGCTGTGCCACGCCTCTGGTCGAGCGCGCCGACGCCGAGCACGAAGGCGGGCGCGTGCGCCAGACCTGTCCCAATGCGCAATGCGGCTACGTCCACTGGAACAATCCGTTGCCGGTGGTGGCCGCGATTGTCGAGTACGAGGGCAAGATTCTGCTCGCGCGCAACGCCGCGTGGCCGGAAGGCATGTTCGCGCTGATTACCGGTTTTCTGGAGAACGGCGAGACGCCGGAAGAGGGCATCGCCCGCGAAGTGCTCGAAGAAACCTCGCTGCACGCGGAGACGGTCGAACTGATCGGCGTATACGAATTCATCCGCAAGAACGAGTTGATCATTGCGTATCACGTGAAAGCATACGGGACGATCGCGTTGTCGCCGGAATTGCTCGAATACCGGCTGATCGAGCCGGCCAGGCTGCGTCCGTGGCGTGCGGGCACCGGTCAGGCGCTCGGCGAATGGATGCGCCGGCGCGGCTTGCCGTTCGAATTTGTCGAGAAGCCCGGACAATAGGCTTGAAAAAGGAGGGGGACGACATGGCCTACATCTACTATCTGACCCATATCCATCTTGGCTACGACGCGCTGTCGCAACTGCCGTCGGAATGCGCGCGAATCGGCATCAAGCGGCCGTTGCTGATTACCGACAAGGGCGTGGTCGCCGCCGGCATCGCGCAGCGCGCGCTCGATGCGTTGAAGTTCGGCGATGTGCCGGTGTTCGACGACACGCCGTCGAATCCGACCGAAGCGATGGTGCTGGCGGCCGCCGCGCGGTATCGCGACGAAGGCTGTGACGGGTTGATCGCGGTGGGCGGCGGATCGTCGATCGATCTGGCCAAAGGTGTGGCGATCGCGGCCACACACCCAGGCGCGCTGACCCAATACGCGACCATCGAAGGCGGCAGCCCGAAGATCACCGACGCCGCCGCGCCGCTGATCGCCGTGCCCACCACCGCCGGCACCGGCAGCGAAGTCGCGCGCGGCGCGATCGTGATTCTGAACGACGGCCGCAAGCTCGGCTTCCACTCGTGGCATCTGCTGCCGAAATCGGCGTTGTGCGATCCGGCGCTCACGCTCGGGCTGCCGCCCGGTTTGACCGCCGCGACCGGTATGGACGCGGTCGCGCACTGCATCGAAACCTTTCTCGCACCGGCCTTCAATCCGCCCGCGGACGGCATCGCGCTCGACGGCCTGGAGCGCGCGTGGGCCAACATCGAACGCGCGACGACGGACGGCAGCGATCGCGCAGCACGCCTGAACATGATGAGCGCGTCGATGCAAGGCGCGATGGCATTCCAGAAAGGCCTCGGCTGCGTGCATTCGCTGTCGCATCCGTTGGGCGGCCTGGTGGTGAACGGGCGCACGTCGTTGCATCACGGCACGCTGAACGCGGTCGTGTTGCCGGCCGTACTGCGCTTCAACGAAACCGCCGACACCGTGGTCGCCGAAAAGCGCTATGCACGGATGCGTCGCGTGATGAATTTGCCGGAGAACGCGGATCTTGCGCAGGCGCTGTTCGAGATGAGCGCGCGACTCGGTTTGCCGACGGGTCTGAAGCAGATGGGCGTCGACGAAAGCGTGTTCGACAAGGTTATCCAGGGCGCGCTGGCCGATCACTGCCATAGCACGAATCCGCGCGAAGCGACAGCCGACGACTACCGCCGCATGCTGACCGAATCGCTTTGAGGCAGCCAGGCAGAACAACGACCGAGACTACGACCAAGACCCGTCACGATGAATAAACCCGCACCGGCCGCGCGCGCGGCGTACCCGCACTTTCTGCCGATCACGACGCGCTGGATGGACAACGACGTCTATGGCCATGTGAACAATGTCGTCTATTACAGCTACTTCGATACGGTGGTGAACGAGTATCTGATTCGCGCCGGCGTGCTCGACTTCGAGCACGGCGCGACGATCGGCCTCGTGGTCGAGACGCATTGCAACTATTTCGCGCCGCTGGTGTTTCCCGACCGGGTCGACGCGGGCTTGCGGGTCGTGCGGCTCGGCACGTCGAGTGTGCGTTACGAAGTGGGGCTGTTCAAGGAAGGCGAAGATCAACCCGCCGCGCAAGGTCATTTCGTGCATGTCTATGTGGATCGCGCGACGCGTCGTCCGGTGACGCTGCCGGCGCCATTGCGTGCCGCGCTCGAACCGCTGGCCGTAGCAGCGGTGGCGGAATAGGCGCGTGCAGTCGTTCGTCATCAATCTGCTGAACGGGGTCAGCTACGGGCTGCTGCTGTTCATGCTGTCGGCGGGCCTGACGCTGATTTTCAGCATGCTGGGCGTGCTGAATTTCGCGCACGCGAGCTTCTATATGCTCGGGGCGTACGTCGGGTTTTCGGTGGCGGCGCATGCCGGGTTCTGGCCGGCGTTGGTGGTCGCACCGCTGATCGTCGGTGTGATCGGCGCGGCGATGGAACGTTGGCTGTTGCGCCGCGTGCGTGCGCACGGTCATCTTGCCGAGTTGCTGCTCACCTTCGGCGCGGCGTATCTGATCGGCGAAGCCGTCAAGCTCGGCTGGGGCTTGAGCGCACTGAGCGCGAGCGTGCCGGCCGCGCTAGGTGGCCCGTTGTTCACCGTCTACGGCGCGGCTTTTGCGCGCTATCGGGCGTTCATGATGGCCGTGTCGCTGACGATGCTCGCGGTGCTGTACGCGGTCTTGCGCGTGTCGAAAGCCGGCTTGATCGTGCGCGCCGCGCTTACGCACGCGAGCGCCGTCGAGGCGCTCGGTCACAACGTGCCGCGCGTGTTCACCGGCGTGTTCGCCGCGGGCACGGCACTCGCCGCGTTGGCCGGCGTGATCGGCGCGCCGCTCTTCGTGATCGAACCGGCGATGGCGGAGTCGGTCGGGTCGATCGTCTTCGTGGTGGTCGTGATCGGCGGGCTCGGCTCGTTGAGCGGGGCGCTCGCGGCTTCGCTGATCGTCGGCTGCGTGCAGACTTTTGCGGTGGCAAGCGGTGTCTCATTGGGCGACGTCATGTCGGCATTCGGAGCATCGCTGCCGTCCGCATGGGATGCGCTGACGCTCGCGCAACTCGCGCCGCTGATCCCTTATCTGCTGCTGATCGCAATGCTGGCGTTGCGGCCGCGCGGACTCTTCGGCCGGCGTGACGACCATGCGTGAATTGCTCGAATTACCCGAATCGACCATGACTCAGTTTCGCTCGAGGTCGCGCCTGATCGCGCCGTGGCTCGCGCTCGTTGCCTTCCTCACGGTGCCGCCGCTTGTCTGGCCGCAAAGCTGGCTGCTCGCCTATCTCGCGCAGACCGCGACGATGATCGTTTTTGCGCTGTCGTACAACTTGCTGCTCGGTGAAACGGGGTTGCTGTCGTTCGGCCACGCCGCCTATTCCGGGTTGGGCGCGCTCGTTGCGGCGCAACTGTTCAACCGGATCGGCGTGCCGCTGGTGTTGCTGCCGCTGGTGGGCGGCGTCGGCGGCGCGTTGTGCGGCGTGCTGTTCGGTTTCGTTTCGACGCGACGTGCCGGCACCGCGTTCGCGATGATCACGCTCGGCATCGGCGAACTCGTCGCGGCGGCCGCGTGGACATTGCCCGACTGGTTCGGCGGCGCGGCCGGCGTGCCGATCGATCGCGCGAGCGGGCCGATGCTGGGGCGCTGGAGTTTTGGCCCGGCGTCTCAGGCCTATGCATTGATCGCGCTGTGGTGCTTGCTGGCGACTGCCGCGATGTTCCGGCTATCGCGCACGCCGTTCATGCGGCTCGCCAACGCCGTGCGCGACAACCCGGCGCGCGCCGCGGCGATCGGCTGCTACCCGCGCCGCATCCGCTACGGCGCGGTGGTGTTGGCGGCTTTTTTTGCGGGCATCGCGGGGACCTTGGGGTTGATCAATGTCGAACTGGTGTCGACCGAAAGCGTCGGCATGATGCGTTCGGGCGCGGTGCTGATCGCGACGGTGATCGGTGGAACGGCGGCGTTTTTCGGACCGGTGGCAGGCGCCATCGTCCTGACGTTTTTCAGCGTTGCGGTGGCGAGCGTCACGCGGGCGTGGCTGTTCTATCTGGGGCTGTTTTTTATCGTGGTCGTCGTGGCCGCGCCCGATGGCCTCGCGGGCTTCGTGCAGCGGCACACGGCACGTTTTGCCGAATACGGCTGGCGCGTGTGCAGCAAGGCTTATCTATGGGGGACGGCCTCGGCGCTGCTGTGGATGCTTGCCGTCGTGCTTGCTGTGCAGTGGGCGTACGCCGCGCAATTCGGCGCGGACGACGGCGCGGCCTTCAACGTAATCGGCATGTCGATGGAAAATGCGCCGTCGCATCTATGGCTTGGCATAGCGGTTTGCCTACTCGCGTTACTCGGCGCACTCGCGGCGCATTGCGCGGCTCGCGCGCGAGCACGCCTTGTCGCATTGCGCCGCGCGCCGATAAGCGGAGACGCGCGATGATCCCGGCCCTCGCGCTTTACGGCATCGAGAAACGCTTCGGCGCGACGCAGATTCTGCGCGGCGTCGATCTCGCCATCGAGCCCGGCGAGCGTCACGCGCTGATCGGCCCGAACGGCGCCGGCAAGTCGACGCTCTTCAATCTGATCGCCGGCGGCGCGCGCCCGAGCGCCGGGCGCATCGACATGTTCGGTGCGGAGATCACGCGTCTGGCGCCGGCCGCGATCACGCGCCGTGGCCTCGCGCGCAGCTTCCAGACCACCAGCGTGTTCGCGCGACTGAGTGTGTTCGACAACTTGCGTTGTGCAGCGATGCTTGCCGAGCGTGACCGCATGCGCTGGTGGCAGCGCTTTAGCGGTTCACGCACCGTCGATGCGCGCGCCGAACAGGTGCTCGAAGCGGTGGGGCTGAGCGCGCGCCGACACATCCAGGCCGGCACACTCAGCTATGCGGAGCAGCGCGCGCTCGATCTCGGTCTTGCACTGGCAGGCGGCGCGCACACCTTGCTGCTCGACGAACCGACCGCCGGCATGAACCGCGCCGAAGCCGCGCGCGCGATCGAACTGATTCGCCAGACGACCGCCGGGCGCACATTGCTGATGATCGAGCACGACATGGACGCCGTGTTCGGTCTCGCCGACCGCATCTCCGTGTTGGTGCAGGGCCGCATCATCGCGACCGGCACGCCGTCGGCGATTCGCGCGGATGCGGCGGTGCGCGCGGCCTACCTCGGCGACGGTTTCGGCGCATGACGGCGCTGCTCGACATTCAAGGACTGAACGCCTGGTATGGCGCGAGCCAGGCGCTGCATGGCGTCACGCTGCGGCTCGACGCGGGCGAAGTGCTCGCGCTGGTCGGGCGCAACGGTTCCGGCCGCTCGACGCTGGCGCGCGCCATCATGGGCGTCGTGCGTAGCGAGGGCGAGTTGCGCTTTGCCGGCCATTCGCTCGGCGGGCTGCACACGTTCGAAATCGCCCGTCTGGGGCTCGGCTATGTGCCTGAGCATCGCGATGTGTTTCCGACGCTGAGCGTTCACGAGAATCTGCAACTCGGCGTCGCGCCGCGTGACCGGGGCCGCACGCCGCGTTTCGCCTTCGACGACGCCTACGAACTATTCCCCGTCTTGCGCGAGCGAAAACGCACGCGTGCCGGCGCGTTATCGGGTGGTGAGCAACAGATGCTGACGCTCGCCCGGGCGTTGCTCGGCGACCCTGATCTGCTGGTGATCGACGAGCCCGGCGAGGGCCTCGCGAGCCAGGTGATGGGGCAGGTCGCGCAGTGTCTGCGGATGCTGCGCGATCGCGGTGTGGCGATGCTGCTGATCGAACAGCGGCTTGTGATCGCCCAAGACATCGCCAGCCGTGTCGCGGTGATGGGGCATGGCGAGGTTGTCTTTGACGGCGCGCTCGCTTCGTTTCTCAGGCGGCCCGACGTGATGCAGGAATGGCTCGGCGTGGGTTAGCCGCCGAGTGGCGCGCCGTGGTTTTATTGCGCCGCGCCATTCGAAATTGCGATCGGTTTGCTGTCCTTTTGATGTGGATTTGAGTATTAGAAAGTAGTGGTTTTTTGCCTTTGGCGGCGGCGTTGTCTGTGTGCCTGCGGCGTTGGCCTTTCCTTGCTTTGTTATTGGTCTATTAGCGTTCCCCCTGTGCGGGGGGCACCTACTTTTCTTTGCCGGCCGCAAAGAAAAGTAGGCAAAAGAAAGCGGCTCACACCGCTAGCTCTTAAGCGGGTCCCCTGGCTCGGAGGAGGTAGTGGCGCATCTGGAATCGGTGTTCTCGCACACTCCGCGCTGGTGACAAGGCCGTCATACTTCCGGCGGCGCTGCGCGCGCCGTGGCGGTACTTCATCAGGCCCGCCTGACAATTTCGCGGCGACGTTTTGCGCGGCACGGTGGCTCACCCTTGCATCTCCCATGCCTTGCCGCGGCGCTCGCGTTTTGCCCGGCGCGGTGGCCCGCCGTTGCATCGCCAATCCTCACTGTCGTACCGGCTCTTCGCTCTGTGTGATGGCCAGCACTCGCACATTCGGGTACTTCGCCGAGGCGAAGCCGATGGCTCCCACCGCGCGCAAACGAAGCCAAGGGTTTCCCTGGCAGACCGCTCCGGCAAGCACGTAGTGCGAGGCGGGAAGGATGATGCCGGAAATGATGCCGGAAGCGCATGCGCTCAACCGGTGTTGAGAAGTACCGCCGCGGCGCGCGCAGCGCCGCCGGAAGTATGACGGCCTTGTCACCGGTGCGGAATGTGCGAGAACACGGATTCCAGATGCACCACTACCTCCTCCGAGCCAGGGGACCCGCTTAAGAACTGGCGGTGTGAGCCGCTTTCTTTTGCCTACTTTTCTTTGCGGCCGGCAAAGAAAAGTAGGTGCCCCCCCGCACAGGGGGAACGCTAATAAACCAATACGAAAACAAGGAAAGGCCAACACCGCAGGCACACAGACAATGCCGCCGCCAAAGGCAAGACCCCCATCAACGATCCTTATCAATAATCCACTCATGCGCCGGATCATTACGAAAATGCCAAACCCTCTGCCCACCAGCCATGACATTCAAGTAATAGGACTCGTACCCATAGGGAACAACAACCGGATGATACCCACGCGGCACCATCACGACGTCGTGATCTTCAACCGCCATGGACTCGTCGATGTCCCTCATATCGGTATACACGCGCTGAAAAGCAAACCCTTGCGGTGGATCGAGCCGATGATAATAAGTCTCCTCGAGCGAACTCTCATGAGGAACATTATCGGTATCGTGCTTATGCGGCGGATAGCTGGACGCATGTCCACCAGGGGTCCTAACCTCGACAACAAGCAAAGATTCGGCAAGCTCAGTCTGCGGAAGAATATCGCATACGTATCGCGTATTTAACCCCTTCCCACGTGTCGAGCGCGTCATGGAAGAAGGCTCGATCAACCTCGCCGGATACATACCTTTAGCAGGCGCGCTAGCCACGCCGATCTCCGCGTCGCGACAAGCCCGAACAGTCGCCCGCACGCCCGGCGGCAAATACAGGGCATAGGGCGCAGCATCTTCGAACACGCTGTCGCGCGACCCCAAAGAGCGCCATGTCGAGTCAGCGGTCTCGACATCCACCGTGCCCGTCAGCACCACAATACAAACTTCCCGCGACGGCTCGAACACATGCACGACCTCGTTCTCACCCAGCCGATAAGCGGCAAACCCCACATACCGCCAACACGCCGACTCCGGCGTGACCCGCGCGATCGTCTGGCCCTCGCGCTGTGCCTTCACCAATAAACTCATGCTGCCTCCTGCCCAGTCGTGCCACCGGCCTCAAGCGGGGCATCCACCAACGCTCGCAATGTCCGGTATGCCTTTTGCGCATAGTCGAACGACGGCGCGACCACCGGATCCTGTTCAGCTTCGACCACCAGCCAGCCGCGATAACCATGCCGCTTCAACCGATCGACGATGGCCGGGAAATTCACCGCGCCATCGCCCGGAACAGTGAACGCGCCGTTAATCACGGCATCGAGAAAGCTCCAGTTGCGATTGCGCGCAAGCTTCATCACCGCCGGCCGAACGTCCTTGCAGTGGACGTGGCACACGCGCGCAATATGCCTGTCGAGCACCGCCACCGGATCGCCTCCGGCAAACGTGATGTGCCCGGCGTCGAACAGCAGACCGACTGCGTCGCTCGTGCGCGACATCAGTTGATCGACGTCGGCCGGCGTTTCGACATACGCGCCCATGTGATGATGGTAGGCAAGCCGCACGCCGCGGCTGAGCGTGTAGCGCGCGAATTCATCGACACGAGACGCGTAGGCGTCCCACTGCGCCTCGCTGAAAAAACGCGGCCGTTGATACAGCGGTCGCGGCGCGCCCTGGATCGAATCGGCGACTTCGCCATACACCATCGCCGTCGCGCCATTCTGCGCGAGCAGGTCAAGATGCGGGCCGACTTCGGCGATTTCCGCTTCGACGCTGCGTCGCGCCAGCCGTCCTGAGTACCACCCGGAAACCAAGGCCAGATCGTATTGGGCAAGCAGCGTCTTCAGCGCTTGCGGCTCACGCGGAAACTTGTTGCCGAGTTCGAAGCCCTGATAGCCGATCGTGCGACCCTCGGTCAGTGCGACGTCGAGCGGCGTTTCGCCGCCGAGCGACGGCAGATCGTCGTTCATCCACGATAACGGGTTGATGCCGATACGTACGTCGAAAGCAGTCATGCGGGCGTCCTCATTCGTTGTCGGTGGAGCCGGCGGGGTCGGCAGGCTCGCCAGGTTCGGAGCGTGCAGCGAGTTGTGCGTCGTATCGCGCACGCGCGGCGCGCACGGTGTCGCGCGCCGACACTTCGGGCACGGCGACTTCCCACCACCAGCCGCCGTCGTCAGTGGTGCGAGCTGGGTCGGTGTCGATGCTGATCACGTACGTGCGATCGGCGGCGCGCGCGCGTTGCAGCGCGCTTTCGAGTTCGGCGACATTCGCGACATGCTCGGCCTGAGCGCCGAGCGAGCGAGCATGTGCCGCGAAGTCGATCTTGGGTGCGCCAAGCGGACCTTGCATGCAATCGTCGAGCAGGTTGTTGAACGGTGCGCCGCCGCACGCCTGCTGCAAGCGGTTGATGCAGCCGTAGCCGCGATTGTCGAGCACCACGATAATCAACTTCGTGCCCAGCATCACCGAGGTCGCGATTTCGCTGTTCATCATCAGATAGCTGCCGTCGCCGAGCATCACGATCACTTCGCGCGCGGGCCGCGCGAGCTTCACGCCGAGGCCGCCGGCGATCTCGTAGCCCATGCACGAGTAACCGTACTCGACGTGATACGCGCCGGGTTTGCCGGCACGCCACAGCTTGTGCAACTCGGCAGGCAAGGTTCCAGCGGCGCACACGACAATGTCGTCGAGCGCGGACCGCGTGCTCGAACGTTGCACCGCGCCGATCACGTCGCCTTCATACGGCAGCACGGTGTCGCGTTGCGGCGCATGCGTGAGTGTACTCACCGTGTCGCGCCAGCTCGCCGCGAGTTTGTGCGCGCGCGCGGTCCATGTGCGATCCGCGTGCCAGCCTTGCAGATGCGCGTCGAGCGCATCGAGCGCGAGACGCGCGTCGGCTTCGACCGCCAGCGCGCGATGCTTGATGCCGTCGAACGGATTGGCATTGATGCCGATCACGTCGGCCTGCGTGAACAAGGTGTTCGAGCCGGTCGTGAAATCCTGCAAGCGCGTGCCGATCGCAAGCACGCAATCGGCATCGTGCGCGAGTGCGTTCGCGGCGGGCGAACCGGTCACGCCCAACGCGCCGGCGTTCAACGGATCGTCCCACGCGAGCGAGCCTTTGCCGGCCTGCGTTTCCGCGACCGGAATGCCGTGCGCGGTGGCGAAGCGGTGCAGCGCATCGGTTGCGCGTCCATACAGAACGCCCCCGCCCGCGACGATCAACGGATGCCTGGCGCGCCGCAGGCGCATGAAGGCTGCCTCGATATCTTCGGCGCGCGGCGCGGGCGAATGAAATGTAACGACGCGCGGCGTAAAGAAGTCGGTTGGGAAGTCCCATGCTTGCGCTTGCACGTCCTGAGGCAACGCAAGCGTGACAGGTCCGCACAGCGCGGCATCAGTCAAGACGCGCACGGCGCGCGGCAACGCGTTGAGCAATTGCGCCGGATGCACGATGCGGTCGAAGTAGCGCGACACCGGCTTGAATGCATCGTTGGCGGAGATGCCGCCGTCATGGAAATCTTCGACTTGCTGCAACACCGGATCGGGCGCACGGGAGACGAATACATCGCCGGGCAATAGCAGCACCGGCAGACGATTCACATGCGCGAGCGCGGCGGCTGTCACCAGATTCGTCGCGCCCGGTCCAATCGATGTCGTGACCGCCATCATGCGGCGCCGGAAATGCGCCTTCGCGTATGCAATCGCGCTATGCGCCATCGCCTGTTCGTTATGGGCGCGCAGTGTGGGCAGTTCGTCGCGATGCTGATACAAGGCTTCGCCCATGCCGGCGACATTGCCGTGGCCGAAGATCGCAAATACGCCGCCAAAGAGCGGCTCGGTGGCGCTGCCGTCTTCAGTCGCGACGCGCAGCGCCGCGAGATAACGGACCAGCGCTTGCGCGGTCGTCAGGCGGACCGTGCCGCCCGACGGCGCGTGCGTCTGGGTGGCGTCGTTGGCGGACGCCGTATCGTGATGCAACACGCGTTGGTTCATGCCGCCTGCTCCTGATGAACGTGGCCCGCCGCGCTACGCTGCGTAGTCGCCGTGCCGCGGGTCGCGCGCCACGACGCGATCAGCGTTTCGAACGTGCGGCGCACGCGCGCGATCAATTCGTCGTCGCCGATCTCGCCGGCGAGCCACGCATGACTCGGCTCGTGAAAGATCGTGCGGCCAACCGTAAAGCCGCGGCACGTCGCCGATCGGGCTGCCGCGCGAAAGCCCTCGTTCAACTGCTCGACGGCCGCCGACAAACCGAGCAGCACCACGCCCCGGCAATACGGATCGCGTTCGGCGATCAGCGCATCGACGGCTTGCCATTGCGCGGCATCCATCGGTTCGAGCTTCCACCACTCGGGATAGATGCCGATGTTGTAGAGCCGCTTCAACGCGCGATAGACGACGTCCGGCGCCTGCGGCAGATGCGCATGCTTCGGCGGAATCACTTCGAGCAGCAATTCATGGCCGCTCGCTTGCGTGGCATCGTATAGCGCGCGCAGTTGCGCCTCCTGTTCGAGGCGCTGTTCGACGGCTTCGTCCGGATGGTATTGCACGAGGCACTTGGCGATGTGCTCCTGCGGCCAGGCGATCAAGGTTGTGCCGATCGAGCGGCCATGATCGAACACCAGCGGCACGGAGCCGGGCAGTTCGACCGGGCGGCCGATCCACCAGCCGCGGCCCGTCGCATCGTTTAACGCATCCTGACCGTAGCGGTCGTCGATCAGTACGCCGATGCGGCCTTGCAAACCTAGCGCGCTTTCCGTCTGCGCAACGGCTTCGACGAACAGGCCTTTCAGTTGCGCGATGCGCGCTTCGTCGGCGCCGGTTTGCTGCGCGAGTTCGAAGAACTGGTTGCGGTGATCGAACGCGAAGCCGAGTACTTCGTCCCATTGCTTGCGGGCAGGGGAGACGCGATGCAGACGCGCAAGCGTCGCGTCGCGATCCGGCCGGCGCATGCGTTGCGGATCGGCTTTGGCTTCGCGCAGGAAGTAGTCGAGTTCGGCGGGCGTCGGCATTGCCGGGGCGCAGCCGTGACGCGACACGACCAGCGCGCCGCTCGCATTCGCGGCACGCGCGCAGGCTTCAAGCGGTTGATCGCGCAGCCATCCGGAAAGGAAGCCGGACGCGAACGCATCGCCTGCGCCGAGCACGTTCAGCACTTCCACTTCCACGCCGCCATGAATCGGCGCATCGTCAAGCGTTGCGGGCACGTTGCCGTCGATGATCTGGCAGCCCAGCGGCCCGCGTTTGACAACCAGCGTGGCCGGCGTCACGGCGCGGACCATCGCGAGCGCGTCGATCAGTTCGGTCTTGCCGCCGGCGATGCGGAATTCCTCCTCGGTGCCGATCACCAGATCGAACAGCGGCAGGATGCGTTGCAAATGCGCGGTCACGCCTTCGTCGGCGACAAAGCGGGTTTCGCCGTCCGCTTTACCCGTGAGACCCCACAACACCGGACGATAGTCGATATCGAGCACGGTGCGCACCTGGTTGCGCCGCGCGTAGTCCAAGGCGCGGCGGCTCGCGCGGTTCACCTGTTCGGTGGAGAAATGCGTGCCGGTGATCAACAGCGCTTTCGACGACGCGATGAACGCCTCGTCGAAATCCGCTTCGTCGACGGCCATGTCCGCGCAGTTCTCGCGATAGAAGATCAGCGGGAACGTGTCGCGATCTTTCAGGCCGAGCAGAACCAAAGCGGTCAGGCGCGCCTGATCGACGCGCACGTGACTGACGTCGCAACCTTCTCTCGTAAGCGTCTCGGTGAGAAAGCGGCCCATATGATCGTTGCCGACGCGCGCGAGCATCGCCGACGCGAGCCCGAGCCGCGCGCAACCGAACGCGATATTCGCCGACGAACCGCCGAGGTACTTCGCGAAGCTCGACACGTCTTCGAGCCGCGCGCCCACTTGCTGCGCGTACAGATCGACGGCGAGGCGGCCGAGGCAGACGATGTCGCGGCTGCGGCCCGGCGCGAAGCGGCTGGCGCCGGCCGGGTCTACGCCGGACCCGCTGGAGGTGCTGGAATGAGCCATGAATGTTCCTGAATAGCTGGGCGCGGCAGCAGGCGCGGCAAGCGCCTGCAACACGCGCGAATGAATCAGATCGTCGCGCCGTCGAGTTCGCCGATCATCTTCTGCATTTCGGCGCCGCCGGCCATCATGTCGAGTACTTCGTCCTTGCTGATGGTGTCTTTCGTGAAGGTGCCGAGCGATTTGCCGCGATTGAGCAGCGTGAACGAATCGCCGATCGGATACGCGTGGTGCACGTTGTGCGTGATGAAAATCACCGAAATGCCTTTCGCACGCGCCGTATGGATCAGCTTCAGCACGTTGAAGCTCTGCTTGACGCCGAGCGCAGCCGTCGGCTCGTCGAGGATCAGCACGCGCGCGCCGAAGTGAATCGCCCGCGCGATCGCGAGGCATTGTTTCTCGCCACCGGACATCGTGCCGACCGGCTGATGCGGATCGCGAACGTTGATGCCCATTTCAGCGAGTTTGTTGCGCGCGGTGGTCGCGCTGGTATCGAGGTCCATCACGCTCAGGAAACCGAACATTTTCTTCTGCGGCTCGCGGCCCATGAAGAAATTGCGCGCCACGGACAGTAGGGGCACCAGTGCCAGATCCTGATAGACGGTGGCGATGCCGAGATCGAGCGCGTCTTTCGGCGATTCGAACTGCACCGGTTTGCCGTCCACCAGATACTGACCGGAGGAGGGCTGATGCACGCCGGCAAGCGTCTTGATCAGCGTCGATTTGCCGGCGCCGTTGTCGCCGAGCAGGCAATGCACTTCGCCGCGTTTCAGGCGCAGGGTCACGCCGCTCAGTGCGATCACCGTGCCGAAGTACTTGCTGACGTTTTCGAGTGAGAGGATCACGTCGTTCTGCGGCGCGCTAGCGGTGTTCACGGTATTCGTATCGGACATGTTCGTCTCCTCGTTACGATTGCGCGACGCGGCGGCGCACATAATGATTGAACAGCACGGCGATCAGCAGCATCACGCCGAGGAACACGCGGAACCAGTCGGAGTTCACGTTGGTGTATGTGATACCAATCTGCACGACGCCGAAGATAAGCGCGCCGAAACTCGCGCCCACTACCGAACCGTAGCCGCCCGTCAGCAAGGTGCCGCCGATCACCGCGGCGATGATCGCTTCGAATTCCTTCTGCAAGCCACGGTCGGCCGCGGCCGAGCCGATATCGCACACTTGCAGCACGGCGAACAGGCATGCGCAGAACGCGGTCAGCACGAACAGCGAGATCTTCACGCGCCGCACCGGCACGCCGACGTTCTTCGCCGCATTGGCGTCGCCGCCGACCGCGAAAATCCAGTTGCCGAAGCGGGTTTTGGCGAGCGTGAACGCGCAGACCGCGGCCAGCGCGAACCACCAGAGCAGGACTTTCGGAATGCCGGGCACGAGCGGGCTGCCGTCGTCGAGCAGCTTGACGATACCGATGTGGCCGAGCCAGACGAACAGGCCCTTGAACGCGACGCCCTGGAAGAAGGTATGGGCGAACCAGTCGTGAGCGGCAACGTCGCCCACGCCGGAGATGATCGTGCGGTCGGCGAACATCACCGAGAGCGCCAGCGTGAGCCCGCGCAAAATGAACAGAAACGCCAGCGTGACGATGAACGACGGCAGCCGCGTGCGCATCACGAGGTAGCCGTTGAGCGCGCCGAGCAGCATCGAACCGGCGAACGCGAACAGGATCGACAACGCAATCGGCCAATGGAAGTACATCGTGGGCAGCGCGACCATCATGCCCGCAAAACCGATCATCGAGCCGATCGACAGATCGAATTCGCCGGCGATCATCAGCAGGCACGCGCCGACCGCGATCAGCCCAAGATACGCGGCCACTTGCGACCAGTTCATCACGCCGTCGAGGTTGAACATGCCCGAATTGCCGGCCGCAAACCCAAACACGAGGAACACCATCACCGTGCCGGCGAGCGCCGCGAATTCCGGACGGTTCAGCAGATGCCTGAACCAGGATTCCTGGCGGACGCGCTCGTCGGACGTTGCAGTTGTCCCGGTTGCGGACGGGGTCTGCTTGCGCGAATGGAAGTGGAAGGGGTTGGCTACGCCCATTGAAGCTCTCCTTGATGCGCCGGTAGGTGGCAGTCAGTGACCGGCCGTGGCGCCTGATGCATGTAGAAGCATGTAAAACATCGCGAATGCTGGCGTGGGGCGGCCCGGCCGGTCGCGGCCGGCCGCATCCACGTTCTTCATACCTGGCGGAACGGTTCTCCCGTGTCCGTCCTCCCTGCGCAAACCGTCAGCGGTACTGCCCGGCGTATTTCACGACCTTGTCGATATTGGCCTTGGTGATGAAGCCCGGGCCGGAGCCGATATTGCGCGGCCCATAAGCGGGCGCCAGGCCGTAAGTGGCCAGACGCTGCTGGAACTTCGGATTCGCCTGCAGGATCTGGCGGATCTTCGCCGGATCGGTGGTGTGTTCCTTCTTCGCGACGGCGAGCACGGCGACCGGGATATAGCCTTGCAGGTACGGTTGCTGGTCGATCGCGAACTGAATCGTGCCGTCCTGGATGCCCTTGGCGATGTCATTGTCGAAGTCGAAGGTCGCGAACCAGACCTTGCCGGCGAGGCCCATCTGCTGCAGCGCCTTGATCGTCGGTGCCGCCGACAGCGGGCCGAGGGTCAGTACCGCCTGGGTGTTCGGGTGATTGCGCAGGTACGCGCTCACCTTGGATTGCACGCCGGTCGGGTCCTGGCCGACGTCGAGCGTGGAGGCCTTGAAGTCGACGCCGATCGCTTCGGCAAAGCCGCGGCAGCGTTCGAACGAAGCCGGGTTGGTCGCGTAGTGGTTGACGCACAGGAACGACTTGATGCCCGCGGCCTTCGCCTTTTCGCCGGCGGCTTTGCCCGCGGTGTATTCCGGCTGGCCGACGTGCATGATCGCGCCGAGCTGCGCGCTTTGCTCTTCGGTGCCGGAGTTGATCGTGACGAGCGGGATGTGTTTCTGAGTGACCTTGGCGATCGAACTCTTGAGCACGTCGAAGTCGGCGATCGAGACGATCACGCCGTCGTAGTTGCGTGCGGCGCTCTGTTCGACCAGGCGTGCCATGTCGGCGATGTCGCCGTTCGGCGGATTGCGGTAGTCGGTCTCGACGTTGAAGTCTTCGTCGGCCTGTTTGATGGCGTTCTTGATCGTGTTCCACCACGAATCCGAATCCGGCGCGTGGCTGATCAGCACGAAGTGAGCGTCAGCGGCGCGGGCGGCCGACGCCGCACCGAACCCCGTCGCCAACGTCAATGCCGTTACCAGAATCCTGAGCGTAGCCTTGCCATTGCAAAGTCTCATTGTCTCCACCTTTCTCGGTCTGTCGTTATTGAAGGAGCGTCTGGCGGGCCGTCCATCTGTACATGTATCTGCACATGTCGGCCGAAGCACCATCGCTCACGACCAAGATTAGGTCATCTTTCGAGGCGTTGCAATGAAAATTTCATGACAAATAAAAATGGAAAATACGTTCCATTTGACGTGGCACCTGCCTATAATCGGCAGCGTCGACATGCCTTGCAGCGGGCCTGCAGAGGCCCTGCCGCACTGCAATAGAGCCACGAAGAGAGAGCCATGGCGGAACAGAGCACAGAAGAGCTGCCGAGCGTCGAAGAATTGATGCAGCGCATCGCGGAAAACTACGAAGCGCTGCCGCGTCAGTTGAAGAGCGTCGCGACGTATCTCGAGCAGCATCGCGCGAGCGTCATGGTGGATCGCACCAGCGATATCGCGGCGAGTTGTGGTGTGCACCCGTCGGCGGTGGTGCGCTTTGCGCAACGCTTCGGCTTTTCCGGGTTCTCCGATTTGCAGGCGGTGTTTCGTCAGGCTTATACGGGGCAGGGCACGTCGTCGCCGAGCTATCAGCAGAGGATTCGCAAGCTGATCGACGAGAAGCCCGGCGCGTTGTCCGGCGGCGCGGTGGCGCGCGAATTCATCGCGGCCTCTCGCGGCGGTCTTGAAGAACTCGAAGCCGGTCTCGACGACACGCAATTCGATGCCGCGGTGAAGATGCTGCAACAGGCCGACAACATCTACGTGATCGGCGTGCGGCGCTCTTTTCCGGTGGCGAGCTACATCGTCTACGCGTTGCAGCACACGCCCAAGCGCGTGCATCTGGTGTCGGGTTTCGGCGGCATGTATCGCGAGCAGATCCGCAGCGTTAAAAAGGGCGACGTGGTGATTGCGATCAGCTTCGCGCCGTATGGCAAGGAAACGCAGTATTGCTTGCGCGTCGCGCATCATCATCAGGCGAAGACGCTGGTGATTACCGATAGCCAGTTGTCGCCGCTCGCGCGCTATGCGACCACGCAACTGTATGTGAAAGAGGGCAGCGCGTTTGCGTTCCGCTCGCTGACCAGCACGATCTGTTTGTGCCAGGCGTTGTTCATCGCGCTCGCGTACAAGCTCGAATTGAACGTGGAAGAAGCCAAAGACACTGGAGGATACGATGACTGAAACGGCAGGCGGCAAGACGATTGATGTAGCGGTGTTTGGCGCAGGGCGCATCGGCAGGATTCACGCGGCGAATCTTGCGCGGCAACCGGGTGTGCGGCTCAAGTATGTGGTCGACGTGAATCGCGAGGCGGCCGCGGCGCTCGCCGCCGAACACGGCGCCCAGGTCGCGGATATCGACGTCGCAATGGGCGACGCGTCGATCGGCGCGACGGTGATCTGTTCGAGTACGGACACGCATGCGGATCTGATCGTGAAATCCGCCGCGCAGAAGAAGCATGTGTTCTGCGAGAAGCCGGTGGACCTGACGTTGGAGCGGGCGCGCGCCTGCGCAGAAGCGGTCGAGCGTGCGGGCGTGGTGTGCATGATCGGTTTCCAGCGCCGCTTCGATCCGACGTTCTCCGCGTTGAAAGCGCGCGTCGAAGCAGGCGAAATCGGCACGCCGGAAATGCTGGTGGTGACGAGCCGCGATCCGGGCGCGCCGCCGGTCGAGTACATCCGCCACTCGGGTGGCATCTTCAAGGACATGCTGATTCACGACTTCGACATCTTCCGCTGGATTCTCGACGACGAAGCCGACACGCTGCATGCCACCGGCAGTTGTCTGTCCGACCCGGCGATTGCCGAGGCGGGCGACATCGATTCGACCGCGGTGACGATCCGCACGAAGCGCGGCCGCCTGTGTCAGATCAACACGGCGCGCCGCGCGGCGTATGGCTACGACCAGCGCTTCGAAGTGCTCGGCAGCGCCGGCATGTTGCAGGCAGGCAATGTGCGACCCACTGAAGTCACCGCGTACTCGAAAACCGAAGTATCGAGCGACGTGCCCGAAGCATTTTTCCTCGAACGCTATCGCGCCGCGTATGCACTGGAAATCGCGCATTTCTTCGACGCGATCACGCACGGCAAGCCGGTTCGCACAACCGTCGCCGACGGTCTGAAAGCGCTCGAACTCGCCGACGCCGCCACGCGTTCGTGGCGCGAAGGGCGTGCGATAAAACTGGGCGAGGCATCGCGATGAAGACGGGTACACAAGCAGTGCGTATCGGCGTGGTCGGCCTTGGGCGGTTGGGCAAGCGTCACGCGGAGAACCTGGCGTATCGCGTGCCGGGCGCTTCGTTGGTGGCCGCTTGCAGTCCGCTGGAAGAGGAGCGGGCATGGGCGCGCGAGGCGTTGCCCGAGTCGCTTCTTTACGACGACTACGCGGACTTGCTCGCCAATCGCGAGGTGGACGCGGTGTGGCTCGTCACGCCTTCGTCGTTGCACGCGCAACAGATCGTCGATGCGTTGCGCGCCGGCAAACATGTGTTCTGCGAGAAGCCGTTGTCGCTGGATATTGCCGAGTGCGAGCGCGTGCTGGCCGAAGCCGCGCGCTACCCGCAGCTGCAAGCGACCATCGGTTTCATGCGGCGTTTCGATCCGAGCTACAAGGACGCGTTCGACAAGATCGAGGCGGGCGTAATCGGCCGGCCTTTTCTGGTGCGCTCGCAAACCACGGACAAGAACGACAACGACGGCTTCTTCGTGCGTTTTGCCGCAACTTCCGGCGGGATTTTTCTGGATTGCACGGTGCACGACATCGACGTCGCGCGCTGGCTACTTGGCAAGCCGCGCGCCAAACGCGTGTTTGCGGCGGGCGCGGTCGCATTGCACGAGGGTCTGCGCGAATTTGGCGACGTCGATAACGGCGTGGCGATCTGCGAGTTCGAGGACGGCAAGCTCGCGATGTTTTATGCGTCGCGCACGCAGGCACACGGTAACGATACGCATAGCGAAGTGATCGGGACGGGCGGTGCGTTGGCGATCGGACACAACCCGCGGGCGAATCGCGTTGAGATTTATGATGCCACGGGCGTCCGCAACGAATGTACGCCGAGTTTTTTTGACCGATTCGAGGAGGCGTTTCTGCATGAGGCGCGGGCGTTCGTTGCCGCCGTGCAAGGTGGCGTGCACGCGGGCGCGGTAGCACATGCGCGCGCGGGCGCGACGCTCGCCGATGCGCTCGAGGCGACGCGGATCGCTACCGCGTTGCGGACTTCGCTTCAGAGCGGGGAGGCGGTGATGCTATAGCGCTGTGGCTGTTTGCTTTCGCGGCGCTTTATGTTCTCCGTGGGCCGCTGGGCTGCAACCACTCCGCCCGGCGGCCAAACACAGCCTGCGGTAGAATTTGACCCTCAAGTACGGCGTCGTCCGCGACGCCTCATCCCGAAGGTCATCGTCGATGCAAATTCAGATTCACAAGGAAGTCGATGCGCGCGGGCTGATGTGCCCGCTGCCCATTTTGCGCGCCAAGAAGGCGCTCGCCGACATGGAAAGCGGTCAGATCCTCAAGGTGCTGGCCACCGATCCAGGCTCGCAGCGCGATTTCGCCGCGTTCGCGAAGCAAACCGGCAATGAAATCGTCGAAAGCTCGGCGCAAGACAAGATCTTTACCTTCTTGATGCGCCGGCGCTGACACGGATTTCGGCTTAGCCGCGCAGAGTTGCGCAAAACGTCTCGCGCCCCAAAACAAAAAGGCGCTGTGCCCGCAAACACGGGGTACAGCGCCTTTTTTACTTCATGCCGGGGTCCGAACAAGCTTCCCGGCAAACCGCCGTTCAGCCTTCCAGCACCGGCGAACGCGTACGCAGGTACTCTTCGAAATCCGCCGCCACTTCCGGGTGACGCAGCGCGAACTCGACCGTCGCCTTCAGGTAACCGAGCTTGCTGCCGCAGTCGAAACGCGTGCCGTGGTACTTGTACGCCAGCACCTGTTCGTCGGCGAGCAGCGATTGAATTGCGTCCGTCAGCTGCAATTCGCCGCCTGCGCCCGGCTTCAACGCGCGCAGATGTTCGAAGATCCGCGGCTTCAGCACGTAGCGGCCCACCACGCCGAGATTCGACGGCGCAACGGCCGGCTCCGGCTTTTCGACGATGCCCGACATCTTGATAATCGAGTCTTCCCACTCCTTACCGTCAACGATGCCGTACGACTTCGTCTCCGCGGCCGGGATCTCATCGACGCCGATCACCGAGCTGTGATAGTGGTCGAACACCTCGATCATCTGCGTCATCACGGGCGGCGTGCCGTACAGCAAGTCGTCCGCGAGAATGACGGCGAACGGGTTGTCGCCTACCAGTTTTTCGGCGCACATCACCGCATGGCCGAGACCGAGCGCTTCCGGCTGACGCACGTAGAAGCAATCGACATGGCTCGGCTTGATGCTGCGCACCAGTTCCAGCAGCTTGTCCTTGCCGCGCGCTTCCAGTTCCGCTTCGATTTCGTATGACTTATCGAAGTGGTCCTCGATCGCGCGCTTGCTGCGGCCCGTGACGAAGATCATTTCGGTGATGCCGGCCGCCATTGCCTCTTCCACTGCGTATTGAATCAGCGGCTTGTCGACGATCGGCAGCATCTCCTTCGGGCTTGCCTTCGTGGCAGGGAGGAACCGGGTGCCGAGACCTGCTACCGGAAATACCGCCTTTGTAACTTTTAGCATGTGAATACCCTGAGTCCTCTGGTTTAGCTTCAGATCCGCGCCCGCCCTCGGGAGGCGGGCGCGGAGCCTTCGATCAGGCCGGCAAGCGCGCCAGCTGGGCTTTCAGCTTGCCGATGGTGGTTTCAAATTCTGCCAGCCTTTTCTGCTCCTGCTCAACGACCGCGGGCGGCGCCTTTGCAACAAAACTTTCATTCTGCAATTTAGCATTGCATTTGGTGACTTCCGTGCTCAGCCGCGCAATTTCCTTCGACAGACGTTCGCGCTCGACCGCCACGTCGATTTCCACCTTCAGCACCAGCTTGTCGTTCCCCACGAAAGCAATCGGCGCGCCATCCGCCTGCGCGTCCAGGCTCGCCTCGTCGGTAATGATCTGCACTTCCGACAAACGGGCCAACGCCTGAGCGTACGGTGCGAAGGTGCGCAGGCGCCCGGCGTTGCCAGTCGCGAGCAACGGCACCCTGGTCGCCGGCGACAGATTCATTTCGCCGCGCAGATTCCGGCACGCGTCGATCACTGCTTTCAGGTCCGCCGCCCATTGCTCCGCCTCTTCGTCGAGCTTCGACAGGTCGGCGACGGGGTAGGGCTGCACCATAATGGACGCTTCGCCCTCTGTTTTGCCTTGCGGATAACGATCGGCCAGCGGCGCTACTTTTTGCCACAACGCTTCGGTAATGAACGGAATTACCGGATGCGCGAGGCGCAATACGGTTTCGAGTACGCGCAACAGCGTGCGGCGCGTGGCCCGTTGCTGGTTCGGCTGACCCGTCTGGATCTGAACCTTGGCGAGTTCGAGATACCAGTCACAGTATTCGTCCCACACGAACTTGTATAGGGCGTTGGCCACATTGTCGAAGCGATAGTCGGCAAAACCCTTGGCGACTTCCGCTTCGACGCGTTGCAGGTGCGAGACGATCCAGCGATCGGCCGACGAGAAATTCAGGTGGCCGTCCGGGCCGCATTCGCCGCATTGTTCCGGCTTGCCGAAACCGCAGTCGTGGCCTTCGCAGTTCATCAGCACGAAACGCGTGGCGTTCCACAGCTTGTTGCAGAAGTTGCGATAGCCTTCGCAGCGCGCCAGATCGAAGTTGACGTTGCGCCCGAGCGTGGCCATCGACGCCATCGTGAAACGCAGCGCGTCCGTGCCGAAGGCCGGGATGCCGTCCGGGAATTCCTTGCGGGTTTTCTTTTCGATCGACGCGGCCTGCTTCGGATTCATCAGACCGGTGGTGCGCTTGGCGACCAGCGTATCGAGATCGATGCCGTCGACGATATCGATCGGGTCGAGCGTGTTGCCTTTGCTCTTCGACATCTTCTGGCCTTCGTGGTCGCGCACCAGGCCGTGCACGTAGACCGTGTCGAACGGCACCTTGCCGGTGAAGTGCGTGGTCATCATGACCATGCGCGCGACCCAGAAGAAGATGATGTCGAAACCGGTGACCAGCACCGACGACGGCAGGAAGTGCTTGAGCTCGGTCGTTTCGTTCGGCCAGCCGAGCGACGAGAACGGCACCAGCGCCGACGAGAACCAGGTGTCGAGTACGTCTTCGTCGCGCTTCAGGGCGCCCGTGTAGCCGGCCGCGGCGGCCTTGGCGCGAACTTCCTGTTCCGTTTTGGCGACGAAGATTTCACCGTTTTCGCCGTACCACGCCGGGATCTGATGGCCCCACCAGAGTTGCCGCGAGATGCACCAGTCCTGGATGTTTTCGAGCCATTGATAGTAGGTCGTGGTCCAGTTTTCCGGCACGAACCTGATTTCGCCGCCGCGCACCACGTCGAGCGCCGTTTGCGCGATCGACTTGCCCGGATTGAAGGTGCCTTCAGGGGCCGGCTTGCTCATTGCGACGAACCATTGGTCCGTCAGCATCGGCTCGATGACGACACCGGTGCGGTCGCCGCGCGGCACCATCAGTTTGTGCGGCTTGACGGATTCGAGCAGGCCGAGCGCTTCGAGGTCGGCGACGACCAGCTTGCGCGCTTCGAAACGGTCCAGGCCGCGATATTTTTCCGGCGCGTTGTCGTTGATCTTCGCGTCGAGCGTGAGGATTTCGATTTGCGGCAGTTTGTGGCGCAGGCCGACCTGATAGTCGTTGAAATCGTGCGCGGGCGTGACTTTGACCACGCCGGTGCCGAATTCGCGATCGACGTAGTCGTCGGCGATGATCGGGACTTCGCGGCCGGAGAGCGGTAGCGTGACTGTTTTGCCGATCAGGCGCGCGTAGCGCTCGTCTTCCGGATGGACCATCGCGGCGGTGTCGCCGAGCATGGTTTCCGGACGCGTGGTGGCGACTGTCAGATGGCCTGAGCCGTCTGTGAGCGGGTACTGGATGTGCCAGAGGTGGCCGTTTTCTTCCTCGCTGACCACTTCGAGGTCGGACACGGCGGTGAGCAGCACCGGGTCCCAGTTCACCAGGCGCTTGCCGCGATAGATCAGGCCCTGTTCATACAGGCGTACGAACACATCGCGCACGGCGGCCGACATTTTGTCGTCCATCGTGAAGTATTCGCGCGACCAGTCGATCGATGCGCCGAGACGGCGCACCTGATTCGTGATGGTCGAGCCGGATTGCTGCTTCCACTCCCAGACGCGTTCGGTGAATTTTTCGCGGCCGAGGTCGTGGCGCGAGATGCCTTGGGCGTCCAGTTGACGTTCGACGACGATTTGTGTGGCGATGCCCGCATGGTCCGTGCCCGGCACCCAGAGGGTGTTTTCACCGAGCATGCGGTGATAGCGGGTGAGGCCGTCCATGATCGTTTGATTGAACGCATGGCCCATGTGGAGGGTGCCCGTGACGTTCGGGGGCGGCAGTTGAATCGAGAAGTCTTTCTTGTTCCCGTCGAAGGATGGCGCCGCGTAGGCACGCTTTTCCCATTCGGGGCCCCAATGGGCTTCGATGGTGTGGGGCTCGAAGCTCTTTGCAAGGGTGGAGGTGGTATCGCTCGGGGTCTCGCTCATGTGTCGGTCTGCTGGAAGATGCAAAGAATGTTCGATTATAAGCGGCGCTGCGCGTGGGAACCCTGGATCGGGTTTTTGTTTGTCTGTGCGGCGCCTGGGTGGCTGCCTTGCGGCGCGGGCCTTTGCCGGTTTTCTCCTGCTCTCGCGGCACACAGACACCACGCGCCGGGAGGGCAGGAAACCCCCAAAAAACCCAGGAAACCCGCAGCGCCGGAGGGGCATATAATGTCGGACGCACTTGCCGTCCCTCCCACAAAATGCCCGATCTGCTAGCCAATCTAAACCCCGAACAACACGCCGCGGTAACGCTGCCAAACGAGCCGGCGCTGATCCTGGCCGGCGCGGGCAGCGGCAAAACCCGCGTCCTGATCACGCGCATCGCGTGGCTCATCCAGCACGGGCTGACATCGCCCGCGACCATTCTGGCGGTGACCTTCACCAATAAAGCCGCCCGCGAAATGATGTCGCGTCTCTCGGCGCTTTTGCCGATCGACACAAGAGGCATGTGGATCGGCACCTTCCACGGTCTCTGCAACCGCATGCTGCGGGCTCATCATCGTGACGCCGGATTGCCGGCCACCTTCCAGATCCTTGATACCGCGGACCAACTCTCCGCTATCAAGCGTCTGATGAAGGGCCTCAACATCGACGACGAAAAGTACCCGGCGAAAAATCTCCAGTACTTCATTAACAACGCCAAAGAACAAGGCCTGCGCCCGAAAGACGTCGACGCCACCGACAACTTCAACCGCAAATTCGTCGAACTCTACGAAGCCTACGATCAGCAATGCCAGCGCGAAGGCGTCGTCGATTTTCCGGAACTGCTGCTGCGCTGCTACGAACTGCTCGCGCATAACCCGCCGCTGCGCGCCCACTATCAGGCGCGCTTCCGCCACATTCTGGTCGACGAGTTCCAGGACACCAACAAGCTGCAATACGCTTGGCTCAAGCTGCTCGCGGGCCAGGCCAACTCGATCTTCGCCGTCGGTGACGACGATCAGTCGATCTACGCGTTCCGCGGCGCGAACGTCGGCAACATGCGCGACTTCGAACACGAGTTCAACGTCCGTCATCTGATCAAGCTCGAGCAGAACTATCGCTCGCACGGCCATATTCTCGATGCGGCCAATCAACTGATCGCCAATAACTCGCGCCGTCTGGGCAAGAATCTGCGCACCGACGCGGGGCACGGCGAACCGGTGCGCGTGTATGAGTCCGCGACCGATACGCAGGAAGCCGGCTGGATCGTCGAGGAAATCAAGGCGCTCATCGGCACGGGCACGTCGCGCAGCGAAATCGCGATCCTGTACCGCAGCAACGCCCAGTCGCGCACGATCGAACACACGCTGGTGAATGCGGGCATCGCATATCGCGTGTACGGCGGTCTGCGCTTTTTCGAGCGTCAGGAAGTCAAGCACGCGCTCGCGTATCTGCGCCTGATCGACAATCCGAACGACGACACCGCGTTCGCGCGCGTCGTCAATTTCCCGACGCGCGGCATCGGCGCGCGTTCGATCGAGCAACTCGCGGACGCGGCGCGCCTCTACAACTGTTCGATGGCCGCGGCGATTCCGTATGTCGCGGGCAAGGCGGGTTCGAGTCTCGCCGGCTTCGCGAATCTGATCGGCAGGATGCGCGCGGAAACGCAGCAGATGAGCCTGCCGGAAACGGTCGAATACGTGGTCCGCACGAGCGGTCTCGCGGAGTTCTATCAGAACGAACGCGAAGGCCAGGACCGGCTGGAAAACTTGCAGGAACTGGTCAACGCCGCCGCCGCCTTCGTCAGCGAGGAAGGCTACGGCATGGATACGCCGGCGCGCTCGATTCCGCTGCGTCCCGGCGCCACCGCGGCACCCGAACTCGCCGTTGCCACCGACGATCCGAACACGGTCGTGCTGGATGCGCCGGACCTCGCCGATCCGGCGCAAAACCCGGACACGATGACGCCGCTCGCCGGCTTCCTGTCGCACGCGTCGCTCGAAGCGGGCGACAATCAGGCGCAAGCAGGCCAGGAAGCCGTGCAGTTGATGACGGTGCACGCGGCCAAGGGCCTGGAATTCACCGCGGTATTCATCACCGGTCTCGAAGAGGGGCTGTTCCCGCACGAGAACAGCGCGATGGAATCGGACGGTCTGGAGGAAGAGCGCCGTCTGATGTACGTGGCGATCACGCGGGCGAAGGAGCGTTTGTATCTGTCGTTCGCGCAGAGCCGGATGCTGCATGGCCAGACGCGCTACAACATCCGTTCGCGTTTCTTCGACGAACTGCCGCAGGAAACGCTCAAGTGGCTCACGCCGAAGGTCGAGGCGGGCGCGCGCTGGGGCGGCCGCTCGGACAACGCCGGTTATGGGCGCGACTGGTTCGCGCGGCCGGGGTATACGGGCGCAGCGTCGTCGACGCCCGCGCCGTTGCCGGCCTTTGCCAACGAACAGCGCGCGGCGGAAACCGGTTTCCGCGTCGGCCAGCAAGTGTTCCACACCAAGTTCGGCGAAGGCACGATCACCGCGCTCGAAGGCGGCGGCACCGACGCGAAAGCGCAAGTCAAATTCAAGCGGCATGGCGAGAAGTGGCTGGCGCTCGCGGTCGCGAAACTGCAGGCGGTCGAATGAGTACAGCCCGTATCGATGCCGCCCAAAGCGGCGCGCCTGTCACCCATCGTCCGCTCGGCATTCTGGCGGCGTTGCCCCAGGAACTCGGCGATCTGATCGACGCGATGCGCGGCGAGTCCGGTGTGCGCACCGTCGCGCACGGTCAGCGCGACTATCACCTCGGCACTGTGCACGGCGCGCCGTGCGTGGTGACGTTGGCGCGGGTCGGCAAGGTCGCGGCGGCGGCAACCGTCAGCGCGCTGATTCATGCGTTCGATGTCGAGGCGGTTGTGTTCACGGGTGTCGCGGGCGGCGTGGGGCGGGAAGTGCGGGTTGGCGATATCGTCGTCGCGAACGCGCTGCTGCAACACGATCTCGATGCAACACCGCTGTTTCCGCGCTTTGAAGTGCCGCTGCTCGGCATGTCCCGGTTTACCGCCGACGCGGCGCTTGCCGGGCAACTCGCTGCCGCGTGCGAACGGTTTGTCGTCGACGAGGGCATGGCTTCGGCGGCGCGCTTCGGCACGCACACGCCGCAAGTGCATCGCGGGTTGATCATCAGCGGCGATCAGTTCGTCGCCAGCGCGGCCGGGGTACAGGCCTTGCGCGATGCGTTGCCGGATGCACTGGCTGTCGAGATGGAAGGCGCGGCGATCGCGCAGGTCTGTCACGAGTACGGCGTGCCGTGCGCGGTCGTGCGAACCATCTCGGATACCGCGGACGATCACGCGCCGGCGTCGTTCGCGTCGTTTCTCACGGAGATCGCCGGGACCTATTCGAACGCGATTCTGAAGCGGTTTCTGGAGGCGCGTAGCGCGGTCTGACCCTTCGCGCCGGATCTGCAGCGGATCGGCAAGGCGAGCTAACTTTGTCCCGCTCCACCCAGCGCTTCGCGCACCTGCTGCAACGCCGCCGGATCTTCGATCGTCGGCAAATCCCCCGGCTCGCGTCCTTCCGCCAACGCCGCAATCGCGCGGCGCAGCAGCTTGCCGGAGCGCGTCTTCGGCAGCATCGACACCACATGCACGCGCGCCGGCCGCGCAATCGCACCGAGCTGCCGGTCGACCGTCGCGGCCAGATTCGCTTCCAGCTTCGCCCGCGCATTGTCGTCGTCATAGGCCTGCGCGTCGCGCAGCACCACGAACGCCATTGCCACCTGGCCCTTCAGCGCATCCGTCACGCCGACCACCGCGACTTCCGCGACCGCCGCGTGGCTCGACAACGCTTCCTCGATTTCGCGCGTGCCCAGCCGATGACCGGCGACGTTGATCACGTCGTCGGTGCGGCCGAGGATCGTCACATAACCGTCTTGGTCCTGAATGCCCCAGTCGAACGTCGAGTAGACCTGCTGGTTCGGGATGCTCGACCAGTATGTGCTGACAAAGCGCTGATCGTCGCCCCACACGGTCGACATGCATCCCGGCGGTAGCGGATAACCGAGCGTGAGCACGCCTTTTTCGCCGGGCGCGCAGGGCTCGCCGGTCAGTTCGTTGCGCAAGGTCAGGTTGAAGCCGGCAGACGGCACGCCCGGCGAACCGAGCTTGGTCGGCAGTGCCTGAACGCCGCGCGGAATCGCCAGAATCGGCCAGCCGGTCTCGGTCTGCCAGTAGTTGTCGATCACCGGCTTGCCGAGCGCGTCGGCGATCCATGCGGCGGTCGGTTCGTCGAGCGGTTCGCCGGCCAGGAACAGCGCGCGCAGGCTCGACAGGTCGGCGTTCTTCAGCAGCGCCGGATCCTGCTTTTTCAGCACGCGCAGTGCGGTCGGCGCGGTGAACATCAGGTTGATCCTGTGCTGCGCGACGAGGCGCCACCAGATGCCGCCGTCGGGGCGAATCGGCGTGCCTTCGTACATCACGGTGGTCAGGCCTGCAATCAGCGGTGCGTAGACGATGTAGCTATGGCCGACCACCCACCCCACGTCCGACGCCGTGAACATCGTGTCGCCGGGCCGGCCCTGAAAGATGTGTTCCATCGATGCCGCCAGCGCCACCGCATAGCCGCCCACATCCCGCTGCACGCCCTTCGGCTTGCCGGTCGTGCCCGATGTGTACAACACATACGAAGGCTCGTTCGATTCGAGCCATTCGCACGGCACATGGGCGTCGAAAAACTGCTCGTGCAGCGGCTCGTAGTCGACCAGATAGCTTGCGTTCAGACGCTCGGGGGCGAGCTGCCGGTCGATCAGCAACACGTGCGGGGTCTTGTGCGCCGCCCGCGCGAGCGCCTCGTCGACCAGCGGCGTGTAGTCGATCACTTTGCCGCCGCGCGCGCCGGCGTCGGCGGTGACGATCAGCACGGGTTTCGCGTCGTCGATGCGAGCGGCGAGATTCGGCGCGGCGAAGCCGCCGAACACCACCGAGTGAATCGCGCCGAGCCGCGCGCAGGCGAGCATCGCGAACAGCGCTTCAGGGATCATCGGCAGATAGAGCAGCACGACGTCGCCGCGCTTGACGCCTAGCGAGCGCATCGCCGCGGCCATGCGGTTGATTTCCGCGTACAGATCGGCGTATGTGTAGCGCCGCTCGATGCCGGTTTCCGTCGACACATACACTAGCGCGTTCTGCTGCGCGCGCTCGACCAGATGCCGGTCCACCGCGTTATGGCACAGATTCGTGCGCCCGCCGATAAACCAGCGCGCGAAGGGCGGATTCGAGCGGTCGAGCACGCTGTCGAACGGCGTCTCCCAATGAATCCGCCGCGCTTCATCGCGCCAGAATGCCTCGGGGTTCTCGATCGAACGGCGGTGGAAGTCGCGATAGCTTGTCATCGGCGGCGATCCTTCTGCGGCGTGAGTGAACGAGTCTCGAGTCACACGCGCGGTGTGTACGGCGCGAGAGCGGGGCGTGTATCCGCACAAGCATAGAGCACACGCGGCCGTGCGGACAACGCGGGTTCACCATGAGCGGGGGCGGCGCGATCCAGATGGCAAACCCGTGGCCCAAAGAAAAAAGGCGCCGCGGCGCCTTCTCCCTCATGCAACGGCCGGGCGAACCCATCAAGCTTTCGCGCGCTTGCCTTCGACATCCGGCAGGAACACCGTCAGCACGCCGATCAGCGGCAGGAACGAGCAGACCTTGTACACATACGCTATGCTGGTGGCGTCGGCCAACTGGCCGAGCACGGCCGCGCCGATCCCGCCCATGCCGAACGCGAAACCGAAGAACAGCCCAGCGACCATCCCCACTTTTCCGGGGATCAGCTCCTGCGCATAGACGAGGATCGCCGAGAACGCCGAAGCCAGCACCACGCCGATGATCACGGTCAGCACGCCGGTCCAGAACAGGTTGGCGTACGGCAGCAGCAGCGTGAACGGTGCGACGCCGAGGATCGACACCCAGATCACATACTTGCGGCCGATCCTGTCGCCGACCGGACCGCCGATCACCGTGCCCGCCGCAACCGCCGCGAGGAACACGAACAGATGGACCTGCGCGGCCTGCACCGGCAGATGGAATTTGTCGATCAGATAGAAGGTGAAGTAGCTGTTGAGGCTGGCGAGGTAGAAGTACTTCGAGAACACCAGCAGGATCAGCACGCCCATCGCGAACATGACCTTGTTGCGCGACAGCGTTGCGTGCCCGGCGACATTGCGCGCCTTCTTCACCGGCGGATGTTGCTTGTACCAGCGGCCGATCTGCGTGAGCACGACGATCGCGACGAGCGCCGCCACCGAAAACCACGCGATGCTGCGCTGGCCGTGCGGAATCACGATCAACGCGGCGAGCAGCGGGCCGAGCGACGAACCCGCATTGCCGCCCACCTGGAACAGCGACTGCGCGAGACCGTGACGACCACCCGAGGCCATCCGCGCAACCCGCGACGACTCCGGATGAAACACCGACGAGCCGCAGCCGACCAGCGCCGCTGCCACCAGCAGCACGCCGAAATTCGACGCGACCGACATCAGCAGCAGGCCGGCGAGCGTGAAGCCCATGCCGACCGGCAGCGAATACGGCTTCGGATGCTTGTCCGTATAGATGCCGACGAGCGGTTGCAGCAGCGACGCGGTGATCTGGTAGGTCAGCGTAATCAGGCCGATCTGGCCGAAGGACAACGAAAAGTTGTCTTTCAGCATCGGGTAGATGGCCAGAATCAGCGACTGGATCATGTCGTTGAGCAGATGCGAAAAGCTGATCGCACCGAGCACGGAATAGACAGTCCGCTGGACTTTGGCCGCCGGCTGCGTGGCGGCGGCAGGCTGGGCGGGATTGGCGGTACCGGCTGACGCGCCGGCAAGGGCGCTTTTTTCGAGGCTCGTTTCCATACGCTAGATGAGAGAGAAGGTGAGAGAGAGATGGAAAAAGGATGACGGGTCATGAATCGAGGCTGCCGGCTCAGGTTCATTGCTGGTTTCGATACCGCGGCATTTCGACGCGGCGCCCGGCGTTGTCGGCTAATTGTCTAAGTTTAATGTGGCTTGCATGAATTGTAAGGACAAGTTTTGTCGTGAATCGGACGCTTTGGGTGTCGCAGATGCAGGAGGATCCGGCGTTCCCGGCACCATGACGGTGCCTGGCGGCGGATGCACTGCCACGGATCGGCGCGGCTGGCAAGCCGTTCCGGAAATACGGTTCGGGTATTTTGGCCATGTATAAAACGGTCGCGGGCGCGCGGCTTACGAGGCGGCGAGGTCTGGGACCGGGCGACATGCGGTCGGCATGAATGCGGGCGGCGCTAAAGATCGCAGACGTTTATGCCGTAGACCCGGAGAGATCAGAAGCAATGCCGGAACCGACCTTTTCGGCAGTTCGACACGTGGGGACTAGAACGATGAAAGCAGTTTCGCTGGGTGGCCAGACGGGCGCGGGGTTCGTACCGGAAGGAGAAGCGGCAGGCAAGGCGCAATCGCATGGGCAGGGCGGCCAGGGACAGGCTGTGCGGCTCAAGGGTTTATCGGTGAAGGCGATGTTGCGGCTGGCGTTTGCGGTGCTGCTGATCGGCACGCTTGCGATCGGCGTGTTTTCGCTGACCCAGATCAGCCGCCTGAACGGTTCCGCGCAGTCCATCTACGACCAGGGGCACATCGCCAGCCGCGCCGCCGAAGAGGCGCGCGGCCACATGCTGCGCGCGAGCCGCGCGCAAAAGATGCTGCTGACCGCAACCACCGCGAAGGAGCGCGACGAGCTCGGCGCCGACATCGATAAGGGTTTGAGCGGCCTTGCCGCGCAACTCGGCACGCTGCAACAGTACGTCGACGCATCGGACGCCAAGGCCGTCGATCAGCAGAAGAAATTCGCCGCTGCCGTTGCTACATGGAGTGGTCACTTGCGCGATTTCGTGACGCTGGTGAAAGCGCAGCCGCTCGATCTGTCGCAGATGAACTGGCAGGTCGGCACGCAGGACGTGTCGCTGCTGGTCGAAACCGGCAAGCTCGAAAAACTCGTCGACGAACTGGTCGCGCAACGCGGCACGGCTGCGAAGGCGACCATCGAGGCGTCGGGCTTTATCTACCACTCGTCGTTCGTGATGATCGCGGTGATGACGGTCGCGCTGATCGTGCTGGCGTTCGGCATCAGCGAATGGGTGGTGCGACGTCTGGGCGCGCAACTCGGCGGCGAGCCGGGATACGCGAAGGAGATTGCCAGCCGGATCGCGGCGGGCGATCTGTCGAATCAGATCGTGCTGGGTCGCAAGGACAAGTCGAGCATGTTGTACGCGCTGCACGACATGCAGAGCGGCCTCTCGACCACGGTCTCCGACATTGCCGCGAGCGCCGATGCGATTGCGACTGCATCGGGTGAGATTTCGATGGGCAACCAGGACTTGTCGCAGCGCACCGAGCAACAGGCGATGGCGCTCGAGCGGACGGCGAGCAGCATGGAGCAGTTGACGTCGACGGTACGGCAGAACGCGGATAACGCCAAGCAGGCGAGCACGCTGGCCAATAACGCCTCGGAGATCGCGGAGAAGGGTGGCGCGGTGGTGGGTCGCGTGGTCGCGACGATGAACGAGATCAACGATAGCGCGCGGAGTATTGGCGACATCATCGGCGTGATCGAGGGGATTGCTTTTCAGACCAATATTCTGGCTTTGAATGCGGCTGTCGAGGCGGCGCGGGCGGGTGAAGAAGGGCGCGGGTTTTCTGTCGTTGCTGCCGAAGTGCGGAATCTGGCTCAGCGCAGCGCGGCTGCTGCGAAGGAGATCAAGGGGTTGATCAGTACTTCTGTCGAGCGGGTGAGCAACGGGTCGACTTTAGCCCAGGATGCCGGGCAGACGATGGATGAAGTCGTTAAAGCCGTGAAGCGCGTGACTGACATCATGGGCGAGATTTCGGCTGCTTCTTCCGAGCAGAGTGCCGGGATTGAAGAGATCAACCTTGCGGTGACGCAGATGGATTCGGGTACTCAACAGAATGCCGCGCTTGTTGAGCAGGCTACCGCGGCTGCTCGGTCTTTGGATGACCAGGCGCGGGGGTTGAAGTCGATGGTGGGGAAGTTCAGGTTATAAATTTGCGGTTTTTTCCTGCGCGGGGCTTATTGGCGTTGTGCTTGCGGTGTGGCCTTTCCTTGTTTTGTTATTGGTTTATTAGCGTTCCCCCTGTGCGGGGGGGCACCTACTTTTCTTTGCCGGCCGCAAAGAAAAGTAGGCAAAAGAAAGCGGCTCACACCGCTAACTTTTAAGCGGGTCCCCTGGCTTGGAGGAGGCAGTGGAGCATCTGGAATCGGTGCTCTCGCACACTTCGCGCTGGTGACAAGGCAGTCATACTTCCGGCGGCGCTGCGCGCTCCGTAGCGGTACTTCACAAAGCCGACCTCCATTTTCGCGCTAACGCTTCGCTTGACGCATCCAGCAACGCTACGCGCGCCGAAGCATACCTCATAAAACCCTCGGGCCCTTCCGGCGCTTTCTGCGCCTGCGGTTGTTCAAGCGTGACGGCTGGTCTTCATTGCGCTAGCGTAACTCGCGCTGCATTTCGTTCGGCGCAGTGGCCCGCGCGTCCACAATTCAGTGCCTCGCCGAGGCAAAGCCGATGGCTCCCACCGCGCGCAAACAAAGCCACTGGTTTCCCTTGCAGACCGATGCGACAAGTACACAATGCGAGGCGGGAAGGATAATGCCGGAGGCCCTTATCTGCGATCGGTGTTGAGAAGTACCGCTGCGGCGTGCGCAGTGCCGCCAGCCAGGCACGGCCACGCAAACCTCCAGGCGGTTTGATGAAGTACCGCTACGGCGCGCGCAGCGCCGCCGGAAGTATGACGGCCTTGTCACCAGCGCGGAGTGTGCGAGAACACCGATTCCAGATGCTCCACTACCTCCTCCAAGCCAGGGGACCCGCTTAAAAGTTAGCGGTTTGAGCCGCTTTCTTTTGCCTACTTTTCTTTGCGGCCGGCAAAGAAAAGTAGGTGCTCCCCCGCACAGGGGGAACGCTAATAGACCACTAACAAATCAAGGAAAGGCCAACGCCGCAGGCGTACAACCAGAAGCGCCGAGCAGGCAAACAGCACAGGGGCAACGTCAACAAACCACTAAGAAAAGAAAAATCCACCGCCATAGGTACACAGGGATAAAGCCCCGCGAAGGCAACCTCATCAGCTTGGCTTAACGACAACAGTACAAGTAATGCCTGCTGCAAGCACGACATCATCAGGCACAGAATCGATCCTCACCCGAACGGGCACTCTCTGTGCCAACCTCACCCAGTTGAAAGTCGGATTCACATCCGCCAGCAACTCGCGACTTTCGGGATTATCCCGATCATAAATCCCTCGAGAGATGCTCTCGACATGTCCCTGGAGGGTGCCGCCACTCATCAGCCGAACTTCGGCCTTATCGCCGACGCGCACATGAGGCAGCTTCGTCTCCTCGAAGTACCCATAAACCCAGAAGGAATGGCTATCGACAATAGCCAGCTTGGCAGAGCCAGCAGTCGCATAATCGCCGCGAAAAACATTGAGATTGGTGACATACCCGTCTACAGGCGAAACCACCCGCGTGCGCGCAAGATTCAGCCTGGCAGCATCAAGCGCGGCCAAAGCTTGCTGATAAGCAGCGTCGGCAGCGGAAGCCGTGTGAGTCGCATTCTCACGGCTCTCTTTGGACACGACCAAAGCATCCATATCCGCGCGCCGCTGCGCATCGTCCCGCTTCATCTGCAACTCGGCCTTGCGCGCGGCAACCGCCGCTTGCGCTTGCTCGATAGCAATCTCATAGTGCGACGGATCGATCTGCATCAACAGATCGCCCTTTTTCACCAACTGGTTGTCCTTCACCGGCAGGTCGACAACCGCGCCGGACACGTCGGGCGCCACATTCACGATCTCGGCGCGCACGCGCCCGTCGCGCGTCCATGGTTCATCCATGTAATGAACCCACAACGCGCGTCCAATCAAAATCGCGACGACAAAAATAATGGCTGTCGCGACGAAGCCCACGATATTTCGGATGGTCATGTTTCGACTCTGATCAACGATAAACGGCGAGACCCAGCACGCCGCACACACACACGAGCAAGCTGGCCCGGAACAGGGACGGATGCCACACCACGCGATACAAGCCCGTATAGGCAATCACGCGGTCCAACACCCAGGTAAGCGCGGCGCCCGCGATAAACAGCAGCACGATGGCCGGCACGTAGGCGTCGAAAACGGCAATATCACGTGGCATGACGAACTCCTTCAGACGCGCCGGCGTGTCCGCTCACCAGCGTTTCCAGCGGCGATTGCGGATCGAGCAGCGCGGTACGAATGAAATGCAGTTGACTCAGGACGCGTTGCAGTCGATGGCGCTCCTCACGCGGCGGCGTGAAAGTCGCCAGCATCTGCTGAACCGCGGCGATCGCATCGACGGTCGCCGCCAACGCGCGGTCGAAGCGGTCCGCGCGCGGGTGCTCGAACAGCGCGGTCACCGCGTTGCGCATTGCCCGCAGCGACACGCGCCACGGCATCGTCTTCGCATAGCGCGCGTCGGCGGGCAGCGCCGCCACTTCGCGGCGCAGATCGATCATCGCGTTGCCCACTTCGAGCACCGAGAACAGCCAGCGCAAGGTGTCGCGCCTGAGTTCGGGTTCGTTCGGCGCGAGCGCGTTGATCTGGAACATCAGATCGCGCGCGCCGCTCTCGAAGCGCGAACGCACCCGGTTCATGCCCGCACGGCTCGCCAGCGCCACCTGGCGGCGCAGGTCCACCAGCAGGCGGTTGCGCAGCCACGGCGTCGACGGTGGCAGCAGCACCGCAAAGGCAATCGACGACACCAGCATCGACAGCACCAGCGCTATCGCATCGTTGATGAAGCCGCTCGGATCGTAGTGAATCACGTTGTCCGGGCCGGCCAGGAAGCAGAAGAAGATGCAGTAGCCGACGCCGTAGCCGGCCAGCGACGGGCGCGTCGTCATGAATACGCCGAGCAGCAGGAACGGCGTGAGCGCGGCGCACAGCAACGGAAACCCGTCGATGTGCGGATACACGCCGAACACCGCGATCATCCCCATCACCGAGGCGACCAGCGTGCCGCCGCCCATCTGGATCGTCGTGCGCATCGGATTCGGCGACGACGACGCCAGCGCGCAGGTCGCGGCCGCGGTCAGCACGAGCGTCGTGCCGCTCGGCCACGCGGTCGCGATCCAGAACGCGCCGAGCACCGTCATGACGATGGCCGCGCGCAAGCCGGCTACGCCCGCTGCGATTGCATTGGTCTTCGGCTCGTAACGCTCGATCCAGCGTTCGCGCTCGTGCATATCGACCGCGAGCGACGCGTAAGTCGCCGCATACGCATGCAGATCGTCGACGAAGCGGTACAGCAATTCCGCGCCGGTGTCGAAATCGAGCAGCGGCGCATCCGCATGCGTTTCCAGTGCGTCGCGCGTCGCGCGCACGCGCCTGGGCAATGCGGCCTTGTAGGCCTCGAGTTGCGCGGCGGCGTGCGCGGCGTCGGCGGCGCTCAGTACGGGCTCGCCGGACTTCGCGAGCAGCGGGGCGATGTCCTTGAAGTACGGTTCGAGCGCATCGATCGCGACGGCCGCGCCGCTCGTGTTTGCATCGCGCAGCCGGTTCATCAGCTGATGCAGCGCATGAAAGCGCGTCGATGCCGTCATGAACTCGCTGTTCAGACGCGCCAGGCGCCCGCCGCGCATCCGCGAGTCGGGGCCTTCGAACACGGCCACGCTGCGCGCCGCTTCGAAACCGACGATGTCGGCGACAAAGCGCGCGTTGGTGGTCTCGATCTGCGCGCGGTCGTTGCGGCCCGCCAGCGACGCGGACACGTACTCGACGAACGCCGAGAAGCGCGCACGCACGGTGCTGCGCATCTGCAAGCCGGCGTACTGCGGCAATACGAGGCCACTAACCGCGCCCGCGCAGATGATGCCGACCACCACTTCGGCGACCCGCGTGAGGGCGCTCAGAAACGCGCCGTCCGGATGCTGCGAAGCGGGAATGCCGATCAGCGCGGCGGTATAGCCTGCCAGCACGAAACCGTAGGACCTGAAGTTGCGGTTGCGCGCGGCGCCCGCGGTGCAGATGCCGACCCAGATGGCGGTCGCCACGATGAACATTTCCGGCTGCTGCGCAAACAGGCCGATCAACGCGAGCATCACGACGAGGCCGACCAGCGTGCCGCAGATCCGGTAGAAGCTTTTGGCGAACACCATCCCGCTTTGCGGCTGCATCACGATGAACACGGTGGTCATCGCGGTGCGCGGTTGCGGCAGATCGAGCTTCATCGCGATGCCGAGCGCGAGAAAACAGGCCGCGAGCGCCTTGAACAGATAGACCCACGTGCGGCCGTCGGTGCGAGCCCAGTCGGCGACGGTCGTGTAGAGCGCGGCGAACGAGCCCGGCTGCGAGGCGGGAGAAGGGGCGGCGGACATGGTCGGCTTCCTTATTCTGCCGCGCTCGCGTCTGAGGACGCGCGGCGGGTGTTCGTCGCAGTGCTCAGACGGGCGTTGCCGTCGGCACGCTTTGCCGCAACGGTCGAATCGGCGGCTGCTTTGGCGGTGCCCTTGGCCTTGCCGTGCCCCGGCAGCGTCTCGTTGTCCTGCGGACCGTTGGCCGGTTCGTCGAGGCCGCCGCCCAGGGCGGTGACCAGCGACGCATGCGCGCCGAGGCGCTCGGCCTGAATCTTCGCGACGCCTTCTTGCGCGCGCAGCAACTGGCTTTGCGCGACCAGCACGTTCAGATAGTCGGTCAGGCCGCGCCGGTAGCCTTCGCGGGCCAGATCGTAGTTCTTGCGAGCCGCCGCGACCGAGCGGTCGGCGTCGTCTGCCTGGGTCGCGAGCGAGCGGATTCGCACCACCTGATCGGCGATGTCCTTGAGCGCGCTGACGATCGACTGGTTATAGCGATCGACGGCTTCGTCGTAGCCCGCCGACGCCGCGCCAAGTTGCGAGCGCAGTCGCCCGCCGTCGAAGATCGGCAGCGACAGCGCCGGACCGGCGCTCCAGCTATGCGACGGGTTCTTCAGAAACTGGAATAGCGGCCCCATCGCCGCGTAACCGCCGAACGACGCCAGCAGATTGATGTCCGGATAGAAATCGGCCTTGGCGACGTCGATGCCGCGCGCCTGCGCCGCCACCGTCCAGCGCGCCGCGACCACATCGGGCCGGTGGCCGATCAGATCCGCAGGCAGCGTACTCGGCAGGCCGGCCGGCGCGTCGAGCGCGAGCGTCGGACGCCGGATCGCATCGCCCGCGCCCGGACCTTTGCCGGCTAGCGCAGCCAGTTGATTGCGGCCGAGCGCGATCTGCTCTTCGATTGCATCGATCTGACGCTCGTATTCCGGCAGCGGCGTTTCGGCCTGGCTCACTTCGAGTTGTGTGCCGATGCCGCCCTTCAGACGGCGTGTGGCCAGATCGGCGATCTGCTGCTGTTGCTGCAACGTGGCTTTGGCGATGTCGAGCAGCGCGTAGTTCATCGACATCTCGATGTACGTGCGCACCACATTGCCTTCCAGTTCGAGCTGGGCGGCGCGGGCATCCGCGGCACTCGCGTGAGCGGCGTCGAGCGCACGTTCGGCGGCGTTCCTGTCCTTGCCCCAGATATCCAGGTGATACGAGAGCCCGAGCGTGCCGGTGTTGTTCCACGACTGCTCGCCCGCAAGCGGGCCCGGGCCGTAGTACAGGTTGTCGGCCCATTTCTGACGCTGGATCGACAGACTGCCGTTGACCTGCGGCGCCAGCGCCGAACGGGCCACGCCCGCCATCGACACGGCTTCGCGCACACGCGCCTGGGCGACGGCCAGCGTCGGATTACCGGCCTGTGCCGCTTCGATCCATTGGTTGAGTTGCGGGTCGTTATAAGCGCGCCACCAGCCGGCGGCGGGCCATTGCGCGTCGGCATTGGCTGCCCGGATGGCGTTGCCCGCGTCGAGCGAGGCGGGCTCGATTCCGCCGCTGGCTTGCGGCGCGATGCCTCCGGTACTGGCACAGCCGGCGATTGTTAATAGGATCGTAAGAACCGCGGCGGCGACGATCCCTTTCGGTACCGGAGACTGCACGATTTCCTCCATAAATAGCTATAGAACCTTGTGCCTCATTATATTTTTTGATTGATTGGGGAATAACCGGTAAAGGTGCAAGGCATTTTTACGGAATGTGAGACAATCGCCTTTGCGAATTGTGCAACAATCGCTTCGAGTCATCGAGGAATAGTATGGATACGCTCCAAAACATGCGCGTATTTGTCCGTGTCGTCGAAGCGGGCAGCTTTACGGGTGCTGCGCAGCACCTGAACACGACCACGGCGTACGCGTCGCGCGCGGTTTCGGATCTGGAAGCGCACCTACGCACGCGGCTGCTGAACCGCACCACGCGCCGCATCGCGTTGACCGAGGCAGGCGAGCGCTATCTGCAACGCTGCGAACAGATCCTCGCGTACGTCGATCAGGCCGAAGCGGAAGCGAGCGACGCCCACGCGCGCCCGTCCGGCAAACTCAAAGTCCACGCGATGACCAGCTTCGGCCAGCACTATGTGGTGCCGGCCGTCGGCCGCTATCAGCAGCGCTATCCGGACGTGCACATCGAACTCACGCTTGCGCAACGCCTGCCCGATCTGCTCGACGAAGGCTTCGACGTGTCGCTGACGCTCGCGACCGGTCTGCCGGATTCGGGGCTGGTGTCGCAGCGCCTGGGCAGCGCGTTCAGCATTGCGTGCGCGTCGCCGGCTTATCTGGAGCGGCACGGCGTGCCGCAAACGCCTGCGGACCTCGTGCGCCACACCTGCCTGCAAATGGTCACGCCGGTGTTTCCCGCCGATAAATGGACCTTCGACGGCCCGAACGGCGAAGAAACGGTCGTGCTCGGCCCGGCCACGTTCCAGGTGAATGTCGCCGAAGCGATGGCAGCGGCGGTGTCGAGCGGCATGGGCGTCGGGCTGATTCCGATCTACTCGGCGATCAGCGGCTTGCGTAGCGGCAAGCTCGTATGGCTGCTGCCGGCGTACACGTCGCAGGAAATGAATCTGTATGCGCTGTATCCGTCGCGGCAATATCTGGACGCAAAAATCCGCACCTGGGTCGAATTTCTGCGCGACGAACTGCCCGCGACGCTGGCGGTCGACCAGACCGAGTTGCGCCAGTTCGCGCGCACCTGAAGCCGCGCCGGGCGGGCGGTCGACCATCGTCGACAGTCGCCGGCGCGTTGGCGTGACAGCCTGTTGCACAAGTGCCGCGTCGCAACATTTCCTTACTTCTGCGCCGCGACCGATTTGCTAACGTGTCATTCATGCGCTGCCGGTTTCAGCCGGACGTGTTCAATCAGCCGCCGTTCGGCATATCGCAACAATTGGAAGGACGAGGGATTCATGGATACGCATCTGATGATCGGCGTGGCCGTCATGTTGGGACTGATCGGAATCGCCGCATCGCGCGATTTGCTGCGCCGTTTGCGTGAACAGCAGCCGAAGCTGGTGCCGATCAAGGCCGAGCGCCCGGCGGATTTGTCTGCCCAAAGGCGCGACTGCTGAGTTTGGCGGCAGCGCGCGTCTGCCGCATTCAGCCTACCCGGATCGGCCTCAAGCCAACGCTAGATTTCCACCACCTTGTCCCATTCGAACTGCGGATTTTCCGGCTCGCGGGTACGCCGGTCGAGATAGCCGCGCGGATTGCAGACCACGCGCGTGCCGTTCACCGTGTAATCGAACGACGTATGCGTATGTCCGTGAATCCACAACGCGACGGGCGCACGCACCAGTTCCGGCAGATGACTGACGAAGCCGGCCGAGACACGGTCTTGCGCGTAGCGCTCGGCCAGACTCAGCCGATGCGGCGCGTGGTGCGTGACGACGATCGTCTTGCCCCCGAACGGTTTGGCCAACTCGCGTTCGAGCCATGCGCGCGCCTGCCTGTGCAGCGCGAGGGAGTCGGCGGGTGTGAAATCGCGCGGAGAATCCAGCGTGTCGTGCGGCCAGTTCGTCTGGATCAGGCCGCGGAAGTCGAGCATCACCCGGCGCGATGCATCGATGGATTGGGCGAGCGCGGCTTCGTCGGCGCCGTATAACGCGAAGTCGGTCCACAAGGTCGTGCCGAGCACGCGCCAGCGGCCCTGCGGGTCGACCAGCGCGGCGTTGTTCAGCACGTGCACGTTGTCGACCGAGGCCGCTGCGTCGTAGAGCGCCGTTTCGAGTGCGCCGAATTCGCCGTCGTAGTACTCGTGATTGCCGGGCACGTAGATCACCGGCACGGCGCCGTCGAAAGTTTGTGCGGCCCAGCGCGGCCCGGCCGCGTGATTGTGGATGTCGCCGGCAAGCACGATCAGATCCGCCTGCGCATGCGGGACCAGCTCGGGCTCGTCATTCTCCAGATGCAGATCGGACAGCACTCGAATCTTCACGAACGACTCCTGCGATGGGCCTCGAACCGGAGGCTTCAGACCTTAGCGTAGCACCTTGCCCGGGTTCATCAGATTGAGCGGATCGAGCGCGCGTTTGACGGCGCGCATCAATTGCACCTCGACGTTCTGCTTGTAGTGCATCGCTTCGTCGATCTTCAATTGGCCGAGCCCGTGTTCGGCGCTGATGCTGCCGCGGTGACGATGCACGTTGTCGTACACGATCTGATTGATCGAGCTTTGAAACGCCTCGAGGAACGCTTTCGCGTCGACGCCCTCGGGCGCCTGCACGTTATAGTGCAGGTTGCCGTCGCCCAGATGGCCGAACGTGACCATCCGCGCGCCCGGCACAGCCTGCGCGATCGCCGCGTCGGTTTCCTCGATGAAGTGAGCGATGCGCGAAATCGGCACGGCGATATCGTGCTTGATGTTCAGACCTTCTTCCGCCTGCGCGAGCGGAATATGTTCGCGCAGATTCCAGAACGCCCGCGATTGCGTGAGGTTTTCCGCGACCACCGCGTCTTCGACGAGGCCTTCTTCGAGCGCGATTTCCATCAGGCGCTCGAACAGGCCGCGCGCATGTTCTTCGCTTTCGCTGTCCGACAGTTCGAGCAGCACGACTTGCGCGTGCGGCTCGGCGAACGGATAGCGCATCTGTGCAAAATGCCGGCCGACCAGCCGCAGACAGAAATCCGACATCAGTTCGAAACCGGTCAGGAGCGGCCCGGTGACGCGTTGCGTCAACGACAGGAAATCGAGCGCCGCATGCGGCGACGCGAGTGCGGCGAGCGCCGTGACGCGCGCGGCCGGCTGCGGATGCAGCTTGAGCACGGCAGCGGTGATGATGCCTAGCGTGCCTTCCGCGCCGATGAACAGGTCGCGCAGATCGTAGCCGGTGTTGTCCTTGCGCAGTCCGCGCAGGCCGTCCCACAGTTCGCCTTGCGGTGTCACCACTTCGAGGCCCAAGCACAACTCGCGCGTGTTGCCATAGCGCAGCACGCCGGTGCCGCCCGCGTTGGTGGCGAGATTGCCGCCGATCGTGCAGCTGCCTTCGGCGGCGAGGCTCAATGGGAACAGCCGGCCCGCTTCCTCAGCGTGCTTCTGCACCTCGGCGAGGATGACGCCGGCTTCGACAGTGATCGTGTTGTTGTGCGGGTCGATGTCGCGCACGCGGTTCAGCCGCCGCAGACTGACGACGGCTTGCGCGCCGCTCGCATCCGGCGTTGCACCGCCGGCGAGCCCGGTGTTGCCGCCCTGCGGCACCAGTGCGACGCGATGTTCGACGGCGAGCCGGACGAGCGCCGCGACTTCTTCAGGCGTGGCCGGACAGAGTACCGTGCAGGCCGCGCCGGTGTAACGGCGGCGCCAGTCGGTGAGGTAGGGCGCGGTGTCGTGCGGGTCGGTCAGGACATGGGCGGCGCCGATGGCGTTGCGGCAGGCGGTGACAAAAACGGCTTGGGTCATGATGGTCGGTCAAGGTGTTCGGCGGATAGGTTGCGTGGGAAGCGCGCTCCTCATTGGGCGCTTCCCCTGGCCTGCTTTGCGTTCTGTTTTGCTGCCTGTTTTGCCGCGCGCTTGAACGGCGCGACGTACGCGAGCGTGCAGACGAAAAAGATCACTGCGAGTGCGGTTTCCAGCCAGCCGAGGCGCGCACTCAAACCGTGGTCGCTCCAGCCGCGTACGATGCCCTCGGCAAAATACAGCAAGATCAGCATCGACGCCCATTGCAGCGTGTAAAGCCGGCGCCGCCAGACGCCCGGTAGCGCGATCAGCAGCGGCACCGCTTTGAGCACCAGCGCCGAGCCGCCTGGCCGCAGCGGCGCGAGCCACCATTCCCAGCCAACCGACAACACGATCAAAGCAAGCAGGGCGGCTGTCGCGCCGAACCCGGCTAGGTGATTTTGCGGCCCGAGTGGGGGAATGACGGTTGCGGTTGTCGCGCTGGCTGCCGCGCGGTTTGCCACGTCCGGCCCGCCGCTCACGGACGTTCGCTCATCGACGCCGCCGTGCGCGCGACGCGTGCACCCAAGGCGATCGCGAGCGTTTTTTCGTCGGCGGAGATGCCGTGGTCGGCGCTGCCCGCACGGGCGAAATGCGACGCGCCGTACGGCGTGCCGCCGGTTTGCGTGGTGCTCAGCGCGCTTTCGGTGTATGGAATGCCGATGATCAGCATGCCGTGATGCAGCAGCGGCAGCATCATCGACAGCAGCGTGGATTCCTGGCCGCCGTGCAAACTGCCGGTCGACGTGAACACGCACGCCGGTTTGCCCGCCAGCGCGCCGGACAGCCATTGCGGTGTGGTGCCGTCGAGAAAGTACTTGAGCGACGCAGCCATATTGCCGAAGCGGGTGGGCGAGCCGAGCGCCAGACCGGCACATTCTTCGAGGTCGCGCAGTTCGACGTAGGGCGGACCTTCAGCGGGAATGTCCGGCTGGGCCGCTTCGCAGACGGTGGAAACCGCCGGCACGGTACGTACGCGTGCCTGCATGCCGGGGACGCTGTCGACGCCGTGCGCGATCGCCAGGGCGAGCTCGCGCGTGGCGCCGTGACGGCTGTAATAGAGCACGAGAATGTCTTTCATAGGCCTCATCGGTGAACGGGTATTATAGGGGTTGGGTCCGCTGCAGAGGCCATCCATAGCCGTTCGGCCAGGCTTCGCGCACTGTCCTGAAACACCGGTTCACGAAGCAAGGAGGTGGGGTTTGTTGTCCAGGGTGCGTTTCGATCTCGACACGCTCAAACGGCTCGCGCAGTTTGCCGCGAAGCGTAGCGGCGAAGACCGCATTCCGCAGGTGGCCGGCAGTCTCACGTTCACCACCATGCTCGCGCTCGTGCCGCTCGCCACGGTCGCGTTCGCGTTGTTCACCGCGTTTCCGATTTTCAGCTCGTTTCAGGAATCGCTGCAGTTTTTTCTTGCCGAGCATCTGATGCCCGCGCAACTCAACAGTCAGATTTTCAACTATCTGAACCAGTTCGCGTCAAAGGCCAAGGGGCTGACCACGATCGGCATGATCCTGCTGTTCCTCACCGCGGTGATGACGATGATGACGATCGAATCCGCCTTCAACGTGATCTGGCGGGTGCGCAAGGCGCGGCCGTTTGCGCAGCGCGTGCTGGTCTATTGGGCGATCATTACGCTCGGACCGATTCTGATCGGCGTGAGCCTGTCGATTTCGTCCTATCTGTTCACGCAATCGATGGCGTTCACGGCGACCCAGCATATCCCGGCGATGATCGAATGGGCACTCGCCGGCGCGGCTCTACCGTTGACGGCGCTCGCCTTCACGATTCTTTACGTCTATCTGCCGAACTGCCGGGTGGAATGGCGCGATGCGGTGATCGGCGGCGTCACTGCCGCGATCGCGTTCGAACTCGGCAAGCGCGGCTTCGGTTACTACGTGCGCCGCATTCCTACCTATACCGCGGTGTACGGTGCATTTGCCGCCGTGCCGCTGTTCCTGCTGTGGATGTACCTTTGCTGGTTCATCACGCTGGCGGGCGCGATGATCGCGTCCGCCTTGCCGGCTATCCGCATCGGCCAGTTTCATCGCCCGACTTTCGAGGGCAGCAATCTGTTCGACTCGCTCGAATTGCTCGCGCGGCTTTCAGAAGCGCGCGATGCGGGCAAGCGCGGCTACACGGTGCAGGAGCTCTCGCGCATGCTTCGCCGCGACATGGACACGACGCTCAATTTGCTGCAAAGGCTCGAGGAGATCGAATGGATTGCGAGCTTGCAGGAAGATGGCACGCACCCGCATTTCCTGCTGCTGGCGAATCCGGCGCAGATCACGGTCGAGCGCCTGTTCGGCCTGTTCGTGATCGATCGCGCGGAGCTCGAATATCAGCTTGGTCTCAACTCGACGCGCGTGGATGGCGCCACGCTTCTGGCGGCGCTCGAGAACGACAGGCTGAAAGTGACGCTCGCCACGCTGCTGGCGGCGCGCGCCGCCGCGCGTGGGGTGGCTCGTCCAGAGGAAAATGAGCAGGGGACTCCTTCAATGCCGCATCAGGCCGCCTGAAGTGACAGTGGAACTGCGGCGAAACTACAGCGAAATCTTCCCGACGCAGATGTCCTTGAACATGACCCAGTCACCCATCAGGCTATAGAGCGGGTGCCGGAAAGTCGCCGGCCGGTTCTTCTCGAAGAAGAAATGCCCGACCCAGGCAAAGCCGTATCCGCAGACAACGGCCGCCGGCAACCATAGCCAGTCGCCGGTGGCGAGCGCCATGGCCAGACAGCCGATCACGCCGAGCGAACCGACGAAATGCAGCCGCCGCGAGACCGTGTTGCGATGCTCGCTCAGGTAAAACGGATAGAACTCCGCGAAACTCGCGAAGTGATCGGTGTGCGCGGTTTGAGCCATCACAGCCTCCGAATTTCGATTCTTCTCGACTCCGTGCCCGCCGTTTCCGAGGTTTCGGACGCGTGTGGAGTTTTAAGGCGCGCTCAAAACCGGGCAGGCTTGAGTCATTGTGCGGCTATCGGCTCATGCGCGCAACCTGGCCATTCGGCCGATGGTGTGCGCGCATCGGCGCGGTTATCGTGACGATTCGTGGCGGCTATTCGTGGAAACTACCGAGCGACGGTTGCCGCCTTCGAAGCGAAGCTGAACAGGGCGTCGAGCGTGGCATCGGGCTGCTCGGTCATCAGCGCGTGACCGGCGTCGAGCGTGATGGTGTCGACCGGTACGCCGGCTTGCACGAAAGCGTCGGCGAGCGCTTTGGCCGCGCGCGGCGGCGTCATCGCATCGCGCCTGCCGACGATCAGCCGAGTCGGGCAACGTACCTGCGTGGCGCGCGCGAGGCCGTCCGCGTAGCTGTTGCAAGCGGTGAAGTCAGTGTGGAACAGATGCGGTTCGCCGTTCGCCGAAACGCGCTCCATCAGCCGCTGATTCATGCCGCGCAGCCAGAAGCCGGGGCTGGGGCACGAAGGCTTGGCGGCGAGCGTCGAATGCGACCATTGATTGACCATGTCGATTGCCTCGGACTCGCGATGCAACGCGGCGTCGAGCAAGGCGTCGGAGACGGTCATCGGCACCGCGGTGGCGAGGAGAGCAAGGTGTGTCGCACGTGCCGGATAGCGGCCGGCGAAGTCGAGTGCGACCAGCGAGCCCATGCTGTGACCGGCCACGAACGCGCGTTGCACGCCGGCGGCGTCGAGCAGGGCGGCCAGCCAGTCGGCCATGGCCGCCACGGTGGCAAGCGCCGGGCCGTCGCTGCGGCAGTGTCCGGGCAGATCCACGGCCAGCACGCCGAAGCCGTGGTGCGCGAAGTAGCGCGTTTGCAACGCCCATACGCTATGGTCGTGCTCGGCGCCGTGAATGAACACGGCGGTCGGCAGGCTGGCGTCGAACGGTTTGCCGCCGGTATAGGCATAGGCCGGTTTGGCCTGAACAGTGAGGATCATGCGGACTCCGGGCGCGGTGCGCCGCCGGTAGCGGATGCGGCGGATGAACTGGACAGGCCGGCTTTGGGCGTAGTCGCCCCGCCTGCTTTCTGGGCCGCTTTCAGCGCGCGCTTGAGGTCGTCGATCAGATCGTCGGGATCTTCCAGGCCGATCGAAAGGCGGATCGTGCCTTCGGCGATGCCGGCTGCGGCGAGCGCGGCGGCGTCCATACGGAAGTGCGTCGTCGATGCCGGATGGATCACCAGCGAGCGCGCGTCGCCGACGTTCGCCAGATGCGAGAACAGCGACAGCGTTTCGATGAAGCTGCGGCCGGCCGTGCGGTCGCCGCGCAGATTGAAGCTGAATACCGCGCCCGCGCCGCGCGGCAGCAGACGCTTCGCGAGCGCATGGTCAGGATGCGTCGGCAGTTCCGGATAGGCGACGGTTTCGACCGCAGCATGGGCGGCGAGGAATTCGACCACTTTGCGCGTATTCGCGATGTGCCGTTCCATTCGCAGCGGCAGCGTCTCGATGCCTTGCAGCAGCTGCCAGGCGGCCTGCGGATGCAGGCAGGCGCCGAAGTCGCGCAGGCCCTCGCGGCGCGCGCGCAGCAGGAACGGCGCGACGCTGCTTTCTTCGGCGAACACCATGCCGTGAAAGCCTTCGTACGGCTCGGTGAATTCGGGGAAGCGGCCCGACGCCTCGAAGTCGAACGTACCGCCGTCCACCAGCACGCCGCCGATCGTCGTGCCGTGGCCACCGAGGAATTTGGTCGCCGAGTGGTAGACAAAGTCGGCGCCGTGCTCGAACGGTTTGAGCAGATAGGGGGTGGTAAAGGTCGAGTCGACCAGCAGCGGCACGCGGTGCTCATGCGCAATCTGCGCGACTGCGGCGATATCGAGCACGTCGAGGCCCGGATTGCCGAGCGTTTCGCCGAACAGCAGGCGCGTGTTCGGACGCAGCGCCGCGCGCCATGCGTCGAGATCGCCCGGTTTGACGAAGGTCGTCTCGATGCCGAAGCGCCGCAGCGTGTAGTGCAGCAGGTTGTGCGAGCCGCCGTACAGCGCGCTGGAGGCGACGATATGGGAGCCGGCGCCCATCAGCGTGGCGATCGCCAGATGCAGCGCCGCCTGGCCGCTGGCCGTGCCGATCGCGCCCGCGCCGTTTTCCAGCGCGGCGACGCGCTCTTCGAACACGGCCACGGTCGGGTTCGAGATTCGCGAGTAGACGTGGCCGGCGCGCTCCATATTGAACAGCGCCGCGGCGTGGTCGGAATCGCGGAACGAAAACGAGGTAGTCTGGTAGATAGGCGTGGCGCGCGCGCCGGTGGTGGGGTCGGGGGCTGCGCCGGCGTGCAGCGCAAGCGTATCGAAACGGTTGGCGGACATCCTTGGCGGCGAAGCCACGGGCGGCTTCGCGAAAGGTGAAAGTGGCGGCAATCCTATCACCGGCACGAATCGCTTCAAGCGCGGTTTTCCCGATGGCCGCCGCCCGGGTTTGGCCCGGTGCGGCGCGCGAATGCCCGCTGCGCCTTGGCGGGCGGGCCGCTTTCCTTTTATGGGTCTTTCCGCTAGGATCGAAAATCATCCATGTTTTTCAAGCTTAGCGGGCGTTACGGAGACAAATCATGCGAGTCAGCGACATCCTTAAAGTCAAGGGCAACACCCTTTTCACGGTCACGCCGGATACGCCGCTGCACGACGCAGTCAATGCGATGGCTGAGCACGATATCGGCTCGCTGGTCGTGATGGAATACGGCGACCTCGTCGGCATGCTGACGTTTCGCGAGATTATCCTGATCTTGAGCAAGAATGGCGGCAGCGTCGGCACCTCGACGATCCGCAAGGTGATGGACGATCATCCGCTTACCTGCACCCCGGAAACCGACGTCAATGAAGTGCGGCGCATGATGCTCGAACATCATGTGCGCTATTTGCCGGTGCTGGAAAGCCGCACGCTGATGGGCGTGATCTCGTTCTACGACGTCGCGAAAGCGGTGGTCGAGGAGCAGGGCTTCGAGAACCGCATGCTCAAGGCATATATCCGCGATTGGCCGGAAGAACAGCAGGAACAGCACCCGGCGCGTTGATTCATGGGGTTCGCGCGGCGCTCGAGCCGTTGTGGCGAGCGTGAAGGTGCACGCAAGGCGCGCGCGAAAGCGTGCGTTTTTTTTGTGTCCGGCTCAGCGTCGATGTCCGTGGGCGGCCTGATGTCGGGTCTGCGCACGTCCGTTTGTCCTTCGTTGCTCTTTTAGTCCGTTCTCCGATCTTCATGAGCGATCGTCCGTTACCCGCCGCCCGCCGCGCCGCCCGTACTCACGAGGCGCACGAGTCCCAGTTCCGCCTGCTCGGCCAGCGCCGTTTCGCGCCGTTTTTCTGGACCCAGTTCCTCGGCGCGATGAACGACAACGTTTTCAAGATCGGTTTTACCTCGCTCGTCACGTATCAGGCCGCGCGCTTTTCCGGCGTCGATCCGAAGATCGCAGCGTTCCTGATTTCGGCGATTTTCATTCTGCCGTTCGTGCTGCTGTCCGCTACCTCCGGCCAGATCGCCGACAAGTACGACAAGGCGATGCTGACACGCTTCGTCAAGAGCTTCGAAATCGTCGTGATGCTGATCGGCGGCGCGGGTTTCTGGCTGCATAGCGCGCCGTTGCTGTATCTGTGCACCTTTTTGATGGGTGTCCATTCGACGGTGTTCGGGCCGGTCAAGTATTCGTACCTGCCGCAGCATCTGTCGAAGGCGGAACTGGTCGGCGGCAACGGCCTGGTCGAGATGGGCACCTTCGTCGCGATCCTGGTCGGGACGATCGTCGGCGGCGCGGGGGCGGCTTTCGCCGAGCACGGCGCGGTGCTGCTGGCGTGCGCTTGCGTCGCGATTGCGCTGGTCGGACGGGCCGTATCGAGCTTCGTGCCGGCCACGGCGGCGCCGCAGCCCGATTTGCGCATCAACTGGAATCCGGTCACCGAGACGTGGCGCAACCTGAAGCTGGCGCGCGAAAACCGTACGGTGTTTCTGAGCCTGCTGGGTATCTCGTGGCTGTGGTTCGTCGGCGCGACCTTTCTGTCTTCGTTTTTCCGTTTCGCGAAAGACGTGCTGTCCGCCAATCCGGATGTCGTGACCGTGCTGCTCGGCACGTTCTCGATCGGCATCGGAATGGGGTCGCTGCTGTGCGAAAAGCTCTCGAAGCGGCGTATCGAAATCGGCCTCGTGCCGCTCGGCTCGATCGGGATGAGCGTGTTCGCGATCGATCTGTTTTTCGCTAGCCACGCGCTGCCGGCGGTGGGTCACCTGTTGAGCGTCGGCGAGTTCCTCGCGCGGCCCGCCCATTGGCGCGTGCTGGCCGATCTGTTCCTGCTGGCGATGTTCGGCGGCTTCTACAGCGTGCCGCTCTATGCGCTGATCCAGAGCCGCAGCCAGCCGAGCCACCGGGCGCGCATCATCGCCGCGAACAACATTCTGAACTCGCTGTTCATGATCGTCTCGGCGCTGATGGCGATGGGCCTGACCGCGGCGGGCTTCAGCATTCCGGCGATTTTCCTCGTCACGGCCTTGCTCAACATCGTGGTGGCGACCTACATCTATTCGCTGGTGCCCGAGTTTCTGCTGCGCTTCGTCGCCTGGGTGCTGGTGCATACGTTCTACCGGATTCGTCTGGTGCATGCCGAACGCATTCCGGAAGAGGGCGCGGCCGTGCTGGTGTGCAACCACGTGAGCTTTGTCGACGCGATCGTCGTCATGGCCGAGAGCCCGCGGCCGATTCGTTTCGTGATGGACAATCAGATATTCAAGAAGCCGTTCGCCGGCTGGCTGTTCCGCCAGGCGAAGGCGATTCCGATTGCGCCCGCGCATCAGGATCCGGAGTTGCTCAAGCGCGCCTATGAGCGCTGTGCGCAGGCGCTCGCCGACGGCGATCTGGTTTGCATCTTTCCAGAGGGCAAGCTGACCAGGACCGGCGAGATGAATCCGTTCCGCCACGGCGTGACCGAGATCATTCGCCGCACGCCGGCACCGGTCGTGCCGATGGCGCTGCGCGGCTTGTGGGGCAGCGTGTTTTCACGCGCCAACGATGCGCGCTGGCCGCGGCCGATCCAGAAAGGCGTGATGAGCCGGCTGACGCTGGCCGTCGGCGAGCCGCTCGATCCGGCGGCTGCGACGCCGGAGGTGTTGCAGCAGGTCGTCACCGAACTGCGCGGCGCGCGGAAGTAGTGGGGACGTAGCGCGAGGGACCAGTGCGCGGAGCAGCCTTGGCCCCTTTGGGCTGGCATAATAGTGACTTCCCCCGCCTTTCTTTGGACGACGCCCATGTCCGGCAACACTCTCGGTACGCTTTTCACTGTCACGTCCTTTGGCGAATCGCATGGTCCCGCAATCGGCTGCGTGATCGATGGCTGCCCGCCGGGCGTGGCGCTGAGCGAAGCCGACATCCAGCTCGAACTCGACCGACGCAAACCCGGCACGTCGCGCCATGTCACGCAGCGTCAGGAAGAAGACAAGGTGGAAATCCTGTCCGGCGTGTTCGAAGGGCAGACCACCGGCGCGCCGATCGCGCTGCTGATCCGCAACACGGACCAGCGCAGCAAAGACTACGGCAACATCGCCGAAACCTTCCGTCCGGGTCACGCCGACTACACCTACTGGCAGAAATACGGCATCCGCGACTATCGCGGCGGCGGCCGTTCGTCGGCCCGTCTGACGGCGCCGACGGTGGCGGCCGGCGCGGTCGCGAAGAAATGGCTGCGCGAGCATTTCGGTACGGAGATTCGCGGCTATATGGCCGCGCTTGGCGAGATCGACGTGCCGTTCGTCGACTGGGCGCACGTGCGCGAGAATCCGTTTTTCGTGCCGAATGCGGAAATTGTGCCGCAACTCGAAGACTACATGGACGCACTGCGCAAGGACGGCGATTCGATCGGCGCGCGTATTAACGTCGTGGCTTCCGGGGTGCCGGTCGGACTCGGCGAGCCGCTGTTCGACCGCCTCGACGCGGACATCGCGCACGCGATGATGGGCATCAATGCAGTGAAGGGCGTCGAGATCGGTGCGGGTTTTGCCAGCGTTGCGCAACGCGGCTCGGTGCACGGCGACGAATTGACGCCGGAGGGGTTCGTCGGCAATCACGCGGGCGGCGTGCTCGGCGGCATTTCGACCGGACAGGACATCACGGTGTCGATCGCGATCAAGCCGACCTCGAGCATCCGCACGCCGCGCCGTTCGATCGACAAGGCGGGGCAGCCGGCAATCGTCGAAACGTTCGGGCGTCATGATCCGTGCGTCGGTATCCGCGCAACGCCGATCGCCGAATCGATGCTCGCCCTGGTGCTGATCGACCACGCGTTGCGGCACCGCGCGCAATGCGGCGACGTTTCCGTGGCCACGCCGAAGATCGCGGCGAGCGCACCTTGATGTGCGTTCTTTGAACGCCTTCGTTCGACTCGCGCAGCACTGTTTCGATGACCGATCCGAGCACCGGGCCGGCAGATAGCCAACTCGCGCGCCTGCATGCGCGCGCCGCCGCACCGCAAGCAGGCGTGGCCGACTGCCTCGCGCACGGACAAACGCTGCTGCAACGGGCCGGCCGCGACAAGGCCCGTCAACGCGAGGCGCTCGCCGCTCTGCTGCGCGCCTACCAACTCGATCCTTCCTGCGATCCCACGCTGCTCCATACGATTGCGCAGACGGCGTTCATCGTGCGCGACTGGGCGCTGGTCGACTCGCCCACCGCGCTGCTTCTCGCGCAGAACGCCGCCGACGGCCAACGCGCTGATCTGGCGGGCGGCCGCCGTGCAGCACTGCGACGACTTCGACATGGCCGAGCGGCATTCAACCAATGTTGCCGCCAAAGGCAAAAAACCCCTCACATATTCGGATAATTCGGCCCACCGCCGCCTTCAGGCGTGACCCAAACGATGTTCTGGGTCGGGTCCTTGATATCGCAGGTCTTGCAGTGCACGCAGTTCTGCGCGTTGATCACGAGCCGCTCGCTGCCGTCGTCGTTCTTCACGAACTCGTACACCGCCGCGGGGCAATATCGCGCTTCCGGACCAGCATAGGTCTGCCAGTTCACGTTCACCGGCACTGAAGGATCCTTCAGCGTCAGGTGAGCCGGCTGATTCTCTTCGTGGTTAGTGTTCGAGATGAACACTGAAGACAAACGGTCAAAGGTTAGCTTGCCATCCGGCTTCGGATACGTGATCTGCTTGCACTGCGAGGCAGGTTTCAGCATCTCGTGATCGGAATGCTGGTGATGCAGCGTCCAGGGCACGTTGCCGCCTAACAGCTTCTGCTCGATGCCCACCATCAACGTACCGAGGTACAGACCCTTGCTCATCCACTGCTTGAAATTGCGTGCCCGATGCAGTTCGGTATGCAGCCACGAAGTCTTGAAACTCTCCGGATAAGCCGTGAGTTCGTCAGCCTGACGCCCAGCCTGCACGGCATCGAAAGCGGCCTCAGCGGCCAGCATGCCGGTCTTGATCGCCGCATGGCTACCCTTGATCCGCGATGCGTTCAGGAAGCCCGCATCGTCGCCGACCAGTGCGCCGCCCGGGAACACCAGCTTCGGCAGCGACATCAGGCCACCGGCGGTAATCGCCCGCGCGCCGTACGACACACGCTTGCCGCCGTCCAGAATCGCGCGGATCGCCGGATGCGTCTTGTAGCGCTGGAATTCCTCGAACGGCGACAGATACGGGTTCGTATAACCCAGGCCGACCACGAAGCCCACCACCACCTGGTTGTTGTCCATGTGATAGAGGAACGAGCCGCCGTACGTGTCGTTCTCCAGCGGCCAGCCGGCGGTGTGCATTACCAGACCCGGCTTGTGCCTGGAAGGATCGATTTCCCACAGTTCCTTGATGCCGATGCCATACACCTGCGGATCGACGCCTTCGCGGAGCTTGAACCTGTCGTTGAGCTGGCGGCCGAGGTGTCCACGCGCGCCTTCGCAGAACAGCGTGTACTTCGCGTGCAACGCCATGCCGAGCTGGAAATTCTCGGTCGGCTGGCCATCCTTGCCGATGCCCAGATTGCCGGTCGCGACGCCTTTGACCGAGCCGTCGTCGTTGTAGAGGATTTCCGCAGCCGGAAAGCCCGGGAAGATTTCGACGCCCAGCGCCTCGGCCTGCTGACCCAGCCAGCGCGTCACGTTCGCGAGGCTGATCACATAGTTGCCGTGGTTCTTGAAGTTGTCCGGCAACGCCCAGGTCGGCACGCTTTTCGAGCCGGTTTCCGTGAGGAACAGGAAGCGGTCTTCGGTCACGTCCACCGTGAGCGGCGCACCTTTTTCCTTCCAGTCGGGGATCAGTTCGTTCAGCGCGCGGGGATCCATCACCGCGCCCGAGAGGATATGCGCCCCGATCTCCGAGCCTTTTTCCAGCACGCAGACGCCAATTTCAACGCCTTTTTCAGCCGCCAGCTGCTTCAGGCGGATCGCTGCGGACAGGCCAGCCGGGCCGCCGCCGACGATCACGACGTCGTATTCCATCGACTCGCGCGGGCCGTACTGCTCAATGAGACTTGCGGGGGTCATTGATGCTCCTCTTACCGTTAGAATGCTTTTTCGGGATCGTATTGTGGGCGATCGATTCCTGCACTGCAACCAAATGAACAGAGATTAGCACGATCGTTCTATTTATGTGATACGGTATTGACCCGTACCGACGGTCTTACCACACCTGTCAACCGCATCTGCAGTTTCAACCGAACAAGGGAACGACAATGGGCCGTTCGATCAATCTGGAAGGCAAGGTCGCGCTGATCACCGGCGCCTCGAGCGGGTTGGGAAAGCGCTTTGCTCAGGTATTGTCGCAGGCAGGCGCCAAGGTCGTGCTGGCAAGCCGCCGCACCGAGCGTCTGAAGGAATTGCGCGCCGAGATCGAGGCGTCCGGCGGCGCGGCGCATGTGGTCTCGCTGGACGTGACGGATTATCAGAGCATCAAGGCGGCGGTGGCCCACGCGGAGACCGAAGCGGGCACGATCGACATTCTGGTGAACAATTCGGGTGTATCGACCACGCAGAAGCTCTCGGAGGTCACGCCGGCAGATTTCGAATACGTGTTCGATACCAACACGCGCGGCGCGTTCTTCGTCGCCCAGGAAGTCGCCAAGCGCATGATCATGCGCGGCAACAATGCGCAGAAGCCGTCGTACCGGATCATCAATATCGCGTCGATGGCGGGCTTGCGCGTGCTGCCGCAGATCGGTTTGTACTCGATGAGCAAGGCGGCCGTGGTCCATATGACGAAGGCGATGGCGCTGGAGTGGGGCAAGCACGGCATCAACGTGAACGCGATCTGCCCGGGCTATATCGATACCGAGATCAATCACCACCACTGGTCGACCGAGCAGGGGCAGAAGCTGGTGTCGATGATGCCGCGTCACCGCGTCGGCAAGCCGGACGATCTGGACGGCCTGTTGCTGCTGCTGGCGGCGGACGAATCGCAGTTCATTAACGGCTCGGTGATCGCCGCCGACGATGGTTTCGGGCTGGCCTGAACGCGGCTTTGCGCGCCTTTGTGCGGCTCAGCGCGCTTCGGATGAGCGCGCGAGCGACGATGGTGTATTACGCACAGTGGTCTTCTTCAGACGGAAGGCCCGGGCTATCTTGATTCAACGCCGGTCTGCGCGCCGGTTTCAACCTGGTTTCAACCGTAAAAGAAGTGTAATGAGCAATTTCCACGCAGTTTTCGAGATGTCGATGCCGATCCGCTGGGGCGACATGGACGCATTCGGCCACGTGAACAACACGGTCTATTTCCGTTACATGGAGCAGGTGCGGATTTCCTGGTTCGAGCAACTGGGTCTCGCCGGCAGCAACGCCGACGGGCAGGGGCCGGTGATCGTCAATGCGTCGATGGAGTTTCTCAAGCAGTTGCACTATCCCGGCGACGTGATCGGCCGGATGACGGTGGCCACACCCGGGCGCAGCAGCTTCGACACCGGTTTCGAACTGGTCCGCGCCGACGACCCCGCCACCGTCTATGCGCGTGGCGCCGCGCGCTGCGTGTGGATCGACTACGCGGCAGGCAAGTCGGTGCCGGTTCCCGATCTGTTGCGGGCGACCATCGAGCGCGCCGCGCCGGTCAAGGCGGCTTAAGAGCGAGCTGCGAGCGACCTGCGAGCGACCTGCGAGCAACCCTGCGGCAACCGCCGCGCGGCGTTTCAGGGCGAAGTCGTCAATGCCCGAGCAGGCGCTGCAGCAGCTCGGTGGCGTTGCCCGTATCGTATTTGCGCATCAGCCGCGCGCGGTAGACATCGACCGTGCGCGGGCTGATCTCCAGCGCCCGTCCGATCTGCTTACTGGTTTTTCCGGTCACCAGTTGCGCGGCGATTTCCCGCTCCCGCGGCGTCAACTCGACCGCGACGCGCCGCGTCGCGCTCAAATCCTCGAACGTCCAGATGCCGGCCGCGTGCGCCTCGGCGCGTTGCCGCGAGCGGCCCGTCACGTGGCACCAGAACAATTCCCCGTTGGCGCGCTTCATGATGCGGTCGTCCGCGTAGCTGCCTTGCGCGGTCATGATCGGCGGAATCCGCGCGCCGATCCGCTCGAACTCATCCGTGGACGGATACAGCACCTGGAACGACTGGCCGAGCAGCGCCTCGCGCGGGCAGCCGAATATCGACGCCAGCTCGTCGTTGCAGTCTTCAATGATCCGTTCGCGCGACAGCACGAGCCCGATCGGCGCGAGTTGAAAAGCGGTTTGATAATCCAGTGCGGGCATGGGCAGGCGGCAAGTACTTATGTATTTTTGCGTATTGTGCCGTACGGCGTGCCCAGCGTACTCTTTCGGGCACATCACAACGCGGCGAAGCCGTCCGCGGCGGGCATCGGCGCAGATAATCAGGCAACCGTGACAGTCTGAGCGCACAGCCGGTCACGGATGACTAGAATGACGTGTCGGGCTCGCGCCCGCCGAACGTCATACCAGCCGTAACGATCCGGCGGCCGGCGTACCGGTTTCGGGTTTCCATAAAGGAAGGGACAAACGATGAACAAGGTCTATCCCGGCGCGGCTGAAGCGCTGCAAGACATAGTCAAGGACGGGCAGACGTTTGCCGTCGGCGGCTTCGGGCTGTGCGGCATTCCGGAGGCGCTGATCGGCGCGCTGCGCGATTCGAAGGTGCAGGGCATCACCTGCATCAGCAACAATGCGGGCGTCGACGGCTTCGGCCTCGGCTTGCTGCTCGAAACGCGCCAGATCAAGAAGATGATCTCGTCGTATGTCGGCGAAAACAAGGAGTTCGAACGTCAGTATCTGGCCGGCGAACTCGAACTCGAATTCACCCCGCAAGGCACGCTCGCCGAGAAGCTGCGCGCCGGCGGCTCGGGCATTCCGGCGTTTTTCACGAATACCGGCTACGGCACGCTGATCGCCGAAGGCAAGGAAACCCGCCAGTTCGGCGACAACCACTATGTGCTCGAACATTCGCTGACGGCCGATGTCGCGCTCGTCAAGGCGTGGAAGGCCGACAAATCGGGCAACCTGATCTATCGCCGCACCGCGCGCAACTTCAACCCGATGTGCGCGATGGCCGGCAGGATCACGGTCGCGGAAGTCGAGGAAATCGTTGAAGTCGGCGAACTCGATCCGGACGCGATCCACACGCCGGGCATCTTCGTGCAGCGCATCGTGCTCAATGCGCATCCGGAAAAACGCATCGAACAACGCGTCGTCCGCGCGAAAGGAGACTGATCATGGCATGGACTCGTGACGAAATGGCCGCGCGCGCGGCGAAGGAATTGCAGGACGGCTTTTACGTGAACCTCGGCATCGGCTTGCCGACGCTGGTGGCGAACCACGTGCCGCCGGGCGTCGAAGTGTGGCTGCAGTCGGAAAACGGCCTGCTCGGCATCGGCCCGTCGCCGACCGAAGACGAAGTGGATGCCGACCTGATCAACGCCGGCAAGCAGACGGTGACCACGCTGCCGGGTTCGTCGATTTTCTCGTCGGCGGATTCGTTCGCGATGATTCGCGGCGGCCACATCAATCTGGCGATTCTGGGCGCGATGCAGATCAGCAAGACGGGCGATCTGGCCAACTGGATGATCCCGGGCAAGATGATCAAGGGCATGGGCGGCGCGATGGACCTGGTGGCGGGCGTCAAGCGCGTGGTCGTGCTGATGGAGCACGTCGCGAAGGGCGATCAGCACAAGATTCTCGAAGCGTGCACATTGCCGCTGACGGGCGTGGGCGTGGTCGATCAGATCATCACCGACCTCGGCGTGATCGAAGTGACGGAAGACGGTCTGAAGGTGACCGAACTGGCACCGGGCGTCAGCGTCGAGGAAATCAAAACGAAGACCGATGCGCCGCTCGATGTGAGCGCGGTGAGCTGAGTTGCGTCGTCGGCCGGTCGCGGTTTAGGTAACCTGAACTGACTGGCGCGGCGGCAGGGCATGATCCGAAGCGGGCGAGGCGTGAGTCTCGCCCGCTTTGTTTTGGGCGGCGCGTGTTTGTGCCGATTCGCTCGTCTTAGACCGTTCGGCCGATGCTTGCCGTGCGGCAAAGCGGTTTACAATCGATCGCAGGTTGGACGCTCAATTCTGCTCGGCCTTTGGACCGCGCAGCGCTTTCGCAAGGAACATCCGATGACCGCAACGTTCGCTTCCACCGCCGAGCGGCTCGTGCCGCGCCAACGTTATGTGCAGTGCGCGAGCGCCGCTGGCTTGCACCGCATTGCCTACACCGAGTGGGGCGATCCGGCCAATCCGCGCGTGCTGGTTTGCGTGCACGGCTTGACGCGCTCAGGGCGCGATTTCGATCGCCTCGCGGCGGAATTCGCCGCCACTTATCGCGTGGTGTGTCCGGATGTGGTGGGCCGGGGCTTGTCATCGTGGCTCGCTAACCCCAACTTCTATGGCGTGCCGCAATACGTCGCCGACATGGTCACGTTGATCGCGCGGCTCGATGTCGAAACGGTCGACTGGTTCGGCACGTCGATGGGTGGCCTGATCGGACTCGCGCTTGCCGGGTTGCCGGACACGCCAGTGCGCAAGATGCTGCTGAACGACGTCGGTCCGCATCTGGAGCCAGTCGCCGTGGAGCGCATCGGCGATTATCTCGGCAAGCCTGTGCGTTTCGAAACGCTGCAACAAGGTATCGATTACGCTGCGTTGCTGGCCCAGACTTTCGGCCCGCTCACGCCGGACGAATGGCGTGAGATCAATACGCCGCTTTTGCACGAGCAGGACGGCGGCTGGCAACTCCGCTATGACCCGCGCATCGCGCAGCCGTTTGCTGCGACCACCGAAGAGGCGACCAAGCTCGGCGAGGCCGCGCTATGGCATTCGCTGGCCGCATTCCAGGGGCCGGTTCTGGTGGTGCGCGGTGAGCAGTCGGATCTGCTGTCGCGTGAAACCGTGGCGAAGATGGTCGAGACCGGGCGCACGGTATCGAGCGTGGAAATCGCGGGCGTCGGGCATGCTCCGGCGTTTCTATCGGCCGATCAGATCGATATCGCAAGGCAGTTCTTTATCGGCCCGGCCGCCGAGGCGTCATAATATATAGTTCCGCGCGGCGTTCTTGAAGGGATGTAACGCGGGGACGCAATGCGGAACGCATTTTCGCTCAACTCTCAACCAACCTCAGGATTCTTCATGGCAGTCATTCGTCACCACGTCGGCAAGCGCCTCTCGGAAATCGCCGTGCACAACGGCACCGTGTACCTCGCGGGCCAGATCGCCGAAGACGCGGATCAGGACATCACGGGTCAGACGCGCGAAGTGCTCGGCCACATCGACCGTCTGCTGGCTGAAGTGAACAGCGACAAAGCGCATTTGCTGTCGGTGCAGATCTTCATCGCCGACATGGCGCATTTCGCCGGTATGAACGCTGTGTGGGACGAGTGGGTCGCACAGGGTGCCACGCCGCCGCGCGCTACCGTCGAAGCCACGCTCGCGAACCCGAAGTGCCTCGTCGAAGTGGTCGTGGTCGCTGCGCAGCGCAGCTAAACCATTGTTGTTTTTGCTGTTGAAATTCCGTTGATCCGTCCCGCCTGGCGGCACGCCGCACCATGACTACCGAAACAACTGTTCCACACACGCCAACGCCTCTTCCTTCCTTCGACGAAGCGATGGCGTTCGTGCGCGAACACGCGGGCGATGTGCGGCTGTCGTCGGGCGAGTTGCTGGCGGAGCATGCGGCGGGGACGGCGTCGATCATGCGCACGCTCAACGTCGATCCGCCGGCGGTGCTGGCGGCGGCGCTGTTCGCGCTGACGCCGCATCTGCGAGACCCGGAGCGCGTGATCGCCGACAACTTCGGCGAAGAGGTCGCGCAACTGGTCGGCGACGTGCGCAAGCTGCTGCGCCTGGGCACAGTGAGCTTGCGCGCTGCGCAGAATGCGATTCCCGAAGCCGGGCGTGACGCGCAGGCCGCGCGCCGCGCACAGGTCGAGGCGCTGCGCAAGATGCTGCTCGCGTTCGCGCAAGACATTCGTGTGGTGTTGATCCGGCTCGCGTCGCGGCTGCAATCGCTGCGCTATTACGCGGCGGCGAAAGTGACGCCGTCGCCCGATGTCGCGCGCGAGACGCTCGATATTTACGCGCCGCTCGCCAATCGTCTGGGCATCTGGCAATTGAAGTGGGAGCTCGAAGACCTCGCGCTCCGTTTCGAAGAGCCGGTCACCTACAAGCGCATCGCCAGGCTGCTCGATGAAAAGCGGGTCGAGCGCGAGAGCTATGTCGAGCAGGCGATCGCGCGCTTGCAGCAGGAACTGGCTGCAGCGCATATTCGCGCTGAAGTCAGCGGCCGGCCGAAACACATCTACAGCATCTGGCGCAAGATGCGCGGCAAGGAACTGGACTTCGCCGAACTGTACGACGTACGCGCGTTTCGCGTGATCGTGCCGGATATCAAGGATTGCTATACCGTGCTCGGCATCGTGCACAACCTGTGGCAACCGGTGCCGAAAGAGTTCGACGACTACATCTCGCGGCCCAAGCCGAACGGCTATAAATCTTTGCACACGGTCGTGATCGGCGACGACGGCCGCGCGTTCGAAGTGCAGATCCGCACGCAGGAAATGCATCAGTTCGCCGAGTACGGCGTAGCGGCGCATTGGCGTTATAAGGAAGCGGGCACGCGTGGTTACGGCGGCCAGTTCAGCGCGGACGAGAAGTACGACGAGAAGATAGCGTGGCTGCGTCAGTTGCTCGCGTGGAAAGACGAAGTATCCGAAGGCGAGCACGGCGAGAAGCGCGCCGCGCAGCCGTGGGAACAACTGCGCCAGGCCACGCTCGACGACGACCACATTTACGTGCTCACGCCGCAAGCTCGGGTGATCCCGTTGCCGCACGGCGCCACGCCGGTGGACTTCGCGTATCACCTGCATAGCGAGTTGGGGCATCGCTGCCGTGGCGCGCGCGTCGACGGCGCGATGGTGCCGCTCAACACGCCGTTGCAAAACGGCCAGACGGTCGAGATCGTCACGGTGAAAGAGGGCGGTCCTTCGCGCGACTGGCTCAACCCGCAGCTGGGGTATCTGCAGAGTTCGCGAGGACGGCAGAAAGTGCGAGCGTGGTTCAATGCCGTCGAGGTGCAGGAGCACATCGCGAGCGGCCGGACAATGGTCGAAAAGACCTTGCAGCGCGAGGGCAAGACATCGGTCAATCTCGATCAGCTTGCCGCGAAACTGGGCTTCAAGACCACCGACGATCTGTTTTCCGTGGTCGGCAAGGAAGAGTTCAGTCTGCGGCTGGTCGAGCAGGCACTGCACGACGCGCCGCCGCCCGAGCCTGTGGTCGAAGCGCCGGAGCAGTTCGAGAAGCGCAGCAGCGGCGCGAGCGTTGCGCGCGGTGCGTCGACCGGCGTGCTGGTGGTCGGCGTCGACGCATTGCTCACCCAATTGGCGCGCTGCTGCCGGCCCGCACCGCCCGATGAAATCAGCGGCTTTGTCACGCGCGGCAAGGGCATGTCGATTCATCGCAGCGATTGCCCGACGTTCATGCGCATGGCTGAACGTGCGCCCGAGCGCGTACTGGAAACCGCATGGTCCGCGGATGTGATGAGCGGCCGCGGCCAGTCCGTCTATCCGGTCGACCTCACAATCGACGCAACGGATCGGCAAGGCCTGCTGCGCGATATCTCAGAAGTGTTCGCGCGCGAAAAGATGAACGTGATCGGCGTGAAGACGCAGACGCGTCGCAATGCCGCGTTCATGCAGTTCACTGTCGAGGTGTCGAGTGCCGCGCAGATTCAGCGCGCGTGTACGCTGCTTGGCGAAGTCACGGGCGTGGTGCGCGCTTCGCGCAAGGGGTGACGCGCGTGCCCGGCCGCGGGTATCGGCGCGCATCCGCTGAGACCGTCGATACATTGGCGTGTGAGTTAGAAATTTAAAGTCGGCGCATAAAAGTACTTGCCAAGCGATGTGGGGCTCCATATAATCTCGTTTCTTCAGGCTCGTAGCTCAGCTGGTTAGAGCACCACCTTGACATGGTGGGGGTCGTTGGTTCGAGTCCAATCGAGCCTACCAACGAAAGAGAAATTCCGGTTGTGCCGGGGTTTCGCAAGCTGCAGGAAGCGCCTCGGCGCAAAAGGCGAATACGGTTATGACACCGCGAACGTTGACCGAAACTACTTCGGAGCGACGCTAGTCGAGGACCACTTTCGCCAATGTAGTTTGCAGGAAATGTGAATGCGGCCCCTCGAAAGCGGGGCCGCATTTTTTTTTGGCTTGTTTGATGGTTGAATGTGCCGCCGCCGGTCGGCACCACGGAGAACGCAATGGTTTCGATACGTCTGCCTGACGGTTCTGTTCGACAGTACGAGCATCCGGTGACCGTCGCTGAAGTGGCCGCGTCGATCGGCCCCGGCCTCGCGAAGGCCGCGCTCGGCGGCAAGATCGACGGCGAACTGGTGGACACGTCCACATTGATCGATCACGACGTGGCGCTTGCCATCGTCACCGAAAAAGATCCTGACGGTCTCGACATCATTCGTCACTCCACGGCGCACTTGCTCGCGTACGCGGTGAAGGATCTGTACCCGGAGGCGCAAGTCACGATCGGTCCGGTGATCGACAATGGCTTTTACTACGACTTCGCGTACAGCCGTCCCTTCACGCCTGAAGATCTCGAGAAGATCGAAAAGCGCATGCAGGAACTCGCGAAGAAAGACGAGCCGGTCTCGCGCCGCGTGGTGACGCGCGGCGAAGCGGTGGACTATTTCAAGAGCATCGGCGAAAAGTACAAGGCCGAGATCATCGAGTCGATCCCTGTTGCCGATGAAATCAAGCTGTACTCGCATGGCGGTTTCACCGACCTGTGCCGCGGCCCGCACGTGCCGTCCACCGGCAAGCTGAAGGTCTTCAAGCTGATGAAGGTGGCAGGCGCCTACTGGCGCGGCGATTCGAAGAACGAACAGTTGCAGCGCATTTACGGCACCGCCTGGACGAAGAAGGAAGACCAGGAAGCGTACCTGCACATGCTCGAAGAGGCGGAGAAGCGCGATCACCGCAAGCTCGGCAAGCAACTCGATCTGTTCCACATGCAGGACGAGTCGCCGGGCATGGTGTTCTGGCATCCGCGCGGCTGGACGTTGTGGCAGCAGGTCGAGCAGTACATGCGCCGCCGCGTGAACGACGCCGGCTACCTCGAAATCAAGACGCCGATGATCATGGACCGCTCGCTGTGGGAAGCGTCGGGCCACTGGCAGAACTATCGTGAAAACATGTTCACGACGGAATCGGAAAAGCGCGACTACGCGATCAAACCGATGAACTGTCCGGGTCACGTGCAGGTGTTCAACCACGGTCTGCGCTCGTATCGCGATCTGCCGCTGCGTTACGCGGAATTCGGCTCGTGCCATCGCAATGAATCGTCGGGCGCGCTGCACGGTCTGATGCGCGTGCGCGGCTTCGTGCAGGACGACGCACACATTTTCTGTACCGAAGATCAGTTCATCAGCGAATCGATCGCGTTCAATACGCTGGCGATGAGCGTGTACAAGGACTTCGGCTTCGATCACATCGACATCAAGCTGTCGCTGCGCCCGGATGCGCGCGCCGGCACGGATGAAACGTGGGATCGCGCGGAGCAGGGGCTGCGCGAGGCGCTGACCGCCTGCGGCGTGAGCTGGGAAGAGTTGTCGGGCGAGGGCGCGTTCTACGGCCCGAAGGTCGAGTACCACATCAAGGACGCGCTCGGGCGCTCGTGGCAATGCGGCACGTTGCAACTCGATATGGTGCTGCCGGAGCGTCTGGGTGCCGAATACGTGGCAGAAGACAACAGCCGCCGCCGGCCGATCATGCTGCACCGGGCAATCGTCGGATCAATGGAGCGCTTTCTCGGCATTCTGATCGAGCACCATGCTGGTGCAATGCCGTCTTGGCTCGCGCCGATGCAGGTTGTGGTGATGAATATCGCCGAAAGTCAGGCCGAATATGCACAGTCTCTAGCCCAATCGTTGCAAAAACAAGGGGTTAGAGTGGAGGCTGATTTGCGCAACGAGAAGATTAGCTATAAAATACGCGAGCACACGCTGGAAAAGGTGCCATATCTCCTTGTGGTCGGCGACAAAGAGCGTGATGCCCAAACGGTAGCCGTGCGTGCCCGTGGTGGTGTCGATCTGGGTGTGATGCCCCTTGATGCCTTCATTGATCGTCTGCGCCAGGACGTGCAGTCGTTCAACTGAGCCACCTGGCAGCGCGGCTCGTTTTTTTAATTTTTAGAGGAAACGTAACATCGCTACTGATAAGTCTGCGCACCGCATCAACGGTGAAATTACGGCACCCGAGGTGCGTCTGGTCGGAGTCGAGAACGAACCGCTCGGCATCGTGAAACTCGCTGATGCGTTCCGAATGTCGGAACAGCAAGACGTGGATCTGGTCGAAATCGCGCCACAAGCGGTTCCGCCGGTTTGCCGCTTGATGGACTACGGCAAGTTCAAGTACTCGGAAGCGAAGAAGCAACACGAGGCCAAGCTCAAGCAGAAGGTCGTCCAGGTCAAGGAAGTCAAATTCCGCCCGGGTACGGATGACGGTGACTACAACGTCAAGCTGCGCAACCTCATTCGCTTCCTCGACGACGGTGACAAGACCAAAATCACGTTGCGTTTCCGTGGCCGTGAAATGGCCCACCAGGAAATCGGTATGCGCATGCTCGAGCGCCTGCGCACGGACCTCGACGAAGTCGGTCAGGTCGAGCAAATGCCGAAAATGGAAGGGCGCCAGATGATCATGGTGCTTGCTCCGAAGAAAAAGAAGTAAGTGGCTGCGCGTCATGCGGCGCGCGCTAGTTGTACGAGATTCAAACGATGCTGCGGCGGGTGTCCGGCGCAGCATCGGCAGGTTTCGGAACGGCGTCCAGGCAAATGGGCGCCGGTTCCTGAAAAGCGGCCGCCTGCAGCATCGGTGGTCTGCATACCAAGTGGAGTGGGTTTCGAAGGGCGGGTTGTGGCTATCTGGCCGACCGCACACCCATATCCATCTAATAATGGAGTTGTCATGCCGAAGATGAAGACCAAGAAGAGTGCTGCAAAGCGCTTCGTGGTGCGTCCGGGCGGTACCGTCAAGCGCGGTCAAGCCTTCAAGCGCCACATTCTTACCAAGAAAACCACCAAGAACAAACGCCATTTGCGCGGTTCGACGGCAGTTCATGATGCAGATATGAACTCCGTGCGCGCAATGCTGCCGTTCGCTTAACCCTTAACCGAAACTCATAGGAGCGAAACATGCCTCGAGTAAAACGTGGGGTTACCGCACGGGCCCGTCACAAGAAGATCATCAAGCTGGCCAAGGGTTACCGCGGCCGCCGCAATAACGTCTATCGCATCGCCAAGCAGGCGGTCATGCGCGCAGGCCAATACGCCTACCGCGATCGCCGCAACAAGAAGCGTGTGTTCCGTGCATTGTGGATCACGCGTATCAACGCGGCGGTGCGTCAGCACGACATGACGTACAGCGTGTTCATCAACGGCCTGAAGAAGGCTTCGATCGAACTCGACCGCAAGGTGCTGGCCGACATGGCTGTGTTCGACAAGGCTGCTTTTGCTGCGATCGTTCAGCAGGTGAAAGCCGCCGTTGCAGCCTGATTGCGCTTTTGGCAATTAAAACTGCGTGGTTCGTTGCAGCGAACATCCGGTAGTCTCGGTGATGCTGCAGCAAAAACGGGGCTCCTCACCGAGCCCCGTTTTTGTTGGTAGAACCAGTTTTGTTTCGATTGAACACTGACGTTGAAATGATGGGATCAATGGATCTGGACCAGATTGTCGCCGACGCGCAAAAAGCCTTCGCAGAAGCCGCTGACGTCACCACCCTCGAGAACGAGAAAGCCCGCTTTCTCGGCAAATCGGGTGCGCTGACCGAACTGTTGAAGGGCCTTGGCAAACTCGATCCCGAAACGCGCAAGACCGAAGGCGCACGGATCAACCTCGTCAAGCAACAAGTGGAAGCCGCGTTGACGGCCCGCCGTCAGGCGCTGGCCGACGCGTTGCTGAACCAGCGCCTCGCCGCTGAAGCCATCGACGTCACGCTGCCCGGCCGCGGCACCGGTGCAGGCAGTCTGCACCCGGTGATGCGCACATGGGAGCGCGTCGAACAGATTTTCCGTACGATCGGATTCGACGTGGCCGACGGCCCCGAAATCGAGACCGACTGGTACAACTTCACCTCGCTGAACAGCCCGGAAAACCATCCGGCGCGTTCGATGCAGGACACCTTCTATGTCGACGGCAAAGATGCCGACGGTCGCCAGCTGCTGCTGCGCACGCATACCAGCCCGATGCAGGTGCGCTACGCGCGCACCAACACGCCGCCGATCAAGGTGATCGTGCCGGGCCGCACCTATCGTGTGGACAGCGACGCGACCCACTCGCCGATGTTCAATCAGGTTGAAGGCCTGTGGATCGACGAGAACATCAGCTTCGCGGACCTGAAGGGCGTCTATACCGACTTCCTCAAGAAATTCTTCGAACGCGACGACATTCTCGTGCGCTTCCGTCCGTCGTATTTTCCGTTTACCGAACCGTCGGCCGAGATCGACATGCAGTTCGAATCGGGCAAGAACGCCGGCAAGTGGCTCGAAATTTCGGGTTCCGGCCAGGTTCATCCCACGGTGATCCGCAACATGGGCCTCGACCCCGAGCGCTACATCGGCTTTGCTTTCGGCAGCGGCCTCGAACGGCTCACGATGTTGCGATACGGCGTGCAAGACCTGCGTCTGTTCTTCGAAAACGACCTGCGTTTCCTGCGTCAATTCGCGTGAACCGACGCGTACGAACGCGACAAGCATAGAGCGCGGCACTGCACGCAGTGCCGCCAGCAGCGTCCCCGGCAGTGCCTGGTGAATCACTAGTCTTGCAACACGTAAAGCACCGCCGGACACGGACCTAACCTGATCAGAACGTACACAGAACCATGCAATTCCCGGAATCCTGGCTGAGAACTTTTGTCGATCCGCAACTGACGACCGCTGAACTGTCGCACGCGTTGACGATGGCGGGTCTCGAAGTCGAAGACCTGCGGCCGGCTGCGCCGCCGACCTCGAAGATCGTCGTGGGCCAGGTGCTGGAAGTCGTCAAGCACCCGGACGCGGACAAGCTCAACGTGTGTCAGGTCGACGCCGGCACGGGCACCACGTTGAACATCGTGTGCGGTGCGCCGAATGTCGCGCCGGGCATCAAGGTGCCGGTCGCGCTGGTCGGCGCGCAACTGCCGCCGGCCGAAGAGGGCGGCGCGCCGTTCGCGATCAGGCTCTCGAAGCTGCGCGGCGTGGAAAGCCAGGGGATGCTGTGCTCGGCACGTGAACTGAAGCTTTCCGACGATCATAGCGGCCTGATGATCCTGCCGGAAGATACGCCGATCGGCCAGGACATCCGCGCGACGCTGAACCTCGACGACACCATCTTCGAAATCAAGCTGACGCCGAACAAGGCCGACTGTCTGTCGGTGTTCGGCGTGGCACGCGAAACCTCGGCGATTACCGGTGCGCCGTTGCGTCCGCTCGAAATCAAGCCGGTCGAAGTCAAGCTCAACGAAACGTTGCCCGTCAAAATCTCGGCCCCCGATCTGTGCGGCCGTTTTTCGGGCCGCGTGATTCGCGGCGTGAACGCGCGCGCGAAGTCGCCGCAATGGATGGTTCAGCGTCTCGAGCGTTCAGGTCAACGCAGCATTTCGGCGCTTGTCGATATCTCGAACTATGTGATGCTCGAACTCGGCCGCCCGTCGCACGTGTTCGATCTCGACAAGATCCACGGCGGCATGGACGTGCGTTGGGGCCGCAAGGGCGAAACGCTCAAACTGCTGAACGGCAACACCGTCGAGCTCGATGAAAGTGTCGGCGTCATTGCCGATGACCGGCACATCGAGAGCCTCGCCGGCATCATGGGCGGAGACAGCACCGCCGTCACGCTGGATACCACCAACATCTATCTCGAAGCCGCGTTCTGGTGGCCGGATAGCATTCGCGGCCGCTCGCGCAAGTACAACTTCTCGACCGATGCCGGCCATCGTTTCGAGCGCGGCGTCGACTATGCAACCACCGTTGAACATATCGAGCGCATTACGCAGTTGATCCTCGATATCTGCGGCGGCGAAGCCGGCCCGGTCGACGATCAGGCCGTCAACGTGCCGCAACGCGCGCCGGTGAAAATGCGTGTCGCGCGTGCGAACCGCATTATCGGTATCAAGATCGATGCGGACGAAATCGCACAGATCTTCACGCGCCTGGGCCTCACGTTCGAACGCGACGGCGATACCTTCTCGGTGATGCCGCCGTCTTACCGCTTCGACATCGAAATCGAAGAAGACCTGATCGAAGAAGTCGCGCGAATCTACGGCTTCGAAAAGATCCCGGCACGTCCGCCGGTCGCGACCAGCGAAATGCGCGCGACTAACGAAACGAAGCGCTCGATCCACGTGATTCGCCACGCGCTTGCCGCGCGCGATTATGCGGAAACGGTCAATTTCAGTTTCGTCGATGCGCAGTGGGAGCAGGACTTCGCGGGCAACGACAAACCGGTACGTCTGTTGAATCCGATCGCCAGCCAGTATTCGGTGATGCGCACTACGCTGTTCGGCAGTCTGCTCGACGTGCTGCGCACGAACCTGAACCGTCGTGCGGCGGATCGCGTGCGCGTGTTCGAAGCCGGCCGTGTCTTCCTGCACGATCCGTCGATCAAGGCAGGTGAGTTGACGGTCGAAGGTTTCGCGCAGCCGAAGATGATCGGAGCGCTCGCCTACGGTCCCGCGCTCGAAGAGCAGTGGGGCGTGCAAACCCGTACGGTCGACTACTTCGATGTGAAGGGCGATCTGGAGGCGGTGCTCGCACCGGCGGTGGCGCGTTTCGTGAAAGCGGCGCATCCGGCACTGCATCCGGGCCGCAGTGCACGGATTGAACTGGACGGGCGCACAGTCGGCTGGATTGGCGAATTGCATCCGCGCTGGATGCAGAAATATGATTTGCCGCATGCGCCGATTCTTTTTGAAGTTGAAGCGGAAGCATTAATGCAGCGCGTATTGCCGACTCCGGCGGAAGTGTCCAGATTCCCGCCGGTGCGTCGCGATATTGCTGTGGTCGTCGATCAAAAAATCGAGGTTCAGGCACTGCTGGACGAGCTGCAAAAGGCCCAGTCGGAAGAGGCTTGCAAGACTGTTCAGAGGGTTGCGCTTTTTGACGAATTCCGTCCAAAATCAAACACTTCCGGTGGTCTGGCTGCTCACGAGAAAAGCCTTGCGTTCCGTGTGACCTTGCAAGATACTGGCGGAACCCTTCAGGATGAAACGGTCGATCTGGCTATTCAAACTCTGGTGGAACGTCTGGCTCGAGTATATGGCGCACGGTTGCGTGGATAACCCGCATTTAACATTTGCACGGCAATTTTTCGCAACCTCCGTTTCTGCTTGGCGCGCTATTTGATAGATATGAATGAAATGAACTCGAGTGATTTCGAAGCCCTTCTTACGGCGCAACGCAGCGCCATGATTCGCGATATTCCGACATCACCCGCCGCCGTTTCCACCGAAACGCCGACGCTCACCAAGGCTGAACTTGCCGAGTTGCTGTTCGACAATGTCGGGCTCAACAAGCGGGAAGCCAAAGACATGGTCGAAGCGTTCTTCGAGGTGATCCGCGATGCGCTGGAGAGTGGCGATAGCGTGAAGCTGTCGGGGTTCGGCAACTTCCAGTTGCGCGACAAACCCCAGCGTCCCGGTAGAAATCCGAAGACGGGCGAGGCGATTCCAATCGCCGCGCGCCGCGTTGTGACGTTCCATGCAAGTCAAAAGCTGAAGGCACTGGTCGAGAACGGCGCCGAAGAGAGCTTCGCGCGCTGATCGACTGGCGCGTTCCTGCGCAACCCACCACGACGGCTAACTGACGATGACAGCGACGATCGAAAAAGTCGTCTTGCCTCCGATTCCGGCGAAACGCTACTTCACGATCGGTGAGGTCAGCGAACTGTGCGGCGTGAAGCCGCATGTGCTGCGCTATTGGGAACAGGAGTTCACGCAGTTGAGGCCGGTCAAGCGGCGCGGCAATCGCAGGTACTACCAGCACCATGAGGTGCTGCTGATCCGGCGGATTCGTGAGTTGTTGTATGAACAGGGCTTCACGATCAACGGAGCGCGCAATCGGCTTGATTCGCATGGCGGCGGTGCGCACGGCGCGCCGGCTGATATGGTCGAAGAAGGCGAGGGCGTGACCGCGCCGGCTGCGTCGACGGCCGTTGTCGATGTCGACCAGTTACGTAAAGAGTTGCTGCATGTGATCGATTTGTTGGGCCACTAAGTTTGCTTTGTTGGCGTGCGGCGGTTCTAATCGAATGAAGTGTCTGTTATAATTTTGTGCTGTTCGGGGCGTAGCGCAGCCTGGTAGCGTACCTGCATGGGGTGCAGGTGGTCGGAGGTTCAAATCCTCTCGCCCCGACCAGGAAATTCAATGGGTTACAGATTCGCGTCTGTAGCCCGTTTTCTATTTCTGGCTCACCTACCCGAAATCTACCCGACATTGCGCGGGCTGCAACCGCATGGCATGAGCGTGTGGCAAGTGTCTTGAACGCGGGGCACCAACTGTTCTTGTCGCAGCAGACGGCGTCGGTGTCTCGCAGCGCATTGTTCTCGAGTCATGTACCGTTGACGGCGGCATGCCCGGGATGGCACACTTTGGCCAGCCGTTCACTCGGCATTCACTCTTAGACGCCCAGGCCGCGATGCAGGGCTCCTCCACGGGGGCGCGTCATGCTCCGGCACTCCCGGCGATCCTGCACGTGTCAGGCAGGCTTCTGGCGAGCGCCGCGGCTTGGTAGCCGTTGCGCCGTGCTCGCTATGGGCGGCGATTCCCTTCCGAAATTCCCGTCAAACAAAAACGCTGGGTCGACCATCCGTTCGCCGCGAGACTAGGGCTCGCATTGGCGCCATGATGGCTGCGCCAGCGTTCGCCATTGCTCTGCGTGACCTCGACGTCACAGCCTAGAAAACCCTCCTGATTGTTCGCATCACCGCGTGTGGCTACTTGGCCAACCGCGTGCTTGGCCTGTCGTTCCCGTATCCATGTTTCAACTCGCTTACCTACACGGGGTGCTTATGTCGAGTTCGATCATTTCCGCGCTGACCCTTCAGTTGGAGAGGCGTTATGTGGTACTGCCGACGGTGGATGCCCCACCAGCCGATCCGACGGCACCAGTGCGTGATACGCGCCCGCTGGTACGGCGACGGCGCCGACGCGGCTCGGCGCTCGATGCCTGTCGCAGCATTGTGGAAAGTTATATCCGCCGGCGCGCGCGTGCCCGGAATCGTTCGGCCTACACGTACGCGCGCTTGGCGCGTCTGATCGAGCGCAGGTCTGGACGTCACTTCTCTATCTCAACCATTCAGCGTCGGATGGTGGTCTGGGGCATCGTTGATGGCATGGAGCGATACAAAAAATGAGCAAATCGAAAACAATCAGTGAGATTCGCAAGTCCATTGCCTTGCATGGGGTGCCGAAATCCGAGTTGGGCGAGAATCGGCGCGTCATCATCACGTCGATCGGCACCGAACGCGTGACCGTGCAGGCCGAGCGGCGTTTTCTGGAATGGCGCGAAGAAAACGGTCTTGACCTTGATGGTCCCTATCTCGAGCGCGAGGTCATGGAGTTTATGCAGGAGTACGCAGAAATTCATGTCCAGTCCGATGTAGATACAACCCGTATTGCTCTGAGTCGGGTGCTCTCGCTTTGGCTGCCACCCGTGGAGAGCCTGATCGAGACCGTGCGGCAGGGGCGCGCTACGCAGTGGGATGAAGTGACTGCAATCGCATCCCATCAACACGAGAAGAACGCGCTCGCTACACTAATCGCATACGATGCCGGTCTGCGGGCCTCGGAGCTGACTATGTTGCGCCGCTGGGACGAGATTGAACCCTCGGGCCATCGCACCTGGTGCGAATCAATGTTTCTTGGCCGCGAGGATGTCGTGCTGATGGTTTCGCCTGGTAAGGGCGGACTGCGTCGGCCCGCTGCACTGTCTCGCTGTCTGGCTGACGCACTGGAAAAACGCCGACGTTCGACACCTGGGATTATTATCGACAGGGGGGTGCGTCGTGAGTCCGTTTACGACATTGGTGGCGGTCAGGCATTCAGCCAGAGCTACAGCTCCGCTAGCTTGAGAGCCTTGGGGCACTCTACTGGCGCACATGGTTTGCGGCATGCCTATGCGCAGCGGCGTGTCCGCGAACTGATGGCCCTTGGCTACGAATTCATGCAGGCAGTCCAACTGGTCAGCGTTGAACTCGGCCATTTTCGGCCAATTTTCGAGTACTTCCAACCACGTTAGAACTCCTATGGACCAGTATTTAATTCACCCGCCGGGCCTGATCATACGGAGTGGCCCGGCCGGGAAAGCTCGCTTTGCCATCCGGAATCCGGCGAGTGGCTCTGAGGTCTCGCTTGGCTCCGACTGGCAAACGGCGTATGCACATTGGCTGGAGGTGAGGCGCGCCTCGACAGTCGTGCCCGATCCGATCCGGGTCTCGTGGCTGATAATCGAATTCGGAGAACGCCACCGGCCTGGAGCGATCAAGGTGCGCCGGGTCTTCAATAAGGAAATAGGCTTGCTCGTTCAATCCATGCAGGAAATCGGCGATCCCCTTGTTGCTGATCTGGGTGCGGCTGCCGCTCAGACGTTTCGCACGATGTCGGGCGTCGGTCGGGTCCGGACTGAGAGCCTTATTCGACGGCTGCGTCAGATCTGGCGCTGGGCCGTCGAGGAAGGGCTGACGGCGCGGGCGTGTCCGTGGGTGGCATTCACTCAGGACCGTGCCATTCGGGCGGAGATGGTCACGCTCGTGGTGCGCTATCTTCCCGACGGCGTTCTGCAAACGATGCGTGCGATGACCTTGGGAGGCTGTGTGGACCACGGCGAAGTCGCCGAGGAGGAAATCGTGTCAGTGGCCGCAGCGGTCCGACAGGCGGCCCGGCACGCCGGCATGGAAGCGCGGCGCGATGGCCGTCCGGATCTGGTTCCCACCTTAAGGCGTTGCGACCTCCAGTGGTTTCTTGAGGCGGAGACTTTCAATGCCCCGCACAGCCCACCGGGGGCCGGGTTAATACTGGGTCATGCGCGAACCGAGGTTGTGCTTAAACTGAGGAAGAAGGTTGCCAGCAGGCGGAAGATCAATTCGGAATCCAATCATTCCGAGCGGGATATTCGCTGACGTTCGGTGATGTTCGTTTCGATCCGCTTGCGTTCCGCCTAGATGAGGGAATGGCACGTGGTGCGACGGATAGAAACAATAGTAGTGAAGGAAGTTAGAAGAGTGGCCTGTTCTTCTTGCGCGAAGTGGCGTAAACTTGACCCCGAGCCGTTCACTCGGCAGCTTTTTCCCTCCGCCCGCATCAACGGGCACCAAGTGTAGATCAATCAAAGGAAAGTCGCGTCAGCCGGACAACCATGTTCGGAGGCGTGCGTAGGCAGCCTATCTTGACGCGACCGCGTCGAGTGCCGCCCCAGAAAGCCCGGACCGCGATAGCGGTCGCGGGCTTTTTCGTCTTCGCAACTTCTCCTTCGCAACGGGCTTAGCGCCACCTCAACGACCACAACGTGTCTTGACCGGGCACGCCATCAATTCTGCGCCTCCGTACGGTGCGCGTTCGAAATCGATCCCTTGCGCCGTGTCTTCGCGCCGGACCAGAAATCCAGAAGGTTTTCACGCGCAGCCATGCGCGTTTCAGGTTGCCTGCGGGCATCCGCCACCCAATCGGGTGTGATCTCTCTCGTTGTACTGAGCGGTTCGTGGTTCCTGTGGTTGTTGTTCGTTATTGGACTGCCTTGACGCCCGATGCCGGGTGCGGGCGAAGGTCCTGGTGCCGGTTGCCGGGTGGTGCAATTTTGCCAACCGTGACTCGGCGGTGGTTGACATACAGGTTGGAGGACACGGTGCATTTTTCTAATTTAGGGTTGGACCCGGGGCATGGGTTCACGAAGTGGGCGTTCCGCGATGGAACCGGCCGCATTCGTACGGGCTCATTTCGCTCAGTCGCATTGCCCCATATCGACTCAGCGCTTGCAAGTTCCCTGCGTCGTGCGCAGGCGAGTAGTTCCATTAAGACGGTTGCCGTCGATGGGCAACTGTTTGACGTCGACGTCGACGCGAATTCGCAAGTCGGGAAAGCGATTGGCGAGCGCAACGAGGCGAATGATTTTGCCGGTCGTCCCGAATACTGTGCGCTGGTCGGCGCGACGCTTGCCCACCTCGACGCGACCCATGTCTCGACGTTAGTTCTGGGGCTGCCCGTGCACACGTTCGCGCGATATGCGGAGACGCTTCAGAAGACGTTCCGAGGCATGCTTTCATTCGGAGGCCACTCGGTGTTTGTGGAGCGGGTTGTCGTTGTACCTCAGCCAGTGGGGTCGTTGCTCACGGTGGTCGCGCAGGGCGATGCGTCGCTCGTGGACACAACCATCTGTCTGGTCGACATCGGCCACTACACTGCCGACTGGATCGTTTCATCTCAAGGGTTCAATATCCAGTACGACCGCAGCGGCGGCCGGCCAGGCGGGGCAAGCCACATCTACCGTGCGATGGCCGAGGCCCTGTCGGCGGACCCGGATGAGCCGTTTGAGGGCGTCGACGCGATCGAGGTGGCGTTGCGCAACGGGACTTCGCTGCTGGCGTTCGGTCAGGCGGTCGACATCACGCGCTACCTCGAGCGCGGGAAAGCGCACGCGGTCGAGACAGCGCGCGCACTGCGTGCCAAGGTGCGCAGTGCGGAGGATTTGACACTGGTCCTGACCGGAGGCGGCGGCCCGCTGTACCGCGAAGCGCTGGCGATGGCGTTTCCAAGGAATCGTCTCATCGAGTTGCCGCAGGGACGGTTGACCAACGCGATCGGGTTCGTGCTCTTCGGCGAACAACGCATATTGTGAGTCACGCGATGAAGACGCCGCTCACATTGACAGTGGTGATTCGTGGTCCCGTATACGCGAGGCTGGTCGCCGAACTTTCCGCCTTTGCCGATCCTCGAGCACGCGCTGGATGGCTTAAGCGCCTGGCAGAGGACGGCGCTCGCGCAGCGTCCATCGAAGCGCCTGGCCTCGGACTGGACCGGTCGCCGATGGCGACGGTTCCTCAGGCCGGACATGAATGCCGCAGCTTCGATATACGAGTGGCGATTCGGCAGGAAGAATTTCCCAGTCTTTATGCCACCCTTGAGATGGAACGCGATCCTCGCGCTCGGGCGACGCTTCTGAAGCGATTTGCGGAGGAAGCGTTACGCCGGCATCACAACCAGTCTGCGGGATTAGACGTGCGGGAACGCTTGGAGCACATGCCCGCGCCGCAAACAACTACGACGGAATCGCCTTTGGAGTCGCTTTCGCTTTCGGTGGGGATGGTTCCGTCCGATTTACTTGCGGCATTTGGCGTGAACACATTTATCGAGTAGAGGCCTTCCTGGGTCTCGAGCGTTAAAGCTAACGATGAGGAGAACAGAATGAATGACAAGATTTTGCGTCTGCCTGGGGTGCTCGAGATGGTCGGCGTGAAAAAGACGACGATCTACGAGTGGGTCAAGCTGGATCTGTTTCCCCGCCCGGTGCGACTTGGAGCGCGGGCCGTCGGGTGGCTTGAATCCGACGTTAGTGCCTGGCTGGCCACGCGCAAGCCGATTGGGGCCGATTTCTAATCGGTGCGCGTTGAGCATGCAAGCGCGAGGGAAACGCCGGCAGTTCGGGGGCGGGTGGTTAAGCGGTGACATTCGGAACCCAGGTTCAAGTAACGAGGGCGCTTCGTTTGAGAGTGCGATCCAGGTCATTGGCCGCGGCCATGTAGTGGTCGGTGTCTGTCCGCCCGCAATCGCTGGGCGGGGTTTTCAAGGAGGAGAGGGATGACGAAGCACAGCATGGAGGTGGGGCTCGACGCGGCAACGAGCACGTTGGCCGACGAGTGCGCGCAAGATCTGGCCGCAGGAACGCGGCTGGATGATGCAGTCGAGGATGCGTTGTCGTTGCCGTTCTCAGTAATAGAGGGGGCGAGGGCTCCATTCGCCGCGGTGGGCGATCCGAATGGACAGTGGGAGTGGGCGGTCTTCTCGAATTGCGCACCGGGCAAGACGGAGCGCGCGACGATGCGAGCACTTTCCAAGAAGCTCCACGCTGCACGTGAGCTTGACGAGTCGTCCTGCTTCGAAGGGAGGTTTCTGACGCCTTTTGACCTGAGCAAGAGGTCCGGCATGTGGCCGGACGCGAGCGTCGACGGTGTGGTGGCTGAGGACGGATACGCGTCAGCAACTGTTCGGTATCGTTTCGTGTTGTGCTCAGGAAACGATGCGGTCGGATTCTGCACACTAACGTCAAACTTGGGTTACTACGGCGGCGGAAGTGCACCCGAAGCTGAGATCGAAGTTGGGTCAGTTTTTGTCGAGCCTAAATGCCGTGGCATTGGCCTGAGCGATCTGCTTGCTGAAGCGGGGGCCTATGTGGTGGTGAATATGTTGCGCGAGTTTCACGAGCGCCTGATTGAGCTGGGGACGACGGAATTGTGCGAACTCCAGGTCTGCTTCACGGGCGATCCAATTTCTTTTGGAGGAGAGCGGTTTCTGGAGGCGGTTGCCGCCAACTTTGAGCAACAGTGGTATGCCTTTTTAGACAACGCGTCAGAGAGAGTAAGCGTCGAAATTACGGAAATCTCGGTAAGCGCCCGGCAATGGCACCCTGGGGAGTGCCTACCAGCGATCAGGCGGTGATCGGCGCCCAGCGATGAGGCAGT